>DAOTXM010000001.1:0-2478 GCA_034435215.1 Anaerolineales bacterium
GTCAGTCAATTTCTGCCCGCCACGCGCCGCCCAAAGATCGTCCGTGCGCTGGCGCATGACCTCATCATCTTGCGCGATCCAGACCTGCTCGCGCTGGTCGTTGAATTCGTAGGTTACAGTCCGGAAGCCAAGATGCCGTGCCACGCGGTAGACCGCGCCCAGTTCGGTGATGGTCCCGTTGGGGATGAGCACCACATCCGGCCTCTCAGCCTGCATGTAGGCCAGCGCGGCGCGGGTGGCGTGGTCGTTGCGGCGCAGGCGCAGGCGGAAGAGGTCGCTGGTCTCGTCCACATCTTCGACTTGCAGGGTGTATTGCGTATCATAGGTGGAGACGAGGCGGATGTCATCGGTCAGATTCGTCGTTAAAACGGGGGCAGGCTTGATATCCAGCAGAGAAACGGTGTGTACCAGTCCCGTTAATGGTTTTAGGACACGCTTTGTGTATAAATCCTGACGACGCAGGTCAAAGTCATTGACTTCTTTCCGCCAGTCGCCGTAAGGTAGATAAGCCACGGTGACATCATGCCCAAGTCCGCGCAGAGCCAGCCCGACCATGGCGGCTTGCTCGACCCAGTAGTGCAGGGTGGCGAAAAGCAAGAGTTTTTTTCCTTTTGGCACTTTTTCAATAAATGGGCGTGTTTGTTCGACAGCAGTAGGCAAGGCCGCCTGGAGCTGCTCGAGGTTGTAGCGCGTGCGCGGACGGCCTTTAAGAATGGCATCATAGAGGTCGGCGGTGTAGGGGAGGGAGCCAAGGACGGATTTGAGGGTGGGTTTCATAACAGGTCTAAGAAAGTGTCTGAAAAGTCATGCGGAGGCTAATCTGCGAAGCATGAGTCTGATCATGGCGACGTAGATGAAGGCTTCGCTAGTTACCGGCAAGCGTTCGTAATCTCGTGCCAGGCGACGCTGACGAACCAGCCAGGCAAAGGTGCGTTCCACAATCCAGCGTTTAGGCAGGATTTGAAAGCCAACTTGATCCTTTGGTTTTTCAACGATCTCCAACTTACAGCCCAAAAGGTCTTCCAGCCAAGCGATCAACTCGCCGCGATAGCTTCCATCTGCCCAGATGAGTTCCAAACGTTGGACCACCTCTTTTTCAACACTGATTTCTTTCAGCAAGCATTTGGCTCCATCACGATCTTGCACATTGCCAGCCGTCACGATCACCTTGAGGATCAAGCCTAATGTGTCTACCAAGGTATGCCTTTTTCGTCCAGTCACCTGCTTCCCAGCGTCAAAACCACATGCTAGACCACCTTCCGAAGTCTTTATGGATTGACTATCCAGGATGGCGGCACTTGGCCGACGCTTCTTGCCAAATTGCAGGCGTACTCTTTCTCGTAACATGCGGTTCAAGCGTTCCCACAAGCCATTCTTCCGCCATAAGCGAAAGTAGTGGTAGACGGTTTGCCAAGGTGGCAGGTCGCGCGGCAACATGCGCCATGCACACCCACTTTGCAGAACATAGAAAATGCTATTCAAAATCCTGCGCCAACCATGTTCACGCGGCCGACCGGTTGACGCTGCGGCTGGCAGGTATGGCCGAATTTTCGACCATTGGGTATCATTCAGGTCGGTTGGGTAAATTTGTTGAGATTTGGTCATTCCACAAGTTTGCCCAACCTTCCCTATTTTTTCAAGTTTTCAGACACGCTCTAACAGGTCCAACCGGTCTGACATGTCAGACTTGTCAGACCTGCAAAACTTATTTGACTTTTTCGATCTTCCAATCCAGGCGCGGGCGGATGGGACCCTGGCGTGGCTCGGACCATTGTGTGCCGGGCGCGCCGGAAATATCGACGTTGAAGGCCAGGGCCTGCTCATCCTGGAAGTAGCGGCGCACGCCGAAGGAACTGGCGTTGACGCCCAACGAGTAGCGGCCCTCGTTGAACAGGTCGGCGGGCAGGGCGCAGCGGCTGAGGTAATGACCGGGGTCGCGCGCGCTGAATTTTTCGTAATGCTGCGCATCGTCGGTGTCGAAGGAGGTGATGACGTACTCGCCACGCATGGTGCTGAGATAGAAGCCGATGCGCAGGCCGGTAAGCGGCGCTTCGAGGCGGTATTCCATCTCGACTGTGACCGGCTCAATGGAACGGACCGTGTCGATGACCCTGCCTTTCTGGTCTTTCAGGCGCATGGCAATCGGACGGAAGGGGGCGGCGTTGGGCGGGACTTCATCCGCATCCCAGATGCGCTCGCCCGCCTGAGCCTGGCCGGAGGAAAGGTAAAAATCCACCGCCTGTTGGGTGGGACCGCGCATAATGAGCTGGCCCTTGTTGAGTACGATGGCTTCTTGGGTTAATCGTAAAATGGCGGACATGTTGTGACTGACGAACAGCACAGTACGTCCCTGCTGGGCCACATCGCCCATCTTGCCGAGACATTTCTTCTGGAACTCGGCGTCGCCGACCGCCAGCACCTCGTCCACGACCAGGATCTCGGGTTCGAGATGCGCCGCGACAGCGAAGGCCAGGCGCA
>DAOTXM010000002.1:0-11698 GCA_034435215.1 Anaerolineales bacterium
TGTGGCCTTCTTCAAGGAGCAGACTCAAGTCTTGGGTCCGGTCGCTGCGATTGGCGTTGCCTCGTTCGGGCCCGTGGACCCTCATCCTGCTTCCGCTACATTTGGCTGTATCTTGCCGACGCCCAAGCCCGGCTGGACGAACGCCGACATCGTCGGCCCGTTGCGTGCGGCTTTCGACCTGCCCATCGCCTTCGACACCGATGTCAACGGCGCGGCGTTGGGGGAGTGGCGTTGGGGCGCAGCCCGCGGTCTGGATACTTTCATTTACCTGACCATCGGCACTGGTATCGGCGGTGGTGGGATGGTCAACGGGACTCTGATGCACGGCCTGCTGCACCCTGAAATGGGACACATCCTGCTTCCCCATGACAAAACGGCAGACCCCTTCGAAGGCACCTGTCCTTTTCATGGCGGTTGTTTTGAAGGACTGGCTTCCGGCCCCGCCCTGGAAAAACGCTGGGGACAGCGGGCCGAGACCCTGCCGCGCGATCACCCCGCCTGGGATCTGGAAGCGCATTACATTGCACTGGCCTTGCATAGCTTTATTTGCACACTCTCACCCCTACGCATCATCATCGGCGGCGGTGTGGCGCAACAACCACAATTGATGTCGCTCATTCGGCAGAAAGCACAGGCCTCATTGAACGGTTATGTGCAATCCCCGGTTGTCCAGCAGGACATCGACACTTACATTGTCCCGCCTGGGCTGGGTGGACGGTCTGGTGTGCTGGGCGCAATCGCCCTGGCGCAACAGGCTTTAACCATTATCCATTAACCGTTCAACCATTGGCCACTGACGATTAACCCTAACCCATCGTTGGGTTGTACCAAATAGGAACTTCGGTTCGACCTGTTAACAGCCTCCACGTTTGCTACCCCTGGTGAATGTTTCATGTCCCTCCCCATCTCCCTCGACCGCGAAGCCTTACGGACCCTGAGCCGACTGTTGCCTCGTCTGGAAACCCACCTGGCTGAACAGATCAAGATCGATGCCGGAGGATGGAAGGTCTTTACTGCCCGCTTGCATCGGCATTTTCCTCTACTCTTCCGGCTTTACTACAGCTTATACAGCCATCGCTACGACTTTTTCTTTCATGTCGAGGACTTAATCACCAGCCTGGCGCGCGCCTGGTTCCAGCGTCCTGCCGATTTGCGCGCCCTGGATGAGACCCGGGAGGAGGAGCCGCTCTGGTTTCAATCGAACCAGGCCTTGGGCGGAGTGTGTTACGTGGACCTGTTCGCCGGGGATTTAGAGGGGCTGCGTTCGAAAATCCCCTATTTCCAGGAACTTGGTCTGACCTATTTGCATCTCATGCCGTTCTTCAAAATGCCAGAAGGCGAGAACGACGGCGGCTATGCCGTCAGCAGTTATCGTGAAGTGCATCCGCCGTTGGGAACGATGGAACAATTGGCCTTGCTGGCAGGCGATCTGCGCGCCGCAGGCATCAGCCTGGTGGCAGACCTGGTCTTCAACCATACCTCGGATGAGCATACCTGGGCCGTGCGCGCACAAGCAGGCGAGCCAGATTTTCAGGAGATGTACTATATCTTCCCCGACCGCAGCATGCCGGATGCTTATGAAAGACATTTGCGCGAAATTTTCCCGGAAGAACATGCAGGAGCTTTTACCCCTCTCCCTTTGGGACATGTGTCTGACAGAGTAGAGGAACAGAGAATAGAGTCCGGTTGGGTCTGGACCACCTTCCATAATTATCAATGGGATTTGAACTATGCCAACCCGGGTGTCTTCAACCGCATGGCGGAAGAAATTCTGTTCCTGGCCAACCAGGGCGTGGAAATATTACGCCTTGATGCAGTAGCGTTCATCTGGAAGAAATTGGGAACCAGTTGTGAGAACTTGCCGGAAGCGCACGCACTGATCCGGGCTTTCAATTCCGTGGCGCGCATAGCTGCCCCGGCGCTGCTGTTCAAATCAGAGGCCATCGTGCATCCCGATGAAGTCGTCAAATATATCTCTCCGCAGGAATGCCAGCTTTCGTACAATCCGCTGTTGATGGCTCTGTTGTGGAACTCGCTGGCCACCCGCAAAGTCCGCCTGCTGACCCAGGCGCTGGCGACCCGCTTCAAACTGGACCCCGGAACCGCCTGGGTGAACTACGTTCGTTGTCACGATGACATCGGCTGGACCTTCTCCGATGAGGATGCCGCCATCTTGGGAGTAAACGGAAACGATCACCGCAGTTTCCTGAATGAATTCTACCGTGGTCGTTTCCCCGGCAGTTTTGCGCGTGGCCTGCCTTTCCAGGAAAACCCTAAAACAGGCGACTGTCGCATCTCGGGGACCTGCGCCTCACTGGCTGGACTGGAAAAGGCCATCAACGAAGAAGGACCGCAGGAAGTGGAATTGGCTATCCGCCGCATCGCCCTGATCCACGGCGTTATCATGACCGTTGGCGGTATCCCGCTCATTTACCTGGGCGACGAAATTGGCATGTTGAATGATTACAGTTATCGCGACCATCCACAACATAAACACGACAGCCGCTGGACGCACAGACCTCCTGCCGACTGGGACGCCTATGCGCGCCGTGAAAACCCGAATACCATCGAAGGGCGTGTTTTTCAAAGCCTGAAGGCCTTGATCGCATTGCGGAAGGCACAGCCTGTCTTTGCCGGTGGGGAGCTCGAAGTCATTTCGACCGAAAATGTGCACGTGCTCGGTTATACCCGCCTGCATGCAGGGGAAAGGGCAGTGGTCTTCGCCAATTTCAGCGAAGGCGAGCAGGTTGTTCCTGCGAAGGTCATCGAACAGAATCATCTCGCAGGAAAACTACGCTTGTTCGGGTCAGGCGAGATTTCGGCAAATGGGGATCTTCTGTTAAAGCCTCTGGAGTTCACTGTATTTGGTTAATTCATTCCAATCGAGCGTTGTGTTTCTACACTTTGGCCCCATATTTGGATTCGTGTGCACGCAAAGGTTGTCAGAAAGTACCGCGAAAATGAGTGGGCGTGCGAAGCTCGCCCACCCATTTTCGCGGGTTGTCCCTGACATGTTTTGCATGCACACTTGGATTCATATTGCGTGTAAACAGGCCAGCCAATCGCGTATAATTCGTAAAATTCCCTGTCCATTGAATGTTTGGTGTCATAACCGTACGCGGGATCTTCCTATGAATCTTCAGCGAAAGTCATTTTGGGCGGGAGTTCGGGCTGAACTCCCGCTTTTGATCGGCGTAGCCCCCTTTGGAATGATCTACGGCGTGCTCGCGCTCAGTGCTGGACTTGCGCCTGCTCCCGCGCAAATGATGTCATCCATCGTTTTTGCGGGGTCAGCACAATTCATCACCACACAACTTGTGCGCGACGCTGTGCCCGGCTTGGTGATCGTATTGACGATGGGTGTCGTCAACCTGCGGCATATGCTCTATAGCGCTTCGGTCGCGCCGTATGTACGCACCCTGCCCATGCGCTGGAAGGTGTTGTTGTCCTATCTGCTCACGGATGAAGCATACGCGGTAACGATCCTCAACTATGAAAAGGAGAAAAATCCATCATCCGGTCACTGGTTCTTCCTGGGCGCCGGCTTGACCTTGTGGACGTCCTGGCAGTTGAGCACCGCTGCGGGAATCCTGCTGGGTGCGACCTTACCCGAATCCTGGCCCCTGGACTTTGCGCTGCCTATTACTTTTATTGCTTTGGTCATGCCTGCGCTGAAGGACCGTCCCGCACTGGTTGCTTCGCTGACGGCAGGTACGGTGGCATTGTTGGCGTACAGTCTGCCGTATAAACTTGGCCTGATGATCGCCGGGGTATTGGGAATAGCTGTTGGGACCTGGATGGAGGCAAGAACTCCCCCAAAGGAGCCTCTGTGAACATCTGGTTGATCCTCCTGCTGGGCGGGTTGTTAACCTTTGGGATGCGGTTCGTCTTCATTTACCTGCTGGGCAGGTTCGAGGTTCCAGATACACTGCGCAGGGCGTTGCGGTTCGTTCCCCAGGCGGTGCTGTCCGCCATCGTCGTCCCTGAGTTGTTGATCCGATCCGGACGCGTCGATCTGTCGCTGATGAATTTCCGCTTGCTGGCCGGGTTGGTGGCTGTGCTGGTAGCCTGGAGGACCAGGAACACCCTGTTGACCATCCTGGGGGGCATGCTGGCGCTCTTGTTGCTGGAGTTCATTTTTTGATTATGGCTCTACCGTTATTGGCGGGAAAAACGCCGAAATTTTGGGTGTGAGCGCGCGTATTTTAGGTAAACAAAAAAGCACTCGCTTGGCAGGCGGGCGCTATGTGCTTGTTTCGGATCTATACCCAGGTCGGTTGAAAATCGCGCCTTTTTACGAGCAGGGATGCGCAATTTTCAACCGTGGGCATTATATATCGCTACACAAAGACGACGCCTACTTCTTCGTCTTTGTTTTGCTTGCTGTGTTTCATAGCCATGACAGCGTTTTGGATGAAGGTGTCGATCTCTGCGTAGGCATTAATAGTCTGGGTGGAAGCGATGCCAGCGCTAAGTCTGATTTCCAGGGCTGGCCCGTTGGTCAGCGAAATGTCACTGGATTGCACACCAGTCAAAATGCGTTTCGAGATCTTCTCGGCATCCGTGCTGACAACACCCGGCAGGACGATTGTGAACTGGTCACCCGCCCAGCGACCGATGCAATCGTAAGGGCGACATTTTTCACGGATGAGCTGGGCTACGATTTGCAGGACATTGTCTCCCACAGCATGTCCATATTTGGTGTTGATTGCTTTGAAATTGTCAACATCGAAAGCGATGACGCTGACGCCTTCCGAGGCCCGTCTGGCGCGTTCCAGCTCTCCCTGGGCAACCTTGTAGAACGCCTGACGGTTCATCAGACCGGTCAGGTTATCGTACATGGCCAGGTTTTCCAGTTGGTCGCGCGCCTGTAAAAGTGTATCCCCCATGGACAGAATCCGCACACCCACGGAAACCCGCGCTTTCAATTCCTGCGGAGCGACGGGTTTGTTCAAATAATCATCGGCACCCACACCCAGGCTGGCGATCAGGGTACCATTCTGGCCTTTGTTGAGCAGCAAAAGTATGTAAGTATGCCCGGGCAGGTTCGGGTTGCTGCGTACATGCTGGATGAGTTGGTGAATGCTTTGTTCGTCGACGGATGCATCTGCAATCGTAAAGCGAAATCCCTGTTCGACGATCAGCTTCCATGCATCCTTTACGGTCTCGACGAAAGTAACTTTATGGTTGCTATGCTGCAATACCTGCTGTATTACAGTGCGTTCCATCAAATCGGTGCTAATAACCAGGATCTCCATAGACTCCTCTATAATTTATTATACAGGGTTTCCCACTTTAATGCCTGCATATTTTTGGTTCGTGTGCCTGCAAAGGTTGTCAGAAAGTACCGCTGGGTGGGCTTGCGAAGCACGCCCACCCATTTTCGCGGGTTGTCCCTGACATGTTTTGCGTGCACACCATCAGCCTGGGGTTTTGAGTCACCTCTTGTTTCGGTTTAGATGGGGGAGGAGTTTGATCGATCATGTCCATCTCACCGGTTTAAGCAGGGCGCGGTCGAAGCCAGTCAACCCATCCGAGCCGAGACGCCGTACTTCCGCGATGACCAACTCCAGGTCCCGGTGGAGCCGTCCGATTTCGATCCCGCGGCATATGTCTGGCCAGGGGGTGATCCATTTCTGCACGCGCTCGTAGACCTTGATCGCGCCGTTGTAATTGGCACGCGTGACGTGCAGATACACGACCGCCGTTTGCAAGATGGCCCGGTAGAGTTCCCGGATGGTGCCATTCTCCTCTTTCCAGGCCTCTTCCAGCGCTTCGTGCGCCAGCCAGTATTCCCCCGCGTTGAACAATTCCATACCCTTGACGGCTGCCGGATGGATGTTCCCCGTGCAGTCGGAAGGATTAACGGATACAGTATTCATCTCCATCGAGTATAACATGCCAGATTTTCTCCCTGCTGTGAAAAATCTTAGCTCTCTGGGAATTTCCATGGTAGATACCCGGATTTATCACAATAATCCCTGCAGGGCTAAGACCCTTCTACAGAGGGTTCGAAAAACCGGGCATCTTTCGGTATACTGGATTTGCCCGGCAAACTTGCAAGTTCAGGATGGTAAAATTTCTCTGGTATGCGTCGCATCTTTACACAAAAACGCTTCGTCCTTTTTCTATCGATCCTTTCGTTCATCACGCTTCTATTGCTCGCTTCCGGCTTGCATGACGTGGAATTCCGCGCCGGACGTGCGTTGGGTCGCGCCGAAACCGAAACGATTCAATTTTCCGTGGACCGTGCGTTTCGTGCGATCACCGATGTGCCGCTGTGGAAGCAGCTCGTCTTTTGGTTGTTGCTGTTCCTGCTGGTATTGCTGGTCTCGTCCATCCTGTCACCGGAATTTCGCAAACGGCTTATCCGCACGTTCCTTGTTTTTGCTGTTTCCTTCTGGGCGATCTTTTACCTGCTGGAACACAATTTATTGACCCTGCCGGATCTGACGATGGGTGCGGGGGAAGCGTTTGGTGAGATGCCAGCCGAAGAACTGCCGCCATTCCCGGCATTTACCCCCCCTGATTTGCCGAACTGGGTGAATTATCTCATCAGCCTGGGCGTGGTTCTGGCGCTCCTTGCCTTGACCTGGGGCCTGTTCCGCTGGTGGAAGCGTCTCAATAGTCTGCGTATCCCGGCGAAGCCGCTTGACGATCTGGCTCTGATCGCCCGCTCGACGCTCGATGATCTAACAGCCGGTCGCGCTTGGGAGGATGCGATCGTGGATTGCTACGCGCGCATGAGCGACACCGTAGACCGCAAACGAGGCCTGGTCCGCAAGGAAGCCATGACCCCGGCTGAATTTGCCCGGCGCCTGGAACAGGCTGGCTTGCCTAGCGAGCCGGTGCGGCGTCTGACGCGTTTGTTCGAATCCGTGCGTTATGGCGCAAAAAGATCGAGCCAAACTGAGATCAACGAAGCCGTTTCCTGTTTGACGGCCATTCTGCATTATTGCGGGGAGACGGCATGAAACGGGTCAGGATATTCGCATTGGTCGGTGCGCTGTTGGTGGCGCTTGTGTTGGCGTTTGCCTTGCAGGATGTCATCCGCAAGACAGTCATCCTTCCCATGGCTTATTTGTGGTGGATCCTGGACCTTTATTATGACGCTTTCCCCCAAATCATCCTTTGGATCGTGTTGGTCGTATTTGTCGCGATGCTGTTTTTCGGCAGCCTGAACGCTCACGATACCTATGGCCTGCGTGAAGAACATGGAACCAAACCCTCGCATGGTCCTGTCGAAGGGCTGGCAGTTTCTCTGGAAAAAGCACATCGGGGTATTTACGTCAAATGGCAGATCGCGCATCGTTTGGGGAAACTGGCGCGTGACCTGCTTATCCAACGCGGAGACCGGGATAGTGCGAAAGTTCTTGGCCCGCTGACCGGGCGTGACTGGCATCCCGCGCAAGCTGTCGACGCATATCTGGATGTGGGTTTGAATGGCTCTTTTGCAGATTATCCCAATTCCTCCTGGCCGTTTCGACGCCCCCGGCCAACCCCGCTTGATTTGGATATAAAACAAGCCGTGGAATTCCTTGAAGCACAAATGGAGACGAATGGCAGACGTTAAACAAGTATCTACCCTGGGCAAGCAGGTCATATCTGAAGTCGAGCGTGCCATCGTGGGCAAACGCGACCTGCTCGAAATGGTCATGGCTGCGGCACTGGCTGGCGGACATGTGCTGCTCGAAGATTATCCGGGACTGGGCAAAACGCTCATTGCACGCAGCTTTGCCACCGTGCTGGGACTGGATTTCAAGCGCATCCAGTTTACACCGGACCTGCTCCCGGGCGACATCACCGGTGGTTACGTGTATAACCGCGTCGGCAACCAGTTCGAACTGCGCAAAGGTCCTGTCTTCGCCAACATCATCCTGGCGGACGAGATCAACCGCGCCTCTCCCAAAACCCAGTCTGCGTTGTTGGAAGCTATGCAGGAGGAGCAGGTCACGCTCGAAGGCGAGACCATGCGCTTGCCGGAACCCTTCCTGGTGTTGGCGACCCAGAATCCCATCGAGTACGAAGGCACCTTCCCGCTTCCCGAAGCGCAACTCGACCGTTTCATGCTCAAGTTAACCGTTGGTTATCCCAGCGTGGAGGAAGAGAAGGAAATCCTGCATCGCCGTCATGAGCGCCGGCAGGACGAGGTTTTTCTCAACCGAGTAACCACTGCCGGGGAGTTGCTCGAGATGCGCGCCGTGGTCGAAACTGTGCATGTGGATGCCGATCTCGAAGGGTACATTGCCCATCTCGTACACGCCACCCGCTCCGATCGGCGCGTGGCGGTCGGTTCCAGCCCGCGCGGCTCGCTGGCCTTCCTCAAGATGGCGCGCGCGCATGCCGCTCTGGAGGGCCGCGATTACATCCTCCCAGACGACGTCAAACGATTTGCTCTGCCCGTGCTCAGTCACCGCCTCCTCCTGCAACCTGAATACTGGATGTCGCACCAGGTCGCGGGCGAAGTCATCCGGGATGTGCTGGAAAAAACACCTGTGCCGGTGATCTCCTGATTCTCCTTTCCCCAGGTAGAGAAGCCAGGGGATACCCCCGCAAAGGGTAGGAGGGTTATGTCTCGCACCATCATCCTTATCCTCATCATCTACGTTCTCTTGCTGACAGGACTTTCTACATTACATGGCGAATTCGTCAGCCTGGCTCTGCCTTTCGTTGCCTACCTGATGGTGGGCTTCTGGCGTGGACCGGAGAGGCTCAACCTGGACGTGCATCGTACACTCTCCAGTGAGCGCGCTGCTCCGGGAGAAGATGTGATTGTAAGTGTGGATGTGACCAATCGCGGGGGGGACGCAGAAGAACTGCTGCTCGACGACGGTTATTCCCCTGCTTTGGTCATACGCGACGGATCGCCCCGCCACCTGCTCTCGTTGAAAAAGGGTGAATCCTATTCCTGGACATATACCGTCCAGGGGCCGCGTGGCGGCTATCCGTTCGAAGCGTTGAAGGCCCAGGCCATGGATCATTTCGGGCTTCAGCAGAGCAGGTACCAGGTCCCGGTGCGCAGCGAGCTGTTCGTCTTCCCGCCCTTGACCCGGCTGAAGTACATCCCCATCCGCACGCGGCGTACGCGCGTCTATTCCGGGACGATCCCTGCCAGGGTGGGCGGGGCGGGGGTGGAGTTCTTTGGATTGCGCGAATACCAGCCGGGTGACCCCCCGCGCTGGATCAACTGGCGCGCCAGTGCACGATATAGCGAGACCTTGTATGCCAACGAGTTCCAGCAGGAACGCGTGGCGGATGTCGGCATCGTACTGGACGGCAGGGAAAAGACCAACCTGTTCCGTGGCGGGCGTTCTTTGTTCGAACATTCGGTGCTGGCTACGGCTTCGCTGGCGGATGCGTTCCTGTCGCAGGGCAACCGTGTGGGGTTGTTACACTACGGCCGCTACCTGGACTGGACATTTCCCGGATATGGCAAGTTGCAGCGTGAACGCATTTTACAGGCGCTGGCGCATGCACAGACCGGAGGTAGTCCGGTCTTTTCAGGGCTGGAACATATCCCGGTGCGCTTCTTTCCGGCGCATTCACAAGTGGTGCTGGTCAGCCCGTTGGATGCCGGCGATCTGGAAGTTTTGATTCAATTGCGAGCACGCGGCTACCAGATCATGGTCATCAGCCCGGACCCGGTTGCTTTCGAATTGTCGTATTTACCGGACGCGCCCTCGGTAAAGCTTGCAGCGCGGATTGTGGGTATGGAGAGAAATTTGCTGTTGAAAAAATTACAGCGCGCCGGGGTGCAAGTGTTAGACTGGAATGTGGCGCATCCCTTCGACCAGGTCTTGAAGCGCCGCCTGGGGCCGCCGCCTGCGTTGTTGCGTGCCATCAGGGGGCACCGATGAGCTACTTTGTATTTGTGGTCAGCGTCTTGATGGGCATCGGGTCCCTGTCGTTTGCATATGCGGGCGCGGGCTTTGACTCGCTGGCGCGCGGATTGCTGGTCTTTGGCGCGCTCTGGCTGTTTGCAGGCAGGCGGCGCTGGACCTGGTATGCAAGCATCGCGCTCCTGGTTTTGGTAGCATTGGCCGGTTATGGCTTGTGGATCGAACTTTCACCCGGTTGGATGGTCTCCGGTGCGCTGGGTGGACTGCTGGCCTGGGACCTGACCGATTTCATGCGCCGCCTGCGCTTCGCAGCCGAGACCGATGACCTGCGCACGCTCGAACGTCGTCACCTGACACGCTTGACGATCGTCACATTTATGGGGGTATCGTTGGCCAGCATTGCCATGCTCGTACGCCTGGAATTCACCTTCGAGTGGATCATGCTGCTCGCATTGGTGGCAGCTCTGGGGGTCACGCAGTTGGTGGCCTGGTTGCGGCGTTCATGATCTGGTGACTGTCTTCTTCGCGAAGCATCCCGTAGTGCAGCGCAGGGAGTAGATGACGGTCACTTGATCATATACGGCAGGCCTATCAAGCCGTACAACCAATACATTGTGATAATATATTGCTATTTTTGAAGATGGCAACTATAATAATGGTTGAGCTATCCTGTGGAAGATTTCATGACTGAGCAATTCCGTACCACCCCAGCCCCCTCCAAAGGCCATCTTGCGCCCGAGTCAAAAGAGGGCTCTATTGATGTGGGCGCACGATTACGTATGCTGCGGGCGGATGCAGGATTGTCCATCCGCGCGCTGGCGGAGCGGAGCGGGTTGAACGTCAACACCTTGAGCTTGATCGAGAACGGGAAGACATCGCCCAGCGTCAGCACCTTGCAGCAGTTGGCGCGAGGGTTGAGTGTGCCGGTCACCGAGTTTTTCCAGACTGAGCAATGTGATAGAACGGTTGTGTACCAGAGAAGCGGGAATCGCCCGCGAGCCGTCTTTGCGCTTGGGGCGATGGAAGACCTGGGAGCCGGGATGCTGCGTTTTGGGGCTGAGCCTTTTATCGTCACGCTCGAGGCGGAAGCTGATAGCGGCAGGGATCCCATCGTGCATACCGGTCGGGAATTCGTTTACTGTCTGGATGGGTGTGTTGCCTATACGGTCGATACTGAAACATATTTGTTAAGGCCAGACGATAGCCTGTTCTTCGAAGCCTATCTGCCGCATCGTTGGAAAAGTGCTGACCCAGGCCTTTCACGCTTGTTGCTGGTACTCTGTCCCTCGGATGAGCATGATCGACCTGTGGAGCGCCATTTTTTCCGCCGGGAAAGGTAGGGTGAGAAATCTTATGGAACGCTCGATCTTCGATATTCAAGCAGAGTTTTGCAAGGCGATGGGTAACGCCACCCGCCTGCACATCATGCACGTCTTGCGCGAGCGGCCCATGACGGTCAGCGAGATTATGCAGCAAACGAACCAGAACCAGTCGACGATATCTCGCCAGCTGGCTATCCTGCGTTCAGTAGGCGTCGTGAATGGCAACCGGCGCGGCAATGAAATCGTCTACCAACTGGCGAATGAAAAAATCGGTGAGGTATGCGATCTCGTGCGCACGGTGTTGATCGAACAGACGCAAAGGCAGAGCACGACCTTGAGTGATTTACGGTCTTCTTCTAACGGGACGTAGGTCCGAAATTTGGGTGTGAGCGCGCGTGCGGGCGCTCACACCCAAATTTCGGCGTTTTTCCCGCCAAAAAAGGTAGAGCCATGGTTTAAAAAGCCTGGGTGCAGGCTCCTTATTTGGGTTAGGTGTACCTGCCTGTGAAGGCGGGGACACCACAATAACAGGTATAA
>DAOTXM010000003.1:0-4206 GCA_034435215.1 Anaerolineales bacterium
AACGTCTCTTACAACGCTTCTTGATGGTGCGACCTGTCAGCGCTGTGATGGCGAGGATTTTGCATCATGCAGATACGTTTCTTCTGCGGATCAGCGGCGGCAGGTTGGACTTCACGCGCGCTGCGGGCTTGCCCGTGATCGAGCTCACCACCACCGGCGCCAAAAGCGGACTGCCGCGCACGCATCCCCTGGCCGGGTATCTGGATGGCGACAGATATGTATTGGTTGCCTCGAATTTCGGGCGAAAACATCATCCAGCCTGGTATCACAATCTCAAAACGAATCCGGAGTGCATCGTCATGGTAAACAGGCGAACAGGGACGTATATTGCCCGCGAAGTAGAAGGGGAAGAGCGTGAGCGCTACTGGCAATTGGCGGTTTCATATTACGCGGGTTATGAAGTGTATAGGCAAAGAGCGGCGAAACGGAAAATCCCCGTGATGGTGCTGGAACCAACCACAGATGAAAGCATATAAACCCAGATAGGATTACAAAAAATCCCCCCGCCACAAACTGGCATCCACCTGGGCGGCCAACGCCCCGACCGAGAGCATCGCGTCGGCGTTTGCTTTCGAACTCACACCTCCCGCGCCGATGACCGGGATGTTGGCCCGGGCGGCATCCCGCACGGTCAACAAGGCCTGCGGGAACAACGCCGGCCCGCTCAATCGACCTGTGACCCCCCTTTTGTTCCCCCCATTTTCGCTTTCTATCGTCCGAGAAGCGTTTTCGGAAATGGAGCGAAAATGGGGGGATGCAGGGGGGTAGTTAACCATCCCCCTCGGCGCCGCCAGGCTGATCGCCGCAGCACCCTCCTGAATGACGCGCGGCCCCAGCGAAAGCACCTGCTCGAATGGCAGGCTGACGATCAAGGGCAGTTCGCCCAAACACATTTCGATTGTCAACAGGATGATATCATCGGCCAGCAGGGGCGCAAAGCCGAGTTCCACGGCGGCGATGTTTTCCAACCCTTCCAGCGACTGCACCATGCGCATGCTCTCGTCCGGACGGTCGGCCATCAGATGGGCGATGACCGGCAGGCGCGAGTCCGCCCAGCGGCGGGCATACTTTTTGATCGCCGCGGACAGGCCGGGATTGGGCAGTCCCGTATGCAGCAGGAACCCGCCGGGGTACTCGATCAGGGCCGGTTTGGCGGTCGGCAGGCGCGGGCGCAGCGAGAGCGGGTTGGTCACGAACGCGCCGAAGGAGTCCCAGGGCGCGGGCGCGTGATAATCCGGCGCGAATCCCAGCGTCCCGGCCTGGTTCATGTAGGGGGTCGAAAAGGTCAGGTCTTGTTTGAACATCGGATAGAATCAGTCCATGAAAAATCAACCATTGCATGGCGTGCGCGTGCTCGACCTGAGCCGAGTGCTGGCTGGTCCTTATTGTACGATGGTTCTGGGCGACCTGGGGGCGGATGTGATCAAGGTCGAGCCACCGGATGGCGACGAGACGCGCGCCTGGGGCCCGCCCTTTGCGGCGGGCGAAAGCGCCTACTACCTGTGCGTCAACCGCAACAAGCGTGGCATGGTCGTGAATTTGAAGACCGACGAGGGGCGGACTTTGCTGTGGGACCTGGCGATGAAGAGCGACGTGCTGGTGGAGAATTTCAGGCCGGGCACGCTGGCGCGTTATGGGTTGGACTACGAGGCGCTTCGTGCAGACTGCCCGCGGCTGATCTACTGTTCGATCAGCGGGTTCGGTCAGACAGGCCCCCTGCGCGATCGCCCAGGCTACGATTTCATGATCCAGGCCATGGGCGGGTTGATGAGCATCACCGGCGACCCGGACGGTGAGCCGATGAAGGTCGGCGTGGCAGCCGCGGACCTATTCGCCGGGCAGTACGCTGTCATTGCGATCCTGGCCGCGCTGGGTGCCCGCGAGCGGACGGGGGAGGGTCAATATATCGATATTGCATTGTTCGACTCACAATTGGGCTGGCTGGCGAACGTGGCCAGCAATTACCTGATTTCCGGGAATCTGCCGCAACGCTTTGGCAACGGTCATCCCAACATTGTGCCGTACCAGAGCTTTGCCGCTGCGGACGGCTGGTTCGCGTTGGCCGTAGGCAACGACAAACAATTTGTGCGCCTGTGCAAGTTGATCGGTCAACCGGAGTGGGGCAACGACGAGCGTTTCGCGACCAACGCTGCGCGGGTGATCCATCGGGAGGAGTTGGTCACACTGCTGAAACCCATTTTCAAGGCGCGCCAGGTGGACCAGTGGCTGTCTGCATTGGAGCAGGCTGAAATCCCGTGTGGGCAGATCAACACGTTGGATAAGGTCTTTGCTGAGCCACAGGTCGCGGCACGCGAGATGCTGGTCACGATGGAACACCCCACCATCGGAGTTTTGCCACTGGTCGGCTCGCCGCTGAAATTCAGCCAGACGCCTGTAGAATATCGCCTCCCGCCGCCCCGGCTGGGGGAACATACTGAGGAAATCTTGCGAGAAGTGCTTAGGTAAGAGTTAACCGCAGAGATCGCAGAGTTAAAAAGAACCCTCTCTCCCTTCTAGGGAGAGGGGTAGGGGTAAGAGGCGATTTACGCCGCTATCGTCAATCCCATGGCGCGCAGCATTTCTTCGTTGCTGGAGAACTTGAACTCCTCCAGTCCGCGCTTCTGGGCTTCCTCGGCTTCCACTACTTCCAGTCGCTGGATCCCATCCTTGGTGACGACGGGTTTGGGTAAGCCCTTGATCCTGGCGGTGATCGTTTCCAGCGCAGAATCGTCCGGTCCTTTGGTTTGCAGATATTGCCAGACTGCTTTCGAAGCGTTGATGCCATCCTTGCGGGCATAGCCGACCAGGCCGTCGCTGGCCTTGCGTGACCAGCCGCCGACGAACACGCCTTCGATGGGCTTCCCGGCTTGTGGATCGAAAACCTCATAAGAATTTCCATCCACCGGATAAAGTGGGTTTTCATTCTTGACGAACTCGTTCCATTCTGTGGGCAGGCCAAAGGTCTCGTCAACTTTGTCCCCGATGGCGAAGATGACGGTTTCCACGTCCAGGAGACGCTTGTTCCCTGTGCCGCGCGCCTTGGTGTCGCTGTCTTTCAGGATGAGCGTTGTATCTTCGATCTCGAGTTGGGTCAGCAGGCCGTTCTCGCCCAGCATCTGGACCGGGGAGCTCAGGAATTCGAAGCGGAAGCGCGTCTCGGAGACCTTCTCGTAGGCCTTGGGCAGCGCTTCCAGGATCGCCGCGCGGGCAGCTTCCGGGTCCTGGTTGACCGCTTCCATGATCGGCCGGACGCGCGCGATTTCCTCGTCCAACGCCGCCTGGTCGAGGTTGGCGATGATATATTCCATTTCCTTTTTATCGAATTTGACTTCGGCTGGTCCGCGCCGTACTACTGCGATGACCTCGTCCACCTTTGCCTGGCGAATCAAGTAGCGGGCGATATCCACCATCACGTTACCCGCGCCGACGATGGCGCAGCGTGACCCGAAGCGATAAGATTGCTGGCTGTTGGGGGGAAGTTTGTTGTAAAAGTAGACCACGTCCTTGGCGTGGTACACGCCCTGCAGGTCTTCGCCGGGCAGGCCAAGCCATTTGGTGCCCTGCGCCCCGGCAGTGACCAGAATGGCCTGAAACCCTAGTTCCCACAGGTCATCGAGACTCAAGTCACCTTGTGTGCCGATGGTGAGGTTGCCATAATAATCAATGTTCGGGTTATCGAGGATCTGGCGGAATTGCTTGCGTAGGCCTGCTTTCATCGTGTATTTGGAAGGATAGATGCCATATTCCGCCAGGCCTCCCGGCTTGATATCCCGGTTGAAAAGCACCACGCGCGCACCCTGGTTGGCAAGCTCGCGCGCTCCGAACAGACCAGCCGGGCCGGCGCCGACGACGGCTACAAGGTATTGATTGGTCACCCTTATTCTCCTTATGTGAGTGATGATATTTCTTTCTGAGACTTTCCGTGGTATATCCTGGTGTTTACCATGGAAATTACCAAAGTGCCCATCATTTTCAAGACCAAACCTGTCGAATTATATGTAGAAAGCCAGCGACAGGCAAGTCCATGATATGCTGGTGTGAAGTTCCGTACTATGGCTGCCTTCAGGATAAAAAATCTTACCCAAAGGCCATGAATATTGCAGAGCAGGTCTTGAGGATGTCACATTCACAAAAATGAATCCCGAATGCAGGACCTCTTTCGATACCTCGGCAAATATATCATTCTCTCGCTTTTCTATGCTAAGA
>DAOTXM010000004.1:0-4081 GCA_034435215.1 Anaerolineales bacterium
CCACTGTTGCGCCGAGCAGGCCGTCGTTGATCTGACCCCAGGTCGCGCCCGCGTCGTAAGAGATGTACGCGCCGCCGTCCGTGCCTGCGTACACAGTATCAGGGTTGTTTGGGTCAAGGGCAAGCGTGTTGACGAAGAGATTCGTCAAGCCGTTGTTGCTCGGTTGCCAAGATCCGCAGTTGTCCGCGCTGACCAGCACACCCTGGCCGGGGGTTGCCAGATAGAGGTGCGAATCTTGCAGGTCGAGCGCCAGGCGTGTGTCGGAGCGTGAGGCGGTTACGTCTTGTCCGCAGGCTTGCCAGGTCACTCCGTTGTCGGTGGAGTAAGCCTGGTGATACCTGCCAACGGCAAACACTGTTTGACCTTGATCTTGATAAAACAGTCTTGCATCCCATGAACCTTCACTTCCCACACTTTTTTGCCAGGAAACACCAGAATCCAATGAGTAATAGATTTTATTGCCCACAGAATATATTAGTCCGTCTACATAGGGATTCGTGGATATGCTTTGAGGAGGATCGATATCCCAGTCTGGCAACCTGTAATGAGCATTAAAATCAATGGAACGCCCGCTCGATAGTAGCTTCCCCTCGTGTTCCCACAGCCATGTTTCTCCACCATTCCAAGATTGTTGTAAGGCGGAACTTTGCATTATGTGAATTACATCGGCAGTATTAAATGCGGGACCGCACCACTCCGCAAGCCGTATCGCTGACCAGCTTTTTCCAACATCCAGGGAGCGATACAATGTGCAGGCTGTCCCACCCCATTTTCCTGGATAGTACGTACCCAGGTACATCCTGGCGCTGTCTGTAGGATTGATCACAAGTTCTGCTCGTGTTGAGCCAAGCCCACCATCCCTTTCATCCCAGGATGCACTACCATTGGTGGAAATGAAGACGCCGTCTTCAAAATTCTCATCCAATCTTGTTCCACCCACAATGATACGCTTTTCTCCATCGGCATAATCGACATGGATGGCCGTAATTTTGGTTGTCTCCAAGCCTATCCGTTGCCAGGTAGACCCTTTGCCTTTGATAGTCATCAGCCCTCCAGACTCATAAGCGCAATAGATTGTGGCGGGATGGTCAGGGTCGGATGCAAACGCATTACATCCAAACGCATCCGTAAAATACCAGGTTTCGCCTCCATCGTGGGAAATCCCATTTCTGTTGTAAACCGAAAAGTCGCCCTGCTCATTCAAACCGATAACAAGAGCGCTTAGGCTTGGCCGTTCCCAAACCCCGCCTATCAACTTCCAGGTAGTTCCATTGTCATTAGATTGATACACGCCTAGCCCACATTCGTCCTCACTGCCAATAAAGAGAATGGAACCGTTCGCAGGGTGAATAGTCCAAGAGAGAATCGTACCGGGACAATCCTTATTCAAAGAATAAGCGGTTGTCCAGTTATTTCCCTGATCAATTGTTTCATAAATCCCATTCTCATCACGTGCATACAAATGGGAATTATTCTGCAAATCCATCAGCAAATAGATTCCATCGCCAATTCTGCGCCAATTCTCACCACCATCTTCTGATTTGAAGGCACCGCCCATTGTGCCAGCATATAGGATGCGCGGGTTTTGGGAGTCGATCAATAAGGATTCCACCTGTGTACTCGCCAGTCCTTGATGCGCAGGCCGCCAGGAGAGGCCGCCGTCAATGGTCTTATACACGCCTGCGTTTTTCATGGCGGCATAGATCACATCCGGGTCGTTCTTATCGGTGGCGAAGGCAGTAACCGTATCGCGCTCGAACTCCTGCCCGAGGAAGATGCGCTTCCAGGTCAGGGGGATAGATGTGGGCGTGGGAAGGAGTGTTGCCGTTGCGCTGGCTGGCGGGACAATTGTCTGGGCAGGCGTGACGGTTGGAAGGGTGACGGGGGCAGGCGCGGGTTGACGATAAAGGTCTTGAAGGATGGGAAACAGGTAGATGCCTACGCCGACCAAAAGCAAGGCTCCCAACGCGCCCCACAGGCGCAGATCGTTGTACCAGCGGCGACGGGAGAGCCGGATGACGCGCGCCAGCAGTTGGGCGGTGTCTTTGTAGTCCACGTCTGCTTTCAGGATTTGGCGCAGCAGGTCGCTGGCGCGGGTGTAATCTTTGGATTTGAAAGCCTGGGTTGCTTCCCGATAAAGAGATTCGGGATCCTGTGTGTTTGCCACGTTGTTACCCTCCAAGTCTCCTAGGCAATCTTCTATCTCTTCCCCAGCGCCTGCGCAGGCCGCATAATGGGTAGAATCCCCGCAAGTCGTTCCAGTTGCTGGCGGTCATTGGTGACGAGCGCAGCTCCGTAACATTGGGCCACAGCCGCGTAGACTGCGTCCGCGCCGCGCAGGCGGTGACGAGCCGCCAGTTCCGCCGCTGCGACCGCCAGCGGTTCGTCCAGCGCGATCAGCCTCAGGTTGGGCAGGTTGCGAATGGACATCGCAAAGGCCACACCTTTTTCGGGGTCGTTGAAGGCGCGCGACAAGGCGGCCGCAATTTCTGTGAGCAGCAGGGCAGGGCATATCATTTCGAGATGTTCCTGCTCAATGCGGGCAAGGAATGCCTGGCTGTCCTTAGAGCCTGGCTCGTTTTCGTTCAACGCATTGATGTGGACGCTGGCGTCTAGCGTGTAGATGCTCATCGGCGCATCTCGTCCAGTAGCGTCTGGGTCTCCACACCAGCGGGCCAGGTCTTGCGCATTTCTTCCGCTAATTGGCGGTAGACCTGCCAACTGTCCGAAACGGACTGGCGGGCGGAGCGCAGGATCTCCGCCTCGATCTTTTCCTGGTCCAGGGGTGATAACAAGGCAACCGGGCGTCCCTGCTGGGTAATGACGTAGGCCTGCCCCTCCTCCTGGACGCGGCGCAGGACTTCTGCTGTTTTCTGTCGTAGTTCGCGAATACCAATCAAAGCCATGTTCTTCTCCTTTTGTGATACATTTGTGTTTCTATTGTATCACATTGGAAAGGCAGGATGAAATCCCGCCCTACTTCCCTTCCAGCTTGAAAATCCCATACGGCGTGGCGGCGTAGACGTTGCTATCCTTATCAACCGCAATCGAATACACCACCGTTGCACCCAGTAGGCCGTCGTTGATTTGGTTCCAGGTTTCGCCAGAATCGAAGGAGACGTACGCGCCCTCATCCGTGCCCGCATAGAGCATGTTGGAGTCCTTCAGATCAAATGCAATTGAATTTATGCTTGCGTTAGGAGTCACTGAAAAAGCGGAGGTTGTTTCGCAGCTATCGTGCGATTCGAGCAACGTCCCATTGTCAATGACCAAAACGTGATTGCCATCGAACGGGTCAACTGCCATAGGACGGTGCGCGTCCATGAATTGCAGGGTTGATCCGTAACAAAGCTTCGCGTCTGCTGGCGAATCCATCTTCTTCCAGTTTTGCCCATAATCTTCCGAAACATACTCAGCCGGGTTTTGCCTATAATCTTCCGAATACGGGACCAAATCATATCCCGGGTCGCGCAGATACACCAACCCACTCTGAACAAGATCGGCTGTAACATATCCTCCCCTTGGTACAGCAACCATCTCCCAGGATTCACCCGCATCTTGGGATCGCCACATATAATACATGTTCCATTTTCCCGGCGATACTCCCACCAATTTTGAAATGTGTGAGTATCTGTATAGCATAACTCCATCCGCATCCCTGACCAAATAGCATCCTGGGCGGGTCGAAAAATCCCAGGTCACCCCTCTGTCCGTTGAAACATATAGCGATTGAAAAAAGCCTTCTTCTCTATGGTCGGAAGAAACTTCGATTCCGATTCTGCTCTCGATGCAGTTTCCTGCTAATACGTAGAGCCTGCCTGTATTTCCTTGTCCGGCCTCCAGGGCAAGGAAGGTGCTTCCCAACCCGTTATTCAGTTTCGCCCACGTCATTCCCCCGTCTTTGGAAACCGCCAGTCCCTCTCCACCTACGTAAATCGTCTCGGGATTGGAAGGCGACACAGCGATGACCGTAAAATCTCCAACCTGTGGTTCCCCCAGGGTCGCTTTTTGCCTCTCGTCCAGATTGAATTTACATAAGCGTGTATCGCAGTAAAAGTAGACGGAACCCAGGGTGTCAAAT
>DAOTXM010000005.1:0-13330 GCA_034435215.1 Anaerolineales bacterium
GCCTGTACCTGTATACGCACTGGCACACGGTGCTCATTATCCCGCCTTTGATCATCACCGAGGCGCAATTGCAGGATGGGATGGAAATACTGGACAGAGCGCTGGAGATCACGGATAAGGCAGTCAACAGTGACCAGTAACTCGTGATCAGTGGGCGATAAAAAATATCCGAGATCGAGGTAGTTATCTGCCGTTGGATCTTTAGATGTTGAAGAAGAGCACCCACCAGGGTGTTTCCGTTCCCGTGAGCGGAAGACAACCCTGGGAATCGGGGAAACACATCTCGTAGCCCAACTGGTCGGTCATTTGCCAGAAATGTTCTGTGGCATTCCTGGCCAGGGCGAGGGTCAGGATGCCCACCGTTAGCAGGATCAGCCATTTTTGGAGCCTGGATAAGCGTTCACTCTGGTTCGGGAGCGCGCCGATGGTTAGAATCAGGGCGCAGGTGATGATGAAGGGCGTTTTGTAGGTAGTGCTGATTTCATCAAAAGTCATCATCAGTAAAAACGGGATAAAGCTGTATAAAACAAATTCTATGGTTACCCATCTATTCCAAAGCAGTGCAATGTTCGCCAGAATGAAAGCTCCAAAGGCGGCAAATGCAACTTCGACCGAAACAGGTGGCTGGGGGAAGCCCTCTGCTGTAATGGCCACTGAAAATAACCAGAGCGGCAGCAAACTGGTAATCGTTTTAATCCAGGATGGTATCTCTGACTGACGAATTTCTTTAGCAATTTCCATTTGAATGACCCTTTCGTAGACCACTATACGTTTTGTCTACAATATAAGAATACGCATAATACAGGCTGAAGTCAAGCAGGATTTCTAAATAAAAGAGACATCCGAACATTTTATTCGAACATCTCTTTGAAAAAGTATGTTTTTGTTTTGGTTCAAGAAATGGAATCGTTCCAGACTGGCTAACCGCCAGCAATCGCGCCTATGATGAGTAATGGTTCGGCTCCCGAAGCAATCACATCGGGCAGGGGATCGTTCGGTGGTTCGTGAGAGATATCCTGCCCGCAGGCGAAAAAGCGCAAGAATGGTCGGCGCTGCTGGGTAATCTGGTCGCGGATCGTCCCGCGCAGTA
Source organism: Anaerolineales bacterium (assembly GCA_034435215.1). Lineage (GTDB taxonomy): Bacteria > Chloroflexota > Anaerolineae > Anaerolineales > Villigracilaceae > JAABUE01. The sequence continues at coordinate 1,091 of DAOTXM010000005.1, forward strand.
CCGGAAAATGGGTTTCGAGCGCGTCGATGACCGAATTTAGCGTGACTGGGCTCTCGACATCTAGTTCGACTTCTGGACCAACTTGGGCTAAAATGCGCAGGTGGTGCGGGATTTTGATCCGAATCATGGCAGGGTCTGCACCTCGACAGACAATACAGCCGGCAAGTCATGGACGATCGGGGCCCAGTTGTCTCCTGCATCAGCCGACATGTAGACTTGCCCGCCAGTTGTGCCGAAATACACGCCACACGGATCAAGCGAATCGACCGCCATTGCATCACGCAACACGTTGACATAACAATCCCGTTGGGGTAAACCATTCGTGAGCGCTTCCCACTCATTTCCACCTGCTCGGCTTCGATAAACACGCAACTTCCCTTCGGGTGGATAATGCTCCGAATCGCTCTTGATTGGGATGACATAGACAGTATCCGGCTCATGCGCGTGTACGTCGACCACGAAACCGAAATTGGATGGCAGGTTCCCGCTGACCTCATGCCAGGACTCACCAGCATCGTCGCTGCGCATGACATCCCAGTGCTTTTGCATGAAGAGCACATCCGGACGAGACGGATGCATGGCGATGCGGTGAACACAATGGCCGATCTCGGCCTCCTGTTCGGGAAGGAACTCGGACTTCAGCCCGCGGGTGATCGGTTTCCAGGTTACGCCGCCGTTGTCGCTCCGGAAGGTCCCAGCTGCCGAAATGGCAATGAATATCCTCCCTGGATTGCTCTTATCCAGGAGGATGGTGTGCAGGCATAATCCACCTGCGCCTGGCTGCCACTGGGGCCCCGAACCGTGACCGCGTAACCCGGCGAGCTCCTGCCAGTTCTGTCCGCCATCGATTGACCTGAACAATGCGGCATCTTCCACCCCAGCATATATGGTATCCGGGTCAGTTGGGGAGGGTTCCAGGTGCCAGACGCGCTTGAACTCCCAGGGGTGGGGTGTGCCGTCGTACCATTGGTGGGTGCCGGGGACGCCATCATACTCGAATTTGTTGCCCACCGCCTCCCACGTCTGACCGCCGTCGTTCGAGCGCTGGATGATCTGCCCGAACCAGCCAGTGGACTGCGACACATACAAGCGGTTCGGGTCAGCGGGTGAGCCCTTCAAATGATAGATTTCCCAACCCCCAAAGTGGGGGCCGCTGACATTCCATTTCTGGCGCTTGCCGTCCGAGGTCAGGATGAAAGCACCTTTCCGTGTACCGACTAGAACTCTTATACCACTCATGTTTGCTCCTTTTTCGGGTTGCTAAAAACCTAACTCGTTGGACAACTGAAAAATCATCCAATTTTAGAACATATATTCCATTTTGTCAACAAATATGATGCATTATATCCGAATATGCCATTGAAATGTTCACATCTTGTTGAGAATTTATTAGAAATATCGGTCCTCTTGACGTGCCGCATAGCCTTGACCTTGAGTTTGTTGTAGTTTTCTCCTGAAGTGCAACTTTTCACCCCTCTACGCATCTGATACAATGAAAACGGTAATACGCTCGCCGATCAGGGCGTCTTGTAAAGAAGAAAATATCGTATCTTTTCAATAAATTGGGAACACCCCACTTCCTCCCTTCTTCTAGAGAAGATACAAACTATCAATACTGAGGAAAAATGTTCAATCTAGGAAGTGTTTCTGCACCATCGACAATGACGAATGGAAGGCCCAAGCACGTCAAGGTGCTGGTGCTTGGCTCCGGACCGGCCGGCTATGCTGCCGCCTTGTATGCGGCGCGTGCCGAGCTGAAGCCGGTTGTCCTGACTGGTATACAACTGGGAGGTCAAGCCGCGCTGACTTATACCATCGAAAACTATCCTGGCTTTCCCGAGGGCGTGGGCGGGGCGCAGTTGGGCGAACTGTTCCAAAAACAGGCCGAACATTTTGGAGCCATCACTGAATTCGATCTGGCGAATGCCGTCGACTTTGCACAGCGCCCCTTCAAGGTGATCAGTGACAATGGCGAATACCTGGCTGATTCGGTCATCATCAGCACGGGCGCCAGCCCGAATCATTTGAATATCCCCGGTGAAGAAGAGTTGACGGGTAGAGGCGTTTCCTACTGCGCTACCTGTGACGGCTGGTTCTTCAAGGATAAGAAAGTTGTGGTAGTCGGCGGCGGCGACTCGGCGCTGGAGGAGGGCCTGTTCCTGACACGCTATGCCAGTGAAGTGACTATCGTCCATCGCCGCAATGAACTGCGCGCAGGTGCAATCCTCCAGAAACGCGCGCTGGAGCACGCGAAAATCAAATTCATCTGGAACACAGTCGTGACCGAAGTGGTCGGCAAGGAAAAAGTGGAAGCTGTCAAGTTGAAGGATGTCGTTACGAGCGAAGAATCCACTCTGGAAACCGATGGTGTTTTCATCTTCATCGGTCACACACCCAATACGCAGATCTTCGAAGGCCAGTTGGAATTGGACGATCTGGGTTACATCAAGGTCAACAACCTGATGGAGACCAGCGTGGAAGGCGTCTTTGCGGCAGGTGAGGCGGCTGATCCGCATTTCCGTCAGGTGATCACTTCGGCAGGGATGGGGGCAGCGGCAGCTATCCAGGCCACGCGCTATCTTGAGGCGCAGGAAGCATGATCGAGGTCCGGTTTGAAGCGATTGGAGGCTTTATCCCTTATGCGGGTAAAGTCTCCTTTTTTCGTCCTAGTATCATCTAGTTTTACCTAAATAAGGTGACAAAATAAACTTACAGCTTCATGAAGTCTGAAATAAAATATATCATCACTACAATTTGGAGGAGAAATGACCAATAAAATTTCGATCATTGGCGCCGGGATGACCGGTGCAACCACTGCGCACTGGCTGGCCGAGCGCGAGATCGCTGACCTGGTACTTGTCGATATTGTGGAAGGTATGCCGCAGGGAAAGGCCTTGGACCTGCTCCAGGCAATGCCGATCATCAATAAGGATGTGAAGGTCGTTGGTGCAAACGATTATGAAGCGACCAAAGATTCGGATATTATCATCATCACTGCTGGCCTGCCGCGCAAACCGGGCATGTCCCGTGATGATCTGCTGACAGCCAATGCCGAGATCGTCAGTACGGCTGCCGTTGAAACCTTGAAATACTCCCCAGATGCTTACTACATTGTCTTGACCAACCCGCTTGATACCATGGCGTATCTGGTCATGAAAAAGACCGGGTTACCGCGCAGCCACGTGGTTGGACAGGCAGGCATCCTGGATTCAACCCGTATGCGTGCCTTTGTGGCCATGGAAACCGGCGTGAGCGTAGAGAACATCAGTTGCTACGTGCTAGGCGGACATGGCGATGAAATGGTGCCTCTCACCCGGCATTCCAACATCGCGGGTGTTCCGCTGCGTGACTATCTGCCTGCTGACCGTTTAGAGGCCATTGTCCAGCGGACGAGGAAGGGCGGTGGCGAGATCGTCAATCTGCTAAAAACCGGCTCGGCTTTCTATGCCCCCGCTGCAGCTTGCGCCCAGATGGCGGAAGCCATTCTCAAGGACAAGAAATTGATCGTCCCGGCGGCAGCTTACATGCAGGGCGAATATGGCTTGAACGATATCTACTTCGGTGTGCCAGTCATGCTAGGTGCGAATGGCATGGAAAAGATCATCGAATACAGTCTGGATGATGGTGAAAAAGCTGCGCTGGAAAAATCCGCCGCAGCCGTCAAAGAAACGCACGAAGCGTTGAAGGGCTTGGTAAAAATTTAATTTCATTGCGAGTGCTTGCCGAGCGCAGTCGTAGGACCGCCCGAAGCAAACTCCCTTTTCGTTTTGGATTGCTTCGTCGCACACCGCCCTGGCGGTCGGTGCCAGAGAGAAATGTTCCTCGCAATGACATCTGTTTTTTGGAGGTGTTTTGATGATTTTGAACGAAAAGATTGCCGCACAACTTCCCGTACAGCGCGAACGCTACCGCAAACTTGCCAAAGAACATGGAGACGTGGTGGTGGCTGAGGTGACTGTTGGGCAGATCGTGGGTGGGATGCGTGACATCAAATCCCTGTTGACCGATATTTCATACGTTGACCCGGCAGAAGGCATCCGTTTTCGGGGCATGTCCATCCCTGAAGTGCTGGCTGCGCTGCCCAAGCCCGAAGGCGCAGATATGCCCTACGTGGGTGGCCTGTTCTATTTGCTGTTGATCGGTGAGGTTCCAACAAAAGAACAAGCGCAGGCCGTGGAGACCGAGTGGGTCAAGCGTAGTGATGTGCCTGAGTATGTCTTTGACACCTTGCGCGCCATGCCGAAAGATACGCATCCCATGACGCTCTTCTCGCTGGCGGTGCAGTCCTTGCAGACCCAATCCGAGTTTGCCCGCCGCTATCAGGAAGGCATGAAAAAGGATGAATACTGGGAACCGGCCCTGGAAGATACCCTCAACCTGACCGCTAAATTGCCGGTGGTGGCTGCTTTTATTTATAATCTTAAATACAAGGATGGGATAGAACCCAAGGTCGATCCCAAACTCGATTTTGGCGCGAACTTTGCCCAAATGTTGGGCGTGGAGGATCAAAAAGGTTATGCGGACTTGTCGCGACTGTACATGCTCCTTCACTCCGACCACGAATCCGGCAATGCTTCGGCTCACGCCACCCATCTGGCTGCTTCTACGCTCTCGGACATCTACTATGCCTTTTCTGCTGGCCTGAACGCCCTGGCTGGCCCTCTCCACGGACTTGCTAACCAGGAATGTCTGGGCTGGCTGCTGGGTGTGCGTGATATGTTCGGCGGTGTGCCGACCAAGGAGCAATTACGCCAGTATGCCTGGGATACGCTCGAGAGCGGCAAGGTCATCCCCGGTTACGGTCATGCCGTGTTGCGGGTTCCCGATCCCAGATTTACGGCACAGATGGAATTTGCCAAAGAGCGCTTCCCCGATGACACCCTGGTCAGGATTGCGGATATGGTCTTCGAGATCGTCCCGCAGGTGCTCAAAGAACAGGGCAAGGCCAAGAATCCCGCCCCCAACGTGGACGCCATTTCCGGTACGCTCCAGTACTACTACGGTGTGCGCGAGTTCGATTTCTATACCGTCCTGTTTGGTGTCAGTCGCGCCCTGGGTGTGACCGCCAACTACGTCTGGGCACGTGCCCTGGGCCAGCCGATCGAGCGACCAAAGTCGTTGACAATGAAAATGCTCGAGGACGTGGTAGCAGGCAAATAGGCCGGGACAGATGCGGATATGAAAAAGAGCGGGGTCAACCCTCGCTCTTTTTTTCGTCGGAAAAGATTTTACCTGATCTCAAATTCGATTGTATTCGATATAACGTATGGTGATGTAACGCCAAGCAGATCTACCACCGGAATTTCGGACTCAACAGTGACCTTGCAGCGATATGAGTCCGGTGGTAAATCAAGAAGAACTATTCCGTTGGATTGTGGCTGTTCAAAGGAAAATACTTTTGGAGATTTAGAATCCCAGATATTGGCCTCTGGAGAGAATTCGATATCCGGTGTGATCACCAAGCTGTCCATGAAGATCGCCATAAAGCTTTGCGGATCGTCTTTGTGAATGTGGCTGATTGAAATCTGGCTATCGATGTCGATGTCTACTGGACCGATTCTTTCCCAAATCCAACTTTTAAGTTCCTTTTCATTGATATCTGCAAATTGAAACTGGTTGTTATCGATGTTAAGATACGCTGATGATTCAACCGTGGTTCGCTTATAATAGCGAACCCAAATATAGTAACTCTGCAACCGTTCAGGAGAAATCCCCAACGCCAACGGCCCGCTGCCATAGTTGTCCATTGCAAACCCCTTACCATTCCAGCCAGGGGCAAACTCAGTCTCGGTCTGCCACCCATTTCCCATATACAGATCTTCCAATTCAAACCAACTGAAATCTGCCTGGTGGACGTCGCAATGCAATTCCAGCCTCTGGGTGGCGCCCTCGCTCAATTTCCAATTAAGCTTGTTATCTTCCTCGAGTTCTATCTTTAACGTGACATAGCTACAGTTTATGTGTTTGGCCTCGGAACCGCTCAGGCTAAAACGGTTGAAGAACTCCCCCTCTGTCAACGTGCCCCGCGGAAAACATAGCGGTAAAGTTTTGGTAAGGGCTTCTGTTTTATCTTTATCGAATATTATTTCTATCTTCTGATACTGATTCGCCTTGCTTGTTATACCAGACATGAGTTCTTCGGGAGCGACATATAGATAAGCTGCTTCGAGTTCGCTGGAGGGGATCTTTTTCAGCATAAAGAGCTCAAGCATTTGATATTCATTGTTTAATGGCGTGTCTGCGCCAGGTGTGGCCGGGAGCAAAATGATCGTGTCCACATCGGCCGCTTGAGAGGCAAACTCCGCGATCTCGCGTCGCATCAGGCGATCATCGTCATCATAGACTTCATTGAAATAGATGAAAAGGTTGGCAAGCGGTAACCAGATCAGGGGGACGAGCGTTCCGGCAATAATTATCGGTTTGAGATTTACCCCGAAAAACCGGTTCGTCTCTTTCCAGAAAAAGAATAGACCCAACGCAACCAATGTGTAAACTGCTGGTAGGGCAGGATAGTATATGCGTCCGAATGGGGAGTTGGTTAGAATCGGAACAGGAAAGATAACCAATCCAGCCCACAGCAAGGTCCAATACGAAATCTTCTTTTTGATGAGGGAAAACGCTATCACCATACCGAGAACAAGCAAGGGAAGTAACAAAGCGTTCAGCAGTGGCCCATGCCGATTGTATAAAAAATCGCTATTCATGGCGATGAACCATGTATGGAGCACATTCCCGAAGTATTGGGCGAGCGTTACGGCTGTGTCCTGATTCAGGCCTTTTTCCCCAAATTCGTAATAATCCAACCTGCTGGTTAGATAGGGGATCAAAACCGGCAAAGCCAGAAGGGTTGGAGTGATCAGCGCTGCTATGGAAGACATGCGGGCATGTAGTTTTTCGCCTTGCCGGGCAAGTTCGATGAAAGCGATAACTACCACCACGACAAATAGCGGCCAAACCGTGTCATATGTTAACATCCCGAGCGCAATCGCGAGGCCGCTCAGGCCATAGACCTGCCACCGTCGCATTCGCACGGCCAACGCGAGCAGGGCCAATCCAAGAACGGGCCAAATTTTGACAAAGCTCTCCACATTGGCGAGACGGCTGGCACTGATATCGAAAATAGAGATGCTGAGCAGGTAAGTAGCAATCACAGCAACAGGTACGACGGAGATCTGTCGCAGGAGCCAGTAGAAGATCAACGTTGCAACAATGCTGAGAAGGACGACTGTCAACCTGGCGGCAAATAAACTGGCACCAAGCAGGCGATGCAAAGGGGTTTGGAGATAATAACTCACGGGTAAGGCATCGCGGTGATATTCCCCAGAGCCATCCGGGACACCGCGAATACCCAGGTTTACCGCTTCGGATGTCCACTTGGCTTCATCACCTTCGATACCGTAGGGGATAGCCTGCAAAGCATATAGGCGATTGAAGGAAGTCAGCAATAACAGCCCGAGTATCAACCACACTTCGGTTGCTTGTGTAACAGGCTTTCTCTCCAAGTCTTTGACAAGTCGTTTATGCGCTGCCCAGGCCCACACACCGAATCCATACATGGCGATAAAGTAAAAGATTTTCCCGGTCGCCTGATGCTGTGGAACATGTAAAAGCCATTGTCCAACCCCGGCTAAATTCAAGGCGGAGCAAAGTACCACGAACTGCGCGCCAAGCCCGGATCGTTTCATGATCGCCCAAGCCAACAATGTGAGGCAAATCAAGCTTAACGATGCACTGCTCCAAACCCAAATCTTATCGTAGTAGGTGCTTAGAAAATCGCGTACCCAATGCAGGTTGTAAAATGGTCTCCCAGGGAAATGGGGTCTGATCGCAATCTCGCCGTTCAAACGAGGCGGCGCAAAAATCAGCGCAAAAAGTAAGATGGCGCTAATCCCTGCCCCTAGAATGAGTTCCCAGCGATATTTTTCAACGAAGATTTTTATTCGCTCTCTGATCGAACTTTGTCTGGTCAGGAGAATTCCTTTTTCTGGATCGTCCGGAGGCTCGGTGGAGGGTATTTCGACCGGCCATTTCTTTCGCACCGCGATAAATAATAAAATGAGGCTGGCAACAAAGGTAGCCAGTGGCAAGCTGTTGCCCCACAAGTAGACGCTATTCATCATCAACTCCGAGTTTTCTCACATAGTGAGACGCACATTTTTTATCCCGGGTTTCATCACTTTCCGGTTGCTGGAAGAAATACTTTCTTTTTCGATTGTATCTCCAGGGAGTGGGTTACCGCGCTCATTGATTCGATATTGTAAGGGATGAACAGGTGACGGAAGCGATGAATCAAAACAGCGGCTTCTGGATCTCGCTATGTTTTTATCCTTTGTCTTTCGTATGACAGCGCAAAATTCCAAGAAAACCCCGATAAACGGTTGTATGTGGGGGCGCGCCCACCCATTTACGCGGGTTGTCCCTGACATGTTTTGCGTGCACACAAGTAAAGCGCATCAGCAAGGCAACCTTAAATTGTAATATTAGCGCATGAGCTGTCTGTAATCTTCGTGGTCAGGGAAAGGGTATACGATCCAGCCGTTCTTCTCGATTTGCAACTTGGCATAGAACATAGGATGGATGACACACTCGTCATCGTGGGAAAGAGTCAGTCTATCTTGCATTGCATATTCGAAGTCTGCTTCTACGATGCCGGTTTCCTTGCTTTTACTTCTGACTTTTCCCACGATGCCCAATTCAGCGACCAGTCTGCGGAAGTTATAAAGCGAATAGCCTTCGATCCATATATCCGAGGTCTTTTTCGCCACCTGGTCGAGATAATTTCCCTGGAAGAGCATGGGAGCGCCCGTCAGTGCAGTGACAATTTCGGAGACGTGTGGGTAGATGCGATTATAGGAGTTTAGCACTTCCGCGGCCAACTCGTGTTCCACGTCCTGAACAATATGCTGGATCTGGATATTTTTATAGTAAGGGAATTTTCCTTCTTTTTCTGTGGCGCGCGCAATTTCATTGCACAAGATCACAAGCTGGCGAGGACGCATCTGCGTGTGCCGCAAGATGTAGGGAAAACTTTTCTCTTCCACACCGCGCAAGTTGGTAATTGTTTCACCGAAGTACGGATACCATAACTTTTTGAGCAGGTCATCGAAATCTTCCCAGTTTACATTCCTGGCAGGGATGGTATCGCTGCGCGCTTGCAAGTAACGTTGAAAGCGCCAGGCGATCAAGCGAATTAGATCTTTTGGACGCCAGCTCATATATAGCGGGTGGCGGATGTATTTGGCTGGATTGGTGATGATGTTTTCCCGGATGTGTGGAAAGATTTCAGCCGATACAAACGCTTTGATGTGAATACCTCTGTGCGAATAAGCAATGTTAAGTGTACTGGCGCACTGCACCAGGGCTGCGGTGACGGCCATCATGGCCATGTTTTCTCGGTCGTAGCGTTCGAAGGTGTCAATGGCGATGATGACTGGTTCAGAACGTGTGAATTCGAGCACCTTTTCTTTGGCTTTTGTGAAAATCACAGAGGCAAGCTGATCTGAAAGGTCATCGATTACTCGACCTCTCTCGTCAACATATTTTGCAAGCAGACCGCTCAATACATCGCGGATATATTTTAGTGGTTTTCCCTTTTGGCCAGAAGCGATACAAGCGCGGTTGATCGCCGGGTCACGGTCGGCAAACTCATTGAAGATGATCGACCAGATCAGAAACTCCCAGATTTTATAGACATCGTTGACCGCCATGTCTGGAAAAAGATAAGCGTTGTTAGCAATCTTTTGGATAATATTGCTGTAGATAACAGGCTCATCCACATCGATACTATGCGCGTTTTTGTAGCGTACCTGGAAATTGAAATATTTTGTCAGGGATGTTTTCCCCGAGCCGCGCCGCCCCACAATGAGATATGTGTCTGCATCCAGCGCCTCAGCGTTGAAGCGACTTTCCTCGTAGTAATACTCTTTATAATGATCCTGTAGAACTTCCAGTTCGTGCTCACAGGATTCTGCGCCAAAAGGTAATTGGAAACCAGGGGAAGCCGCGCTCATAAATCCACTCCTCATAAAAGTGAGAGAAGTATATAACAGATTTCTCTCCTGTGCAATTCTGTATAAAAAGGTGTGCACGCAAAGAGTCGCTCAGTACCTCATCAGCCATTCCATTTTTTTCCGAATTCCTTCCACTCCCGGCACGACCGCCTTCATCATCGGGATATTGTATGGAATGGGAACATCCGGCGTCGCCAGGCGTTGCAGAGGCGCATCCAGCCACTCGAAGGCTGCTGAAGAAATGGTCGCCATGATCTCGCCCGCGAATCCGCCTGTGAGCGTATCTTCGTGCACCACCAGGCACTTGCCTGTCTTTTTGACCGACGCCAATACAGACTCTTTGTCCCAGGGCGAAATCGTACGCAAATCCAGGACCTCGACACCATCCAATCCTTTGGCGGCTTCGAGGACGGGATAGACCATCGCTCCCCAGGTTATGACCGTCAGCGCAGCGCCCTCGGACAATTTGCCCGCCAGCCCAAAAGGGAGCATGTACTCGTCCCCCGGCCAGGGCCGCCGCGCCTGTGACGTATCCAGCAGGGCGCGATGCTCGAAGAAGATGACCGGATCCTCGCCGCGCAACGCGGTGCGTAACAACCCAGCCGCGTCTGCCGCATTGGAGGGAAACGCCAGCCGCCAGCCGAGTGTGTGCGCGAAAATGGCCTCGCCTGTCACCGAGTGCCATGGATCGCCGGTCTTCTTGCCAAAGCCGACAGGAATCCGTATCACCATCGGCACGGCAAACTTACCGGCTGTGCGCCAGCGGATGGTGCCGGCGTCGTTGATTTGCTCGGTAGCCGGGTCGGCATATTTGCGGAACTGGATTTCCGGCACGGGCATCAGTCCCGCCAGCGACAAGCCGATCGCGCTGCCCAGGATGCCTTCCTCCGAGAGCGATGTGTCGAAGACGCGTTCTGGTCCGAATTTTCCCTGCATGTGCGCTGTTGCGCCGTGCACGCCGCCTTTGACGCCCACGTCCTCACCGAAGACCAGCAGGCGCGAATTGGATTGCATCTCGGATTCGAGCGTCCGTTTAACGGCTTCGATCAAGTTGATGCGCGGGCCGTCCTGTTGGGGAACGGCGTCATCATGCCCGTAAGAATTGGATGAAAATAAATGCCGGGTGGCAGTAGCAGGCTCCGGGTCCGGGTTTTGAAGCGCTGCCTGGACCGCGGCGCGGATCTCGGCCTCGACCTCCTCTTCCAGCGCATCCCAGTCCAGATCAAGTAAATAGTCTTTCAGGCGGGTGAGGGGGTCGCGCGCGGCTTCTTCTGCGCGTTCCGCCTCGGATTTATAGGTTTGGTCATCGATGAAAGTATGCCCCATAATGCGCACGACCTTCAGCCGCAGCAGGCAGGGTCTTCCGTTGCGTACATAGGCTACGGCCTCGGCAATCTTGGCGGCCGCATTGACAGGGTCCGTGCCATCGCCCTCGAGGATGTGCAGGTTGTTATAGCACTGCAAATTCGCAGCTACGTTTGCGCCAGGGGTTTGCAATGCGGAACGAACCGAGATGGCAAAGGAGTTATCTTCGATGAAGAACAGATAAGGCAAATTGCGTGTCGTGACAATATTGAGTGCGGCCCAGAAGCCATTGGCTGCGGTAGAGCCTTCGCCGCCCAGTGCAACGGCAATTGCGCCCTCCCAATCGTTTTCGCCCATGACCTGCTGGCGGTAACGGATGGCCTGTGCCCAGCCCGCGGCGGGGGTATATTGTGCGCCTACATCCCCCGAAGCGGGTAATACCGTTAATCCGCTTTGAAAGGGTTGTCTTGCAAACATCACGCCCACATCCCGCCCCTCGGTGGGGGAGCCGGTCTTGGCAAAGCCCGCCGCTAAGGCTTCTTTCAAAGTCAGCCCTGTCGCCAGCATGAACGGGCGCGAGCGGTAATATACCGTTGCCCCATCATGCGGATGGGTGAGATGTTGCGCCAGCAATATCTGTGCCAGCTCATGGCCTTTGGCGGAGAACTGGTAATTGATCTTGCCCTGCGGGACGAGTTCTTCTTCTTCGATCTCGTCCAACAGGCGGGAGGTCAGCACCAGGCGGGCGATCTGAGGCCAGTTGATATGGGAGGGGAGTTTTTTCTTGGGCACGGTACTCATGGAATGAAAGGATAAATTTAGAGTATTTTTGTGGGATTATAACCGATAGCCCCTCCGTTTTTCGCTTGATTAGTATGGCTCTCTGGGAATTTCCGTGGTAGATACCCGGATTTAGGGGTGCAAG
>DAOTXM010000006.1:0-7466 GCA_034435215.1 Anaerolineales bacterium
CCCCCCCCCACCCCCCCCCCCCCCCACCCCCACTACTTCCTTGTGAGAGGATACGCAAAAAGCTTATTTGCTGTGGGTTAAAAGCTTTCAATGGATCGACGCCCGGCAAATCCCGCCTCGATTTCATGCCAGAAAGCGATCTCCTCTTCCCCATATTTCCAACACAAATAGACTTCACGGCCATCCTTCAAAGCCGGGAAATCCAACAGGCCAAGATTGATATCCTTGAGCAAAACGCCGGTTTCCTGCACTTGATGGACGAGGGCATCCAGTCGCTCGAACTCCCGAACCAGCTTGCTAGCGGCCCGGCTGCCGCCGTTGCCCGCCGCGCGTTCCACCACCGGCCAGACGTCCGGCCGGCGTGCCAAAATCCCCTGGCGAATGGCCTGGATTTCATCCATCAGCGGGCGGATTTTTATCAACGCCTCATTCGCTTCTCGAAGGGTGAAGTACTGCTGCATGGTTTTCCTACCACAAGTATACCCCTTGTCATGGATTGGAACTCAGAAAACAGGGGTAGACGTTCACTACCCTAGGGATTATTCTTAGGGCACAGCAGTGTAACCCTTCTTTTTGACTGCATCTATCAACTGCGCCTCGCTTACCCTGCTCTCGTCATATTCAACGGTCACAAGCATCTTGTGATAACTGGCAGAGACCTGCCTGACCCCCGGCAGGTCATCTTCGATTTCCTCTATCCGCATGGCGCAGTTCGAGCAATGCATGTCGGTTACCCGAAACGTTTTTTTGATCACATTCCCTCCAACCTACTCGAATACGATCAGGCCCGTATACATGCCCATGGAACAGGTGAAAAACATGCGCGTTCCAGGAGCTTGCGCCGGGATATCCACCACGACCCTGCCCGTATCCGGCAATAATTCATAATACCCCAGTGCAGGGATGACGAAATCACGCGCGCAGGAATACGTTCGATCCGTCACGAGGTTCAGGGAGACCGGCTGGTTGGCCCTGGCGCGCAATGTCTGCGGGAAATAACCCTGGTTCTGTACCATGAGGGTCAAGTCACCGTCACTCGCTGGTGACGCCTCCGCAACCGTCGAAGACGAGAACATCCCGCGGGTCACATTTTCAAAAGACAACGGAGAACCCATCAGGTTCAAACCGCTATTCAACGTGACCAGGCCCAAAACCAGCACGGCAACGGCAACAAAACGCATGAAGAAGGATTCGAGCCGGGCGCCAAGTTTGGTGGTCAGATAAGCAACCAGGAAGAACACCGGGCTGGTGCCAAGCGTAAACGCAAACATCAACGCCGCGCCCATGCCTGCCCGGCCGGTTGCCAGCGCCGCGCCCATCATCGCCTGCGTCACCCCGCAGGGGATGAAAACGGTCAGCGCCCCCAGGAACAGCGGCGTGACCAGCTCCGTTCCATCTCTGGCTGTCCGCCGGATATAGCGGGTGATGAATTTCGGCGGCTCAATGGAAAAATACCTGAAAACCGGATGTACATCCAGCATGCGCAGTGCGTTACCGAGCATGAAAACGCCGATGGCAATCATCAGGATCGCGCGCGAAACAGGGTCCAGGCTCAGAAATGAACCGAGCCAGCCCAACAAGGCGCCAAGAATGGTATACGCTACCAGCTTTGCCAGTAGAAATAAGGCGATTGGGAATGCCGGCCTGGTCTGTGGCGCTGTGCGCACCTTGCTCCTGCGGCTTTTGGGGTGGTCGAGCAAATCCATCTCGATCTGGCGTGCCAGCGAACTGGCTAACAACCCGCCCTGCACTGCGAGGCAACTCAAACCTCCCGTCGTAAGACCCGTGATGAAGGCGATACCAATCTGCCCCATAGAGCCTGCAAAAATGCTGGCCGGGACCATGACTTGATCCTGCGGCTGCGCGATGAGGAGGATCAAGGCCAATGCCACCAGGCCTACACCCGCCACCACCAGGAAGACGGGATCCATATTCATTCCATACTTGTTAGAAGACATAGTCGCAAATGATTTTTTCCGACACGTTGGGGGTTATATTCTTGCACGCCTGAGTCGCAGGCTGTTGCTCACCACGAACACACTGCTGAACGCCATGGCGCCAGCCGCCAGCATCGGGACCAGGAATCCCAAAGCGGCCGCTGGAATCAGGATGACATTGTAAAAAAATGCCCAGAACAGGTTCTGTTTGATCGCGCCGAGGGTTTTGCGCGAGAGCGCGATGGCGCGCGCCACGCCGCGCAAATCCCCGCTCATCAACGTGACCGGGGCAGCGGCCATAGCCACGTCCGTACCGGTCCCAATGGCGATGCCCACGTCCGCCTGGGCCAGCGCGGGCGCGTCGTTGACGCCGTCGCCGACCATGGCAATGATATTCCCAGCCCCCTGCAACTTCTTGACCTGGCTCGATTTGCCCTCCGGTAGAACCTCCGCCAGCACGGTATCGACGCCCACCTGTTTCGCGATCGCTTCGGCAGTTTTCTGGTTGTCACCGGTGATCATAGCCACTTTCAAGCCCATGCGATGCAATTCGGCGATGGCCTCCCGCGAGCCATCCTTGAGCGTATCGGCAACTGCAATCACGCCAGCTACGGACTCATTTATGGCGACCAGCATGGCGGTCTTGGCTTCCGATTGCAGGCGGGTGATCTCCGGTTCCAATCCATTCAACGTGAACCCGCGCGAGGTCATCATGCGCAGGTTACCCACAACCACGCTCCGTCCTTCGACCTCGGCCTGCACGCCGTGACCCGGCTCCGCCTTGAACCCGGCCACATCCGCCAATGTCAAACCGCGTGACGTGGCCTCCGCCCAGATCGCTTCGCCGAGCGGGTGCTCCGAACCTTTTTCGACAGACGCTGCCATTTTCAACAGCTCGTTACTGGTCACTGATGACTGCTTACTGACCACTATGTCAGTAACTGCGGGTTGACCTCTTGTAATCGTTCCAGTCTTATCCAACACGACAGTACTGATCTTCCCAGCCCGTTCCAACGCTTCCGAGTTCCGAAACAGAATCCCCATTTCAGCGCCCTTGCCGGTGCCAACCATGACTGCCGTAGGCGTGGCCAGCCCCATTGCGCACGGACAGGCGATCACCAGCACGGCGACCATGTTGATCAGCGCGGTCGTGAAATCGCCGCCGCCCCAGGTTTCCGGGACCAGGAAATACCATACCAGAAAGGTAAGCGCGGCAATGACAATGACGATGGGTACGAAAATCGCTGAAACCTGGTCGACGAGCTTTTGGATGGGCGCTTTGCTTCCCTGGGCCTCCTCCACCAGCCGCACGATCTGCGCCAGCACGGTCTCTTTGCCGACCTTGGTGGCTTCGACCTTGAGCAGGCCTAACTTATTGAGCGTCGCGCCAGTGACCGGGGCGCCAGGGCCTTTTTCGACCGGGAGCGATTCCCCAGTCAGCATCGATTCATCCACAGCCGAGCGGCCTTCCACAACGACTCCGTCCACGGGAATCTTCTCGCCGGGTCGCACGAGCACCATGTCGCCCACGACCACCTCATCTACGGGCACCTCGGCCTCAAGTCCAGAACGAACGACGCGCGCGGTCTTGGCGCGCAGTCCCATCAATTTTTTGATTGCTTCACTGGTACGTCCCTTGGCGCGCGCTTCGAGGAACTTTCCCAGGCGAATGAGCGTGATGATGACGGCGGCAGTTTCGAAATACAGGTGGTGCGCGTCCAGCAAACCAAGCAGGATCGCCACCGAATAGAGATATGCCACCGACGAGCCCATGGCAATGAGCACATCCATGTTGGCTGCACCGTTCCGCAGGGACTTGTAGGCACCGATATAGTAATGCCAGCCTACATAGAACTGCACCGGCGTGGCCAGCACCCAAAAAACCCATCCCAGCCAGGGTTGGACGCTGCGCATGACCATCCCCCCGCCCATATCCATGCTCCGGTAAAAGAAACCCGGCAGCAGGTCGAAATCGTTGCCCATCGAAAGCAGGAACAACGGGATCGTGAAAATCAGGCCGACGATCAAGAGACGTTTTTGCTCGGTAATCTCTCGCTCACGTGCG
Source organism: Anaerolineales bacterium (assembly GCA_034435215.1). Taxonomy (GTDB): domain Bacteria; phylum Chloroflexota; class Anaerolineae; order Anaerolineales; family Villigracilaceae; genus JAABUE01. Next base: position 4,003 of record DAOTXM010000006.1, read on the forward strand.
ACGGCTTCGGCATCCTCGGCCTCGCCCCCCAATTCGAGTGCCTCGAACCCGGACCCGGCAACAGTTCTCCTGATTTCCGCCTGGCTCACCACCGTCGGGACATAGCGCACACGCGCCTTCTCGGTCGCAAAATTAACCTGGGCTTCCAATACCCCATCCAGGTTCAGCAAGGCTTTCTCCAGGCGGCGGGCATCGGTATCATCTGCCAGGCGCTTGATGATTAGATCCGCCTCGCCTGTGGCGACACCGTATCCTGCACGTTCCACGCGGGCAATCAATTGCGGCAACGCAAGCAGGGCAGGATCGAATTCTACTGTGGCGCGTTCGGACGAAAGATTTACCACGGCAGAGTCGACTCCCTCCAGCTTTTTCAAGTTCCGTTCCACGGTGGCCACACAATTCGCGCAGGTCATGCCGGTTACCGGTAATGTCAATTGTTTTGTTTGGGTCATATTGAATCTCAACGCTAAAGCGATACACAGCCGTTCATAGAACAGCAGGAAAAAGCCCAAAATCAGGGATATGGAGCTGGTATATGGCTATTCAATACTCCTGATTTCGTTCTACACCTAGACCGCCAATCCGGCAACGGGATAGTTGATCTCGGCCAGAAGTTCCTTGATCTTTGCTTCCGTAGCTGGCGCATCAAATGTGATTTCCACAGCCCGCGTAGCCTGGTCCGCCTTTACCGACAGTACACCCTCCATGTCAGCCACTTCGGTCTGGATGGTATGCACGCAATGTCCGCAGGAAATATTGGGGATGGAATATTTGACAGTCGTCATGGATCGTTTCTCCTTGTTATGATTTTATCGTTTTCGACAACGATCAACTCACCTAAACTTTATTGGCCATCTCGAAGACTTCCGAGATCTCCTTGAGCACACGCTCGCGTTCCCGGGGCTCATCACCCTGGATGGCAGTGATCACGCACGAGTTGAGGTGCCCTTCCAAAATCTGCGCGCTCACCTTGTTCAAGGCGGCTTCCACCGCCTGGATCTGGCGGATGATATCGATGCAATAAGCATCTTCCTCCACCATGCGGATGACGCCGCGCAGGTGGCCTTCGATGGTCTTCAGACGCCGTAAGGTATCCTGGTTTTCCATGCTTTCTCCTACCCCCCCCAGGGGGGTAGGGATAATATAACAAATCAGATTTTTTTTGTCAAGAGTGGCTCAGTTCGAATTTCTACTCGTTATGAGTGTGCACGCAAAACATGTCAGGGACAACCATTGCATGCACACCGTTATAAAACTGTAACCAGGCAATGCGGCAAAGCCAGTATAATCACATCTTATGAAACACAAGGCAGTATCTTTTATTACAACCATCTTGACCCTTATTAGCCTGGTGGCTTGTACGCCCAGGCAGACGCTCGATCCCAACGCACAAATCCGACAAGCAGTAGCCGCGACCATCGCAGCTATCCCAACCTACACGCCGTATCCCCAGCCGACGCCCTATCCCAGCCCCACTCCTATGACCTTGGTTGGCCTGTTTTGTGAATACCAATTCTGTATTGGTCATCCCCCCGATGTAACCTTTTTTGATGTCAGCGCGCAACGCAACCCGGCTTCTCCCAGTACGTATGGACAGGGGATTCTGGCAGCCTTCAATGCAAATTTGTTCATCCAGGTGCTCTGGCAACATGCACCAGGTACAGCCGATCCAAAATTCTTGCTCGACCTGATCCTGGAAGCCGAGGTGGATACACGCGTTGGCAATATGGATGTCAAGTTGATCCGGGATATGAACGTCCTATACACCCCCATTACCACTACTGCTACACTAGTATTGCCTTACGGCGGCGCGGCTGCCTGGACCTGCGGCGACCGTGTCTTTGCCTGGAAATCGTACACGCCACAAGACGGACAGGCAATCCCCCTGTTCGAGGAAGCCATCCAACGATTCCGGTGTTGAGACAACCAAAGAATCAAAACCGAACCTCTACTGGCCTGGATAGGTGATAGAACAACGACAATGTGGGAAGTATAATGAAAATGATCCTCGATTGCGAGGCTGGCATGCTTAAACGATTGCTCTTTCTGGTCGCGTTGTTCCTGTTACAGGCCTGCTCGGCCTTGGATCTCATCCCACGTCAACAAACACCCGTGGACACAGTTACCCCTCTCCCTACCTTGACCGCATCATCGACCCCCACCATTACCCTGACACCCACGCGCACCATCACTCCTACGCCTCGTAACACTGCCACGCTGATCATCAGTGAAATCAACACGCCGGTCATCCTGGTTCCCAACGTGATAACCACAGCTTCGTTCTTCGACACCGAGCCATTTGTACCGACCGGTGGATTCGAATCGGTCGAGCTCTCCAGAGAAAGCATCTACTACGGCGCCTGCAAACACAACTACACCAAGATGACGATCAAAGTAGCCAACCCGGACGAAGTTCGCAGAGTGTATATCTTCTTCCGGCTAGAGTCGGGTAAAAGACCCGGCGATACCACCCCCTGGACCGGCTCGGTGACCGACAACGATGGGGGCGGTTATTTTCGTTACACCCTGTGGGCCAACAATATCCCCGAACGCCGGAACTTCATGAAGGCCTGGGTGCACTACCAGTTTGTGGCCGAAGATGCGGATCAGAAGATCATCGGCCGCTCACTGGTGTATACGCGTAACCTCGTCCTGGAACCTTGCAAGTGACGGTTCTTCTCGTTCTTATTTCTGGGGGAACACAAACATGCAATACGGCAGGCCGCCTGCGCCAGTTTCCAGTTTGGCAGTTTGCCTGACCTTCCCATTCAACATTTTTGACAACAAAGCCGTATCCATCCGGCATAATTCTGGGTGTTGCTCGATCACCGCAGCATACGGGCAATACCCCAGGACAATGCGCGGTCCCTCCGCACCCGCCTCCCAGCGCGCCTGATAGTGCATGGCATTGAGACGCCCGATCGCGGCAACCAGTCTACGCATCAGCGGTTGGCCGGTGGCTGTGCCCGCTCCTGCAATCCGCTCCCCCAGCGCTTCCATCCGGACCTTCCCAGCCGTCTCCGTCAAAAGCGCATCCACCAGCACGGACAGGTTATCGCCCGCTAGTGCGCCCGCCAGGCGATAGACCTTTTCAGGCCTACCCCTGCCTCCCTGCCGCTGGTGGATGACTTCCACGCGCCCGTCCGCAGCTAGGATGCTGAAATGGTGGCGGGCATTGGCAGGAGTCATCTGCATGGCGCGTGCGATCTCGCGGGCAGATACCGTCCGGTTGCGTTTCAGGTACTCCAGGATTTTTTGACGGGTGGTGGCTGGCATCGTTGCTGCTCACTTTTATGTCATTGCGAGCCGTAATGCGTGTCATACAAACAAGGTGATTATACTCATAAATTTATTTTTGCAAATATATTTTTGCGTAATTTGTTTGACAGTGTACTCGCGGGAAGGCTATAATAACTATTTGAACATGTCTTAACAAACTGGAGTGTGGGGTGTTGTGGGCGGGG
>DAOTXM010000007.1:0-15056 GCA_034435215.1 Anaerolineales bacterium
GCTGGCCCAAACGTCAGCGCCCGGAGCAGACGTTCCCGCTCACTCACCAGCGAGAATTATGCCCCAGAATGCAGCCACCCCGCTACTCTCGCGGGGCGACCTGGCTGGCCGGTTGTTTTATGCTAACACGCTAATAAAAATTGCCACTCCCATCAATTTAGAGAGTGGCGATTTGCATTCAATAGATGATTTAGATGTCGCAATTATTGAGAAATTAACCCAGCTGACCTGCATTTATAATTGTAAACAATCACCTCCTAACTAAAATGAAACAGCCCGAAAAGGCTCCGGTCTTGGCAGACTTCCTCGGATAATCTCCATGGGGGAAGGGATAATATTACGATACAATAAAACACCACTGGTTGGAAAAGGTGCTATATCCAGTTCTGGAAATAATTCGTACTTCGGGTAGGGATGCCAAAGAATGATCTACAACTTCGATGCCATCATCGACCGCCGTTCCACCAATTCCATCAAATGGACCAAATATCCTGAAGATGTCCTCCCGCTTTGGATCGCTGACATGGACTTTTTGACTCCGCAGCCGATACGGGACGTGCTTCAGGCTGCGCTCGTGCATGGCGTCCTGGGCTATGAGTTTCCATCCCTGACTTTGTATGAAACCGTTGCTACCCGCATGGAGGGGTTATACGGCTGGAAGATCGATCCGGAGATGGTGATAGCCGTCCCCGGCATCGTCAGCGGATTCAATGCCGCTGCCAGGGCGGTTTGTGCACCCGGTGAGGGCCTCCTGATGCAGCCGCCGGTCTATTTCCCATTTTTACGGGTACATGAAAACCAGGGACTGGTGCGTCAGTTCGCGCCGCTGGTCAAGGTGGTGGGCGGGAACATTCTTCGGTACGAGATCGACTTCGAGGCCTTCGAAGCAGCCATCGGTTCGGAGGGTGCGCGGACACGCATGTTCCTGCTGTGCAATCCCCATAATCCGACCGGTAACATCTTTTCGCGGGAGCAATTGTCTCGTCTGGCCGAGATTTGTCTGCGTCATGAGATTGTCATCTGCTCCGATGAAATCCATAGTGAACTTTTACTCGGCGGATTATCACATGTCCCGATTGCCACGCTCTCCCCGGAAGTTGCTGAACAGAGCATTACCCTGATCGCACCCAGCAAGACCTTCAACACGGCCGGCCTGTTTTGCGGCTTTGCCATCATCCCCAACCGGGTGTTGCGTGAACGCTACAAGCAGGTCGTCGAGGCGATGACCCTGCATGTCAACAGCCTGGGACAGATTGCTGCACGGACCGCCTTCTCCGGCGCCTGTGATAACTGGCTCGCCGAAGTGCTCCTGTATCTGGTCGCCAACCGGGATTTCATCTGCGGGTATGTGCAGGAAAACTTGTCTGACCTGCGCCTGACAGTCCCTGCAGCCACCTACATGACCTGGCTGGATTGCAATCCTTTGGTCGAATCCGGGAAAATTACGTCCTCCCCCTATGAATTTTTCCTAAACACAGCCAAGGTCGCTTTCAGTGATGGCTCCACCTTCGGTCCCGGCGGGGACGGGTTCGTGCGGATGAACTTTGCCTGTCCGCGCAGCGTGTTGGAGACGGCCTTGGACCGTATGCGGACATCCATATCCTAGGAGGTAGTTTTGACTGATAGACTGACCTATCCTGCCGTGCAGGCATATCTGCACTCCCTGATTCCAAAACGGCCTGCTGCCTTCCTGGAAATGGAACAATATGCTCGAGAAAACGATTTTCCTATTATTACCCCGGCCGTCGGACAATTATGCTATCAGCTCGTGCATATAACGCACACAGAACACATCTTCGAGATGGGATCCGGTTTTGGATATTCCACCGCCTGGTTTGCGCGAGCGCTCAAGGAACGCGATGAAACCATCCCCAGTACGCCGGGATTGGTACACCACGTGGTCTGGGATGAAAAACTGTCGAGAATGGCGGGAGATTATCTTGAAAGACTGGGCTGTCAGGACTATGTCGAATACCATGTGGGGGAAGCGCTTGCCACGCTGGAAGAATACGAGGGTGACACCTTCGATCTGATTTTTTGTGATATCGATAAGGAAACGTATCCGGATGCCTTGCCGGTTATCAAAGAGAAGTTGCGTCCCACCGGCCTTTTGGTTATCGATAACATGCTTTGGTATGGGCGCATCTTCGACGAGAACGATACCAGTCCGGCGACCGTGGGCGTGCGGGAATTTACCCGTTTGATTGCCGCTGACCCCGATTGGATCGCCTCACTCCTGCCGGTGGGGGATGGCGTGATCCTGGCTTACAAGCGATGAACCTGCCTGGCATTTGTCACCGTGATATGCAGCCAAAACCCTGGGCAGAGGGCGAAAAAATCCCCTGGCAAGATCCGGATTTCAGCCGCCGCATGCTCAAGGAACATCTCTCGCAGAAGCATGATGCCGCCAGCCGTCGCACGCCGGTTATCAAAAAGCATGTAGCGTGGATCCATAGCTTTGTCCTGGACGGGGCGCCCTCCCGCATCCTCGACCTGGGTTGCGGTCCCGGCCTCTACACCGCGCGTCTTGCCGCGCTCGGGCATGTAACCGTTGGCATTGACTTTGGTCCCGCCTCCATTGAGTACGCCGTCAAACATGCCCCTGCAGGCTGCACCTACATTCTGGGCGATATCCGCACCACGGACTTCGGCAGCGGTTATGACCTGGCCATGCTCATCTTTGGCGAGTTCAATGTCTTTCGTCTCAAAGAGGCCAGGTCGATCCTCGAAAAAGCACATGCCGCGCTCAAGCCGGGCGGGAAATTATTGCTCGAAGTCTCCACCTTCGACGCAGTTTATGAACTTGGCAACCAGCCAGCGACCTGGTACTCGGCTGAAAACGAACTATTCTCTGACGAACCTCATTTATGCCTGATGGAATCCTTCTGGGATGAGGAACATGCGGTTGCCATCGAACGTTACTATATCGTGGATGCTGCCAGCGGGAAAGTGACCCGTTACGCGGCCAGCACGCAAGCGTACTCCGATGAGCAATTCAAGGAGATATTACGTAGGGCCGGGTTCGATGGAATTTCTACTTTTCCTGCTCTGACTGGTAAACCAGGCGTAGCGCAGAATGAGATGTTTGTAATCATTGCGCAAAAAGGAGAGAAGAACCCATGAAAGTATTATTCATTGGCGGGACTGGTTTGATCAGTTCCGCGTGTTCGGAGTTGGCCCTCAAACGCGGTTTGGAATTGTATATTCTCAACCGAGGGGTGTCGAAGAAACATCTGTTGCCGGAGGGTGCGACCCTGCTGCAGGGCGATGTCTATCGAGACGAAAACGGCGTGGCTACCCTGCTGGAAGGACATCACTTCGATTCCGTCGTGGATTGGATCGCTTTCACCCCCGCTGACATCGAACGTGACCTGCGCCTGTTCGGCGGCAAAACAGGGCAGTTCGTCTTTATCAGCTCTGCCAGCGCCTACCAGAAGCCCCCGGCGCATTACCTCATCACCGAAGAGACGCCACTGGAAAATCCATACTGGCAATACTCGCGGGACAAGATCGCTTGCGAAGAAAGACTGATGCAGGCATATCGACAGGAGAAGTTTCCTATCACGATTATCCGCCCCTCGTTGACCTATGGCCCTTCCCAAATCCCGCTGTGCATGGGAAGCTGGGCACATCCATACACGTTGATCGAGCGCATGCGGCAGGGCGGTCCGGTCATCATCCCTGGGGATGGTACTTCGTTATGGGTCTTTACCTGGAATGAAGACTTCGCCAGGGGCTTTTTGGGTTTGTTGGGGAACAAGTCTGCCATTGGGGAAGCCTTTCATATCACATCCGACGAAGTGTTGACCTGGAACCAGGCTTACGAAGAAGTCGGGCGCGCATTGGGTGTGGAATTACGCGTCGTCCACATCCCGTCCGATTTGATCGCTGCTTTCGATGAACACAAGCTCGGCAGCCTGATCGGCGACAAAGCCAACAGCGTCGTCTTCGATAACAGCAAGATCAAGCATTTCGTACCGGATTTCACATGTGAAGTCCCCTGGGCGGAGGGAGTGCGCAGGGCGCTGGCCTGGTTCGAGGCCGATCCTGCTCGCCGGACGATCGATCGTGAAGCCAATCGGTTATGGGATACGATCATAGCAGCCTACGCACGTGCAATGCCAACAGCCCACTGATTGTAGTAAACTGGGGGCGACTTTTTCCCACCAGAATTAGGGAAAGGAAACGGCGGATGGGGGTTACCCATCCGCCAACTTGCATCTTGCATATGTGGAGGAAAGAGTGGAACCAAACGCTTATCGTCGCTGGGGACTTCTGGAAAAAAGGCCGGAGGCCTTCAACCAGGTTAAGGGGTCCCTGTCTTTCCTCGGATGTAGCTTTCCGTTATCGTTTCGATGAGCACCTCCTTCTGATAGGGAAGCGACTATCTAATATCATCATACAATAGAATCTTGTGAATTACATTAAAAAAAACCCACAGCTTTGTAAACGATCCCTCTACGCTTGTGCAGAACGTTGCTTATTGACAAAATAATTTTGTAGAATTTTCCCAATTGTGCGATATAATTCAAGTTGTCTGACAACTTTCTCCCTCACCTCAAGGAGTTTCCCCAAATGACCACAATTGATCTCACCATTCACAAAGACCGCCGCACCCGCGCCGTCCAGCGCGCCCGCGAGCGGAATATCGTCATCCCAACCTATGCCCAGATGAAAGACCCTTCCAAGGTTCCCGCCAGGGTCAAGGAAGAACTCAAGAGCATTGGCCTTTGGGATGTACATCCCCGCAACCTTTTCCGCATCACCTGGCACAACGAGCCGAAATCCAGCGGCGGCGGGTTTGGCGGTGTCAACTATCTGGAGTTGCCCAAGTCCTTGACCGGCGTCGATGCCCGCATCATCGTGCTGGTGGGAAAGTGGTTCCCGACCGGTGCGCACAAGGTTGGGGCGGCTTTTGGCTGCCTGGTGCCAAGGCTGGTGACAGGGCAGTTCGATCCAACCACACAAAAGGCGGTCTGGCCTTCCACCGGGAATTACTGTCGTGGTGGCGCCTACGATTCGGCATTGCTGGCATGTGAATCGATTGCCATCCTGCCTGAGGAGATGAGCAAGGAGCGCTTCGAATGGTTGGCAAATATCGCCGGCGAGACCATCAAAACCCCCGGTTCCGAATCGAACGTCAAGGAAATCTTCGATAAATGCTGGGAATTGCGTAACTCTGGCCAGGATCTGATGATCTTCAACCAGTTCGATGAGTTGGGCTATTACCTGTGGCACTTCGAAGTAACCGGTCATGCCATGGAGGAAGTACTCCGGCAGGTGATGGGCCCGCATGACCGCTACCGTGGCATGGCCTCCGCCACCGGTTCGGCCGGGACGATTGCCAGTGGTGATTACATGAAGCAGCTCTTCCCGGATAGCAAGATCGTCGCCAGCGAAGCGCTGCAATGCCCGACCCTGCTCGAAAACGGTTTTGGCGCGCACCGCATCGAGGGCATTGGCGATAAGCACGTACCCTGGATCCATAACACCAAGAACACGGACATGATCGTGGCGATTGACGACAACGCCGTGGTCAATCTATCCCGCCTTTTTAATGAAGAAAGCGGGCGCGCGTTCCTGGTGGAGCAGGGCGTCCCGGAAGGCATCGTCAGCCAGCTCGACCTGCTCGGCTTCTCCGGCATCTCCAACGTGCTTTCGGCTATCAAAGCAGTCAAGTACTGGGAAATGGGCGAGAACGACATCATGCTGACTGTGCTGACCGATTCGATGGAACTCTACCGCTCGCGCCTGCACGAAATGCACCAGGAATATGGCGAGTACTCCGAGAAGGATGCTGCTGCCGACTTTGCCCGCTACCTGCAAGGGCAGTCCACCGACAACCTGCTCGAACTGCGTTACACCGACCGTCGTCGCATTCACAACTTGAAATACTTCACCTGGGTCGAGCAGCAGGGCAAGACCTACGAAGAAATCCAGCAGATGTGGTACCAGCCGGATTACTGGGCAGGAGTTCAAAAACAAGCAGATGAGATCGACGAGTTGATTGTGGCGTTCAACAAGGATGTCGGATTGATTTAATAAGTGATGTTACGCACCTTACGCGCCAAATACACAGCTTTTGAGCTTATTTCTGCAAATTCTGCCCAGATATGGCGGTCAAAAAGTGCTCATTTTACGGTTACTGCGTAACATCACTTAATAAAGCCAGGCAGTCTTGAATCTGCCCGGAGTGCGTCAAGGTGTACCTTGACAATTCCTGTCCCTTATTCTATAAAACGGATGTAAATAAGTTGGCTCTGCCGTTTTGGCAGGAAAAATGCCGAAATTTGAGGCGTGAAAGCGCGTATGCGCGTTCACACCCCAAATTTCGGCCCCCCGTCCCGTCATAAACGGTAAGCCCATAAATTTTAAGGAGGTAGAAATGCCAAAGGAACGAAAACGCGAAATGAGACGCCGCCAGCATCGCAAAATCAAGATCAGGAAATTGCGCGCCAAGCTGGCCGCAACTACTAACAAGGCTGAAAAGGAAAAAATTATCGGTAAGATCCGCAAGATCAGCCCAACAGCACCTGTTGGATGAAAGGCACGGGAGCAATTGCTCCCGTTTTCTTTTTCGATCCCATTCTTGGGGATTCTTGCAACTTTCGTGAAGCACGAGTACTGGCTATAATAGAACCATGATTTCTGCAACTGATCTGGTGCTTGTCTGTCTCATGCCGACGCCGCGGGACATGGAAATTGCCCGACTCCTCGGCTGGTACCGCATCCCGCTGCGAACGGCGCCAAAGGTTGTAGCCGTGGACTATCTGGCCTTTTATCAACCCGGGAGTTTTGGCGAGCGCGGTGGACAGATCGAATTCGTTGCGCCGGTGCGTGGGCACGAACTAGCCACTCGCGCGGAGTTGCTCAAGGACGAGGTCGATCACCCGCGCGCAAACGAAGAATACTTCAAGGTGCAGATCGGGCCGTTGGAACGCCTCAGCCGGCCAATTGTCGCGGAGAAGTGGCGGCGGCTGACCTTCCTGTACACTACGGGAGAATATCTGCTCGAGGCACAAACTTTGAGCGACCTGGTCGTCCAGTCCGACGAGCGGGCTTTGTTATGGCAGTCCCTGCGTGAGCGTGCGGAGCAGGAGCAACAGTACAAGGTGGATATGCCGGATGGTATCGACCCGGCTGTCCTGATCGCCTTGTTGGGCATCAAGGAGCTGCAAGGGGGGTATGGGGCAAAGGAGGAGGAATGGTAGAGAAGGAACAGGATAGTAGTTCATCCGCCCCTCCGGAACCCGTCTGGACCTATCGCGGGTATCAGCTCAAAGCCAGCGAATTCACGACGGCCATGGTGCACTTTTTTCGCGCCGAAGTTTCGCGCACTAATGTCTGGCGGCAGCGCCTGGATACGACCACGAACTGGGCTGTGGTCACGACGGGCGCAGTGATTTCTTTCGCTTTCACACAAGCTGAATTCGGACAAATCGTCATTTTGCTCGATCTACTCCTGGTGACCATGTTCCTGATCATCGAAGCACGGCGTTATCGCTACTACGAACTCTGGTCCTATCGCGTCCGGCTGATGGAAACTGACTTCTTTGCCGCCATGCTGGTGCCTCCGTTCCATCCAGCTGCCGATTGGGCCGAGTCGCTGGCAGAAAGTTTGCTCCACCCGCAGTTCCCGATTTCCGAGCTCGAGGCGCTGGGTCGTCGCTTGCGCAGAAATTATTTGTGGATATACATCATTATTGCCCTGGCCTGGTTTGCAAAACTGGCGCTGTTTCCCGGACCGGCGACCTCCCTGGCGGAGATCGTGACCCGCGCCACGATAGGTCCCCTGGCAGGGCAATGGGTGACTCTGCTCGTCATCCTGTTATTGGTTGGGGTGATCGCAATTGGTTTGTTCACAGTCGGCTTGCGCCAATCTGCGGGCGAGGTCCTGCCCCGTTACGGTTTGCCGGAGGGCTTCTTAGGCACCGGTGGAAAACTTTCCACAACTGGCGCTCCCTGGTATCGCCTGACGCGCAAACGCCAACAGATCCTGACCTTTATTATCACCGATCGACCGGAACAGGTCTCCAAATGTGTTTTACAGGAAATGAACCGTGGCGCGACCGTGGTCTCAGGTAGGGGGGCGTTCACAGGTCAGGAGCATGCCGTCCTGATGTGCGCGCTCACCGTTACCGAGATTCCACATCTCAAGGCACTGGTCTCCGGAACTGACCCAAAGGCTTTCGTAGTCGTCGTCCCTGCGCGGGGTGTGTTTGGAAAAGGGTTTATGCCCTTGGAGAAGGAAGAATGAAAACGCTCATCAAAAATGGAACGCTTGTCACTGCTGCTGAAACCTTTCAAGCGGATATCCTGGTCGATGGCGAAAAGATCGTTGAAATCGGCCAGTCGCTTCACATACCGGACGCCAAAGTTGTGGACGCTTCGAACAAGCTGGTCCTGCCCGGCGGCGTGGACGCGCATACCCACTTCGACCTGGAGATGTTCGAAACGGTTTCCTCGGACGATCATTACACCGGTCACAAGGCCGCGGCTTTCGGTGGGACGACAACAGTGATCGATTTCGTAGTTCAGGACCCGCAGGGTTTCAAGCATTCAGTAGAGATATGGTTGCAAAAGGCCCGAAAAGCCGCCATCGACTACTCCTTCCACATGAACCTGACGCACTTCGACGAGCAGGTAGCGAAAGACATCCCGTCCCTGGTGGAGATGGGTATCACCACACTGAAAGTCTTCACCGCCTACAACGGACGCTTGCGGTTGGATGACGGCAGCATTTTCAAAGCGTTGCGAATTGCGAAAGAGAATGGCATGCTGGTCATGTTGCATGCCGAAAATGGGGATGTCATCGAGACCCTCGTTCCCGAGGCCCTGGCGGCAGGCCACACGGCACCCGAGTGGCACGCGCGCACGCGTCCTGCCTGGGGGGCGGTGGAGGCCGGTTTAAGGGTGGCAGGTATGGCGTCGGTGGCGGATGCGCCGCTGTATATCGTCCACATGAACGCGGCCGGCGAGGTCGACATGCTCAGGTACGCCCGCGAGCGCGGCGTCAAGGTGATGGGCGAGACCTGTCCGCAGTATCTGTTTTTTACGATCGACCACTTGCGCCGCCCGGATGGCGCCAAGTGGATCTGCTCGCCGCCCATGCGCACGGAGGTCGACAATGCCCGCCTGTGGGAAGGTCTGGCTGACGGCACGATCCATACGATTGGTACGGACCATTGCCCATTCTTCTTCGATGGAACCAAACCGATCATATACGAAGGGAAAGAGATTGCCATCCCAGGCAAGGAACTGGGTGCGGACGATTTCACCAAAATCCCCAACGGCTTGCCCGGCGTAGGCGACCGCCTGCCAGTGCTATGGACCTATGGTGTGCGAGCGGGAAAGATGACGGCCAACCAGTTCGTGGCGTTGAACGCAACCAACCCAGCGAAGATCTTCGGCTTGTACCCGCGCAAGGGTGTGCTGCTACCCGGTTCTGATGCGGATATCGTGATCTGGGACCCGGAGAAACGGGTGAAATATGGGGTGGCGTACGCACAGCACCGCACCGACTACAACCTGTACGAAGGCTGGGAACTGGTCGGTTATCCCGAAAAAGTCTACCTGCGCGGCCAGTTGATCGTGGATGGGGAGCAATGGCTGGGGAAACGGGGTGGAGGGCAGTTTTTGAAGCGCAAAGAAGGACTGATTTTGTAGCTGTACAACAACTTGCAGCAAGGAGGAGAGAATAGCAGAGCTCAAATAGTATTTTATTGCCCTGCCGTCCGTCACATCCTGTCAGACTAGCTCGCCGCCAGGCAACCCATGACCGTTTTCAACCAGTTTCTTCAATCGCTGGATAAACCGCGCCGCAGGAGCGCCGTCGATCACATCGTGATCAAAGCTGACAGTCACGCTCATATACTTGCGCACTTCCACGCGGTGATCGACCACGCCCGGCTTTTCCCCGATCCCGCCCAGGGTGAGTTGAAGCGAATGATTGGGTACCGGAATCCCCCATCCACTCCCTGTCCCAAACATCCCAACGGAAGACACCAGCACTGTACCGTAATATTCCTTGATCAACTGGGGATTTTTGAAAAGAGTCCAAAGGAACAACCGCCGGACAAATCCGGGCAGCCACACAAACCGATCTATGAACGCCGATTCCTGGCTGCTTTGATGTTGGCTTTGGAATGCCCGGATTTCCTCGTGAATTTCTCGAATGCTCTTCTTGTTTACCCCTCGGATGATATGAGGCCGGATTGTCTTCCTGCCATCTACTTCGACCTCGAACAACATGTTCACGTCCACCTCATCAAAGATGATCAACTGGTTGCGCCAGTTCCGATAGGCATGCATTTGCTTGTCCTGGTCGATCGCCCTTCCCAAACAGGCAAGAAAGAATGCCGAGAAGGACAACGCTTCACCCGTCTGGGCCTTGTGTTGGCGGATGGTCTCACGAGCCCGGGTGATATCAAACTCCACCAGCCCATGCACCGTATGCTTCAGAAGTCCCATTCGTCCGCCATCGGCCATGAGAAGTCGGATCCTGGGATACGGGACAGTAGTATGAATGCTCTGTTTTGTTTTCATGGGTTTTCCTTTCTGTTGCCCGTCCCGGGTTCCCCAAGATATTGCCTGATGATTTTTACGGCGTTTCCCGTGCCATCCTCGGCGCGAATGGTTTTCCCGCATGAATTGGCGCGTTGTCGTATACCGGGGTCTGTCACTGCAATTTCGATTGCCTTGGCCAGTCGCTCAGCAGTCAGTTTCTTTAGCGGGATTGGATCCGGCCCCAAACCCAATGCTTTGATCCGCGCCCCCCAGAAAGGTTGGTCGAATATAAAGGGAACGATCACTGTCGGCACGCCAGCGCGCAAACCTTCGGCAGTCGTTCCCGCACCACCATGATGCACGATAGCCGCCATGCGCGGGAACAACCAGCTATGAGGTGCTGAATCCATTACGAACACATTATCTGGTGCCAATCCTGTGCGCAAACCGCCCCAACCCGTCAGCAGCAGCCCCCGCTGGCCGCTCCTGGCAAGCGCCTCTGAAACAAGCCTGGCAAGTTGTTCCGGGTTGCGGCCAGACATGCTGCCAAACCCGATATAGACTGGCGGATCGCCTGCATCCAAGTACGCTTTCAGTTCCGGCGATGGTTGCCAGTCGGCCTGGTTATCGAGAAAGAAATAGCCATTGATGTGTACGCTGTTTGGCCAATCTGCCGGGTGCGGGATGACGCGCGGACTGTATGCGCTCAACATAGGGGTTGATCTTAATTCGTGGTGGAAACGAGCAGCTGTATGTGCCGATAATCCCAGGCGTCGTCTGAACTCATTCACGAAGGGACGGTACCAGAGCCAAATTACCTGGAGCATAACGGTGCCGGACAAGTAGTTGTGCAGTCCGCCCAGATTTTTCTGTATTGGCCATGAGGGCGCTGCAAAAGCCCTAGTCGGAAGTAAGGGGGTCGGCTCGACATTGATGATCGGGATTTCCAAGGCTTCCGTGATGCAATGTCCAAAGGAACTGAAAACGCCCAGGCAGATCAATGCGTCCGCATCACGACATGCAGCGTACGCATCCTCGGCCATTTTCATCACGACCGGCGCAATCATTGTCCTGATGGCGCGCACCGATTTCATGGGATTGGCGCCGCCCGTCTCCATGAACTTCCGGCCGGTGTCGCTGGCCATAATTTGCTGGATATCCCCACGCAGGGGATGAAGACCCAAATTATGTTCTCGTATGAAACCAGCAAAGTTCTCTGGAGCAGCCAGGCGTACATCGTATCCTGCATGTTGGAGTCCTTTGCTCAGGGCGACACATGGTTGGATATCCCCTCGTGAGCCTGCAGCAAAGACTGTGATTCTCAAGTTGACCTTACTTTCATGTGAAGGTTGATTAAGGAAGGAGTATCCATCAAAATCCATGGATGTTCATGTTGTAACCAAAAGTTCCTTCAACCTCGGATGATCTTTGTACATCCCGTGATATTTCTCCGGCAGCATGGCGGCGATGTGGCACATGATCTCGTCCGTGTATTGTTTCAGGACCGCATCGCGGTTTTCCCGCGGCAGGGGCGGCAGGGTGAAGGGTTTCCCGGCCGTAAGAGTGATGTGGCTGCGGCGCAGGCGTTTGAGATTGCCGAAGATGACCTTGTCTTCCGTCCCTGTGATCGCCACCGGGACGATCGGCTGGCCCAGGCGCGTCGCCAGGTAGCTGACGCCCGGTTTGCCCTCGATCAACGAGCCAACCCGGCTGCGCGTCCCCTCGGGGGCAATGATCAGGTTGTTGCCCTGGTCCATCAGCGCCATAACCTTGCGGAGGGCTTTGATATCCGGGTTGAAGCGGTCGATGAAAATGAAATTCAGATGCTTTCCGAGGAACCTGAAAAAGGGATTCTTTTCCCACTTTTCGGCCACCAGGACGAACAAATCCCAGCGGTCGAGCGCGTAAAAAGCCAGGGGCGCATCTACGATCCCCAGATGGTTGGTGGCAATGACGAAATTGCCTTCCGTGGGCAGGTGCTCATACCCGCTTATATCTACACGGGCGATGAGCTTGAAAACCAGGCGGATAAGGGTGCGCAGGAGATAACGCATATCGGATTTCTTGATTGCTCGGTCAGGATAACAATTCTTTGAGACGAGGGTGGTCGGCATACACCCCGCGATATTTTTCCGGGAGCAAAGCCCCGATGCGGCACATGATTTCATCGGTGTATTGTTTCAGGATTGCATCGCGCTCCCTGCCCTTGACCGGGGGGAGCGTGAACGCCGGCCCGGCAAACACTTTGATGTGCGATTTTTTGAGACGCTTCAACTGGCTGACCACAACCCGATCTTCGGTGCCCGCCAGCCCGATGGGCAGGATGGGCACCCCGGCTTTCATCGCCAGGTAGGCGGCGCCCGGCTTCCCTTCCGCCATGGCTTCGGTCTTCGAGCGCGTCCCTTCCGGCGCAATGACCAGGATGCCGCCGGCTTTCATGCGTGCCAGGATTTCACGGATCGAGCCGACATCGGCGTTGAAGCGGTCCAGCCAGATGCCACCCATCGCAGCCCCGATCGGCCCAAACAACCAGTGATGCTCGTATTTTTCGGCCACAGGCAGAATGAAATCCCCTTCCAGCGCATAGAAAAGCAGGGTGACGTCCAGGCGACCGAGGTGGTTGGTGGCAATCACGAATCCGCCCTCTTTCGGAATATTTTCATATCCTTGTATTTCCACGTGGGCAATCAGGTTGATGACGACGCGGATAAGCCAACGTAGGATCTTGCGCATTCCGTAATTTTATGTCAATTGTAAAAATGACGCAACGAAAAACTCCCACAACGACTGTTGCAGGAGTTCCCTGATTGTGTGAAATCATTCTTTTTACCAGAGATTGGTCCGGCGTTTGTCGATGCGTTTATCCACGATCTTTTTTCCATACTTTTCCATCATGCGGTGGAATATTTCAAGATCACCCGGCGAGATATTGACCAGTTGGAAACCGACGTTATAGATGAAAGGATCAAGCGGATCCACTTCGCACCACTTGCTGCGCGCAACGAAGACCATAGAGGGTTTCGTGGCTACTTCGCTGGTGAGGTCCATGCGCAAACGGAAATCCTTGTTGACCGGAATAGGCGACTGGCTATCGAGTTTGAAACCGCCTGAGCTGATATCCACAAGATGCCCTACCAGATCGTGTGTATCATTGTCGACAAGCCGCATGTAATAGGAAAAATCTTTGCGTTCCAGACGTCTTCGCTCATCCATATCGGCTCCTTTCTGACAACTTACCGATAATCGCTAAAAATCTAACCTTATTTTAGTGCAAAACCATCTTATTTGCATTAGAAAATAATTGTAATCCGTGTTCGATATCTATGCAACTTTCAGGATATGAGTCAACACCGTTGCGCCACTGCCGCCGATGTTCTGGGCCATGCCGATTTTCACGCCTTCGACCTGGGTTCGACCGCACTCACCGCGCAATTGCTGTACGACTTCCACGATCTGGTACATGCCGGTTGCGCCGACCGGATGCCCGCGAGCCTTCAATCCGCCGCGCGTGCAGACGGGCACCCTGCCGCCCGGCCCGATCTCGTTCTCCAGGCCAAGGCGCGGTCCCTGGCCGCGTTCCGCGAACCCGCAAGCCTCCAGCGAGAGCGCGGTCATGATCGAGAAGGCATCATGGAGTTCGAACAGATCGATATCCCCTGGCGTAACGCCTGCCATGTCATAGGCGCGACGGGCTGAAGCATGCGCCGCCGTCAGGAAGAGTGGGTCCTTACGGGAGTGCACAGCGATGGTATCGGTGGCAGCCCCGGACCCGGCCAGAACGACGCGCGGCCGCCCGGGGACAGATGTTACTCGATCGGCTGGGACCAGGATCGCTGCCGCGGCCCCGTCCCCGATCGGCGAGGCGTCCAACAGGTTGATGGGCGTGGCTACCATGCTGGATTTCTCGAATTGTTGGGCTGTGATTTCCATGTGTAGACGGGCATTGGGATTATGTATGGCGTTGGCGTGCGCGTTGATCGAAAAGGGGGCAAAGTCAGCGTGTTTCCAGCCGTACTCGTGCATGTAGCGCCGCATGACCAGCGCGTTGATGCCCACGAACGAAACGCCCTGTTCGACCTCGTAGTCAGCGTCGGCTGCAGTAGCCAGCGCCGCGGTGACATCGTGCCCGGCCTTATCGGTCATCTTTTCGACGCCGACCACCAGCGCGGACTCGACCTCGCCCGATGCCACTGCCATAACCCCAGCCCGGAACGCCGCCGCCCCGGACCCGCAGGCTGCTTCCACCTTGACGGCCTCATGACCCCACAGGCCGATCCAGTCCGAAAAGAACGTGCCAAGCTGGTTTTGCCCGCTCACCAACGGGGAAAGCATGTTGCCGACGAAGAGCGCCTCCACCTTACCCATGCCCCCATCCTGCATGGCAGCAAAGCAGGCTTCCCCACCCAGTTCCTTCAGGGATTTATCCCAGTGTTCATCTACTTTGGTTTGACCGATACCTAAAATAGCGACTTGTCGCATCTTGCCTCTTTGTGTTTCTGTTGAATTTCCGTGGGAAAGATTCCCGGATTTTGGGGTGCGCGCGTATGTTC
>DAOTXM010000008.1:0-8342 GCA_034435215.1 Anaerolineales bacterium
GCTGTTCAATATGACACGCCAGCCATGTTCACGAGGACGACCTGTTTGCGATTCGGCTGGCAAGTATGGCCGAATTCTCGACCATTGGGTATCGTTCAGGTCGGTTGGGTAAATTTGTTGAGATTTGGTCATCCCACAAGTTTGCCCAACCTTCCCTATTTTTTCAAGTTTTCAGACACTCTCGAAAGAAAACATCGCAACGTATACGAATATTATCGAGCAGAAACACGTATAATAAACAGGTGCCTCCCCTACCCGGGAAATACTAAAGGATTGGAATTCATGACAAGGATTCACACATTATATAGGACAGACATACTCCTAGAACGAATGCGAAATGAACGATGACCAGCCCGTTGATTAATATAGAGAATATCCATAAATCGTACCTGATGGGGAAGGAAGCTGTTCCGGCTTTGCGCGGGGTATCCCTGGAAATCGAACAAGGTGACTTCGTATGTCTAATGGGGCCCAGTGGGTCTGGTAAAACCACCTTGCTAAACATCGTTGGTGGGTTGGATGAACCCAGCCGTGGACATGTCACCATTGACGGCGAGAACCTGGTTGCGCTGGATGAAGATGCCCTGGCGAAGCTGCGTTTACAGAAAATGGGCTTCATCTTTCAAAACTATAACCTACTGGCCAATTTCACGGCGCAGGAAAACGTAGAATCCCCCATGGTACTGGCGAAGGTCGGCCACAAAGAGCGGCAGGTACGTGCGGCCCAACTGCTGGAAAGGGTTGGATTGGCCGACCGCGCACATCACTACCCCAGCGAACTCTCTGGTGGGCAGCAACAACGGGTCGCTATTGCGCGTGCGCTGGCCAATCATCCGTCGATCCTGATTGGCGATGAAGTCACCGGCGATCTGGATTCCGAGTCTGGCCTGGAAATTATGCGCTTGCTGGCAGAGCTCAACGCGGAAGGGATGACCATCATCTATGTGACCCATAACCCTCGTATAGCCGAATTTGCCAGCCGCTTGATTCACCTCTACGACGGCAAACTTATGGATGGCGCTGAAACGCCCCCGACAGCTGAAGAAAATTCATGATCATCAAATACGTGCTCAAAAACTTCACCCGGCGCAAGGTGCGCACCATTTTGATGGTCCTCTCTTTGATGGTCAGCACCGGGTTGATCGTTACCATGAGCGCCACCGTCGAGACCATCCGGCGCTCGATCATCGATTTGATCGCTAGCGATATCGGCCGGGCCGACTTGGTCGTCAGTAAGAAGGATACCAGCCTGGATTTGTTCCTGCCCATCGAAGGGGTGACGGCTGCCATCCTGGAGGCCGATGCGCGCATTTCCGCCGTGCATCCGCGCATCGAGATCAATGTCGAAACCGCGATCAACGGCGAGCACGCGGAAATCCCTCTCATTGGGTTGGTCAGCGCGACAGATGATGTGGTCCCGGTTCACGTGCATGAGGGCACCTACGAACTGGGACAGAGCCGCGTGGCAGTCGACCAACTTGTGGCTGGGCAGCTTGGCCTGAAATTGGGCGACAGTTTCGTCGCTTCCTATGCCGTTCCCATCCCACGTGAACCCGGCAAACCGGCCGCCAGCGGGACCAGCTCGGTCCGCCTGCAGCGAACGTTTACCGTGGCCGCCATCGTCAGCGCCGACGGGATGGGGAGCAGGAAGGGCTTCTTGGTCGAGCTTTCCGATCTCCAGGACTGGCTCGACCGGCCCGGGCAGGCCAGCCAACTGGCCATCCTGGTCGATCCCAGGATCTATGAAACCAACAACTCGAACGAAGCCGCCTTAAGTGTGCGCGCCGTCGCCCGCGCCGTCCAAAGTAGATTGGACGATACCTTCGATTACCGCATGGATCTGGCCGCGTCCCTGAGCGAAGCCTCCCAGGTCTTCCTGACTCTGCAAGCCCTGATCAATACCTATGGGCTGATCTCACTGGGCGTCGTCGGGCTGCTGGTCTACACCCTGGTAATGACCAACGTCCAGGAGCAGCGCCGGGACATGGCGGTCCTGCGGATCTTGGGGGGACCGCGGCAACTGCTGTTCCGTATCGTCATCGTGGAGGTGGTCGTGATCGGCCTGATCGGGGTGGGGCTGGGCCTCATCTTGGGCCATCTCCTGACCGCCTATGCTCTGGTGCCCCTGCTGACCTTTTTCTTCGAACAGGAAGGGTTGGTCGTCAAACTCGTCCCCCAGGTGTCGGTCGCCACGATCCTGCCCCCGGTGATTTCGGCCTTCACCGTCCTGATCGCTAGCAGCCTCAAACCGGCCAGCGCTGCTTCCCGCACCAAGGTCATCCACGCCATTAACCCCGGTGCCGCCGACAATCTCCAACTGGAAGACCTGGCCCAGCTGCGCGAGCGCCGCCCCGATGTCAAGATGTTCTTCACCGGGCTGGCGATGACCCTGGTTTTCCTGCTGGTGACCGGCTTCGACGCTCTGGGCAGTTTCGGGGGCGAAATTCTGCAGATCATCTTCGTCATGCTGGGATTGATGGGGATGGTGCTCGGGTTGAGCCTGATTTTCTTCATCACCACCATCCCCTTCGAGCGCCTGGTCCTGCAGGTCATGCGGCTGATTGCACCCCGCTTGACATATTTCGCCGGGCGCAACGTCAGCCGCGGCAAAAACCGTAACTCCCTAATCGCCCTGCTAGTCCTGTTCAGCGCTGTCCTGCCCAGTTTTTTGGGAACGCAGGCTCAGATGGAAGTTGCCAACCGCGAGAACAACGCCAAGATGTGGATGGGCGCCCAGGCCCGGATCGAATCACAATCGATCTGGTGGGAGGGGGCCGAAGCCTTGCAGCCCCGCTTCGTTCAAGCTGAATTGGCTGCCCTGCCCGGCATCGCCCACCTGACCGGCCTGACCTACGCTTACGAGAGCCGCGCCCAGGATAACGTCGGGATGCGCTCGGCGCCGGTGACCGTACGCGGCCTGGATAGCGACCTTTCCCAGGTGCTCATCCCTGATATGGTCGAGTTCGTGGCCGGTGGGCCGGACGCTTTCCAAACCATTTTAGAGCAGCCCGATACCGTGATTATCAGCGAGGGATTGGCTGGTCACCTGGAAATCGGATTGGGCGAAACCATCGACCTGCAGGGGGAGGGCCTGGACCATCTCGATACGGTCCGTGTGGTCGGGATTGCCCGGCGGCTCCCCGGAATTCAAGGGATTACCCGCAGTAAAATTGCCGCCCGCAACCAGAGCACGGTCCTGGTCTCGCTGGCCCATTTCAACCGTCTGGTGACCGAACGCGACCAGGGCGAGCCAGGCCCCACCGATCCCATGATCGAAACTGTCCTGGTGGCTTTCCAGCCAGACGCCGATGCCTCCCAGGTCGGGGAGCTGATCCAGGAGCGCTATGCTGAAAAGTATAGGGTTTGGGTCAGCCTGCTGGAATGGCAACTGGCTGAAGACCAGGGCGATACCCTGTTTTTCGTCGGGATGCTGCTGGCCCTGACCGCCATCTCGTTCACCACGGCGGTTTTCGCGGTCTTCGCCGTGATTTACGTCACCATTTACGCCCGGCGGATCGAGATCGGGATGCTCAAATCGATCGGGATGCTGCGCCGCCAGATCACAGGAATGCTGATCGTGGAAGCCATTGCCATGACCCTGGGTTCCGCCCTGGCCGGGATCGCTGCCGGGACCAGCATGGGCTATTTGAATTACTACCTCAGCGCCGCCATGCAACAAAGACCCACCCTGTTCGCCATCGACAAAATCGTGATGCCCGCTATCATCTTCATGGTTGTGCTGGCCAGTATTTTGGCAGCGGCTTTCTCCACCCGGCGTATTGTCCGCCAACAAGCGGTTGAGATTTTGAGGATGAATTAACGTATCTTGGTTAAGACCGTCCCGAAGGTTCCTATAATTTGAGCTTTATATAGCCAGGAAACCTTCGGGATGTTTTCCGCAGAGGAAACATGAAAACGAAATCAGTGGTTCTAATCCTATCCATGCTTCTGCTTCTGGTCGCCTGCGGTAAGAAACCCGCAGAGGGGCAGCCTGCCGGCACACCTACTCCGGTCGAGAACACCCCCCCAGCACAGACGGCTGTTCCCATTGCAGTAACCATTCTAGCAGACTGCGTGGTCCAGACTACCCGGCCCGTCATGCCACTGGCATTTGAGAGTAGCGGAACGCTACGTGATGTGTTTGTTGAAGTCGGGGATGTGGTTGAAAGCGGGCAGCTCCTGGCCGAGTTATACAATACCGATCAGGAGGTCCGGTATACGCAAGCCAGGCGCGAACTGGCAGAGCTGACCTCGCCTTACGCGCTTGCAATTGCTGAACAGGCGGTTGCAAAGGCCCTGCTGGAAGTTGACAGGGCCTATGGTCACCTGGCTTACCTGCTCAGCCCGGCTGTCTTATATTGGGAAGAAGAAATCATCAAAGTAGAACAAGAACTTGCGGCAACCCGCCAGGAGGCGGAGAGGTCTCCTTCCACGGAAGCAACGGAAAAGGTCAAAGCTTTGGAAGCGAAGTTGGATCTTTACCGGGAAAAGCTGAAAGGCAGCCGGGATTATTACGAAAACGAGTATCTCCCAGAGAATTTCACACTCAAAGATAGAAACACTGGAACAAGCTATATTTCCGCCCCTTCGGATGCATCCATTGCGCAAGCGAGGGCAGAATATGACTTAGCCAAAGCCAATGTCCTGGAAGCAAAGTATTTTCTGGCTGCATTGAAAGGCGAAGAAATTCCAGATAACGCCACAGGGGAAAATCTGACCCGGTTGGAAACCGCACAGTTAAACCTGCGCAGCGCAGAGAGCACCCTGAATGGGACTCGCCTGATTGCACCGATGGACGGCATTGTCACGAGCGTGGAAGCTGCACCGGGTGCGACGGTGGGTAGCGGCACCCCGATCATCACGATCATCGATCCGTTGCACCTGGAATTTCACACCACCAATTTGAGTGAGCGCGATCTGGCGCAGATCGTCCCGGGACAAACGGCCGTCGTTACGCTAAAAGCCTTTCCCAATGATCCCATCGATGGTGTGGTAGAACGGATTGGCTGGCAGGTCGGAGAAGCGGTGGGTGACGCGGCTACCTTCCCCGTCATCGTGGCTCTGAAGGAAAACGATCTTGAGATCCGCCCGGGTATGACGGGTCGGGTTGAGATTTATGCTGGAGAGTGATGATTCAATAAAGAACACAAGTATGGCGGTGTTCGGTATCTGTTCGTACTAGGAAAAATGCGGAATTATGTTTTTGTAATAGGTAACACCTGCATTCTTTGACGGCTCAGAGACCTCTGATCAAGTTTCTTGAAAAGGAAACTCTGTCGTATCATATTTTTTTTTAATAATTAGTATTACAGCGCAAAGTTCCAAGAAAATCCCGAAAAAATGGTTGTGCGTAGGGGCACACGCCCCCACGCACAACCATTTTTTCGGTTATTCCTGGTTATGAATGTGTATCAGTAATGCAACCTTGCGCTGTAATGTTAGAGAGTGTTTTGGAACAAGCTTTCAAACTCAACCGAACCGATTGCCTTTGACTGAACACGAAAAAACTGTATTTTTGTGTGTAACCCTGTCCTTGCGGCTACTACGGAAATTCCCAGAAACCCTGCACCTGCGATCATTCGACCGTGACCAAGTATCAGAAACGCATCTCCAGCCATATGCTAGACCGCATCGATATCCACATCGAGGTGCCACGCATGGACTATGAGAAGCTGAGCAGCGACTGGCTGGGGGAGAGCTCAGCCTCGATCCGTGAGCGGGTGCAGGCGGCGCAGGAACGGCAGCGCGTTCGCTTTGAAGGATCAGACATTGTTTGCAATTCCGATATGCGTGTGGCGGAAGTCAGGAAATTCTGTAAGTTGGATGAAGCGGGGGACAGTCTGGTGCGGGCAGCGATGAGCCAGTTGAATTTGTCAGCGCGGGGGTATCACCGCGTGCTCAAGCTGGCGCGCACGATTGCAGATCTGGCGGGGAGTGATGGTATTCAGTCCGTGCACCTGGTGGAGGCGCTGCAGTATCGGCCGAAATTAATGTTGGGCTGACAAAATGCTTTCTGAAAAGCGAATCCTATTCAAGAAGTGTGAACCGCAATCCTTCAAATTGCTGGAAGCCCCCATCGAATGTAACCAAGTTCAATTTTGTGGCGCGGGCAAAGGCTGCCAGGTACGCGTCCTGCCATAATTTGGGAGAGACGCGTCCGCTGGCAGTATACCGGCGGAAGTGTAGTTCCAAATCCATAGGTTCTGCGTAAAAGTCGAACCGTTCATCTCCCATCAAAGTATCATAAATTTCCCAGGATTGTTTCAAATTGCACACATCCTCAAGCATGACACTTACATTCGTCAGCAAGCGGAGCAAGCCCAGTTGTGTATTGCGACAAATCCCCACGGATAGCACATCTTGCTGTTCCAGCCAGGCCAGCACTGACGGGTGGTGAACATGCCGATCGTAACACATGGCCAGCAAACAGTTGACGTCGCAGAGCGCAGCCATCAAACCAACCCTTCATCTGTGTTTAATGCCTCGTATATTTCCTCGTCAGTGAGGGGAGGGGCGTTTTTGGCGGCGCGAATAAGGGGGAAGACCGCACGCTGTTTAGCGGATGTCTCAGTCGGTGTTTGCACCGCCAGTTGCAACCCGCGTACGAACAGCTCGCGCAGGGGGATCCCATCCATAGCGGCCTTGGCTTTTGCCTGTCGAAAAAGTGGTTCAGGGATTTCGATGGTTGTTTTCATAATTTACCTTATTTATATTTTACCATATTTATGGAAAACAGTTTCAAAGTGCCAGACTACATCGCGGGGCAGCTACGCCACTTTGAGAGGACGAACATCATCTGTCCTATGCAAGGACCGGGACTATCGCCCCGTTCAGGAACCGGGACTATCGCAATTCCGACATGCGCGTGGGTGAAATAAGTCAGTTCAACAATTTTAATGAAGCAGAGGATAGTATAGTGTGGGCGGCGACATCGTGCTGCGCATGAGCCAATTGAATTTGTCAACACGGGGGTATCACAGAGTTTTGAAGCTGGCGCGCACGATTGCGGATTTGGCGGGGAGTGAGGGTATCCAGTCTGTACACCTGGCGGAGGCGTTGCAGTACAGGCCAAAGTTGATGTTAAGCTGATCGTTCTGATTGCCATAAATTGAATGGAGAGACCTGCCGTCGCGTCTCAGGCGATGCCGTTGCATTAAATCCGGGTACCCACAACGGAAATTCCCAAAGAACCTAAAAACACTTGACTTGGAGACAACTCCAGATGATACATTATCATAAGGAGGTGAAATTGTGAAAATCGCGGAAGTAAGTGAAAGCTATAGTATTTCGTCGGATACGCTGCGTTACTATGAACGAATCGGGCTCATCCCCCCAATAAATCGAGACAAAAGTGGTATCAGCGACTATAACGAAATCGATATCAGGCGGGTGGAATTCATCAAGTGCATGAGGAACGCGGGTCTTCCCATTGAGGTGTTGATTGAATATATGGAGTTGGTTCAACAAGGAGACAGGACCATTGAAGCTAGAAAAGAGATCTTGAAAGGGCAGCGGGATCAGCTTGCAGCCAAAATCGACGAAATGCAAAAAACGTTGGATCTCCTGAATTATAAGATCGAAGTGTACGAAAATGCTCTTTTGAAAAAAAAGAACAAGAAATGGTCCTAAATAGAAGACTGAAAAATGAGCATAACCAGTTCCAATCACCGGGGCATTGTCTTCCTTATGTCGACAATGTTCATCATTTCTCTCCAGAATATCGCGGTAAAATGGATGGGCGGCGAATATTCTGCCTTGGAAATCGTTGCGGTTCGCAGTCTGGTTGCTTTACCCTGCACCTTGCTCTTCTATCATTATGAGGAAAGTCGGGGGCTCCCCACTACGCGGCAGC
Source organism: Anaerolineales bacterium (assembly GCA_034435215.1). GTDB lineage: Bacteria > Chloroflexota > Anaerolineae > Anaerolineales > Villigracilaceae > JAABUE01. The sequence goes on from DAOTXM010000008.1 coordinate 7,853, forward strand.
CCATGCTCGAGTACCTCCGTGGCGTTTTCCTTTTCCTTTCCTACACCACATTTATGATGGGGTTAGCCGCTTTGCCGCTGGCGGAGATCGAAGCGATTCGCTTTTCAGGCCCGCTGATGATCACATTCTTGTCGGTTGTAATGTTGGGCGAAAAGGTCGGGCCACGCCGCTGGTTGGCGCTGATTGTTGGTTTTATTGGGGTTCTTTTAGTCGTCAGGCCCGGTTCGGCAACCTTCAATTTAGTACTTTACCATTATGATATTGGCGGGTAGAGTCGTTTCAGTGTTAGGCGAGCCTTCTCGGTAGTGAACTGCCAATCGATTTCAATGTTTTGCTCATTGCGCGGCAATTCCCAGGCAGCGATCTGGGACTGGACGGTTTCAATGTCCTGGAGCCAGCGATCCAGACATTGCCGGTCAACCACGGAGAATTCGATTTCAGCCATATTCAACCAACTGCCATGTTTGGGTGTGTAATGAAACTCCAGCTT
>DAOTXM010000009.1:0-3753 GCA_034435215.1 Anaerolineales bacterium
GTCCGAGGCTGGCGGCGACCCCGAGCCAGGCCTGTTGTCCGAGCTCGATCATAATGCCGTCTGTCAATTTCTGAATGGTAACAGTGAGTGCTGTCTGGCCACCGGAGGCTGTGCCAGGGCGCGTCCCGATTTGGACGGCCATTTTATCACTGTCTCCCAGTACCTGTGCGCGCATATTCCCCTGGTTGAACTCGGCCAGAAGCGCCTGCGCAATATCAGTGGGTGATAGGATGCCGTGAAAAATTCGTCGTTCCATGTTTTCGATTATAATCGCCTTCGCGATTTCCTCAATAAGGTTATTCAGACTTTGTCGGGAAGAGGGCTGGATTTGGGAGCGAGAACGCACGTACGCCCGTTCTCACTCCCAAATCCGGTATCTACTACGGGAATTCCCGAAGAGCCCTCAACTATGTATACGAAAATGAAAAGTAACTGGTTTAAAGCGACATCTTTGATTGTAACATTGGCGGTGTTTATGGCAGGGTCCCTGGGCGCTGCTATCCGGACCCGTGTCCTGGAACAGGAACCGACGCCGGCCCCCCCCGGTGTTTTTGTTACTGTGACTTACACCGAACAGATCAACGTTCGCAATGGGCCCAGCACCGTGATTTACGACATCATTGGCAATATGCAACCTGGAGAGACTGCTCCGGCTTTGGGCGTTTCTCGCGGCCGGGATTGGGTACAGATCGTTTTTCCCGCTGGCCCCGGTGGGGTCGGTTGGGTACATACTTCCCTCATTTCGATATCCCCTGGAACTTTGCAAATCGTTGAACCGCCTCCCACCGTTACACCCCTGGTTACCCCAACCATCGATCCGACATTGGCAGCTGCGTATGTGTTCGAACCTACAGTGACCCGCATGCCCACCTTTACGCCACCCCCACCCCTGGAAATTCCACGTTTCACCGCGTTGCCAACAACAAATACGAAGAATAATATGCCAATGGGAGCGCTTGTTTTAGGCACCGGTCTTCTGGGTGTATTGGGATTTTTGTTTTCATTTATCCGGCGCCGCTAGGCGTGACTGTGATTCCTATGGTTAGACTGTATCGCTGGGTGAAGCTTGGATTAATTGGGCTGGTAACGGCTTTCGTTTCTGTTGTCATCCTTAGCATGCCTGCGCAAATCATAGCGAATGCACAACAACCAACTGGTTCTGTCCCTACTGTAACCGGGACTCCTTCGGGACCGCTTGTGACAGTCTATGCTGATCTTGCAAAAGTGGATGTTTACGCCGGCCCTAGCAGCTACTTATATCCTGCTGTCGGGGTGCTGCTGGCTGGGCAAAGCGTGCCTGCCCTAGGGCGTGGACGAGACGCGGATTGGATCCAGGTATTCTATCCCGGTGTCCCTGGGTCGCGTGCATGGGTATATGCGCCATATGTCCGTATCAGTCCTGGTGCGCGCTTGCAAACTATCGAAGCCCCACCTACCCCCACCCCGTTTTCGACACCGACCATCGATCCAACTCTGGCGGCCGCATTTATCGCACCTGAAACCCCGACGCGCCTGCCCACATTCACTCCCCCGGCCGATATCGTCATCCCGACCTTTGTGGAAGAGGCAAACGATCAAACCAATCGCATCCCAATCGGGTTGGCGATTTTCAGTCTTGGATTTATTGGTGCACTGGGCGTGCTTATCTCGTACCTCAGGGGGAGATGAAAAGAGACCGGGCTGCCGGTCTCTATCTTGCTGATTTATACGAAACAGCCTAATTGTTACAATCGCATGAGCCACCGCAGGCGCATCCACCGCCTTGGTTGTATGTTTTGGCATTGGGGCTATTAACGACGAATCCAGCACCGCGTTGTGGATCATCCACAAAATCGACGCTGGCTCCCAGGAGGTAGGCAATTGAAACCTCGTCTACCACTACCTTAACCCCTTCGGATTCAAAAGTCGTATCGATATCCCGGATATTATTGTCAAGCGCCATACCGAATTGAGCGCCTCCGCATCCCCCGCCTGCGATATATATTCGCAACGCATACCCTTCAAGATTTTTTTCAGTCAAGATATTTTGTACCGCCTGCGCCGCAGCCGGACTGAGGGAAATCGTATTTGTTATTGTCTGTGTGCCAATTTGCTCTAGCATGTTGGTTCTCCTTTGGAGCACTAAATTCGATATATGTTATCAGAATTGCACTGCGCTGTCAACGCGAAGGTTCCCTTGGTCAATGGCGAATGCGTTTCTTGACACAATCTCTCAGGCCTTGTACAATGCTGTTGCGTATATGTGTTAGGCGGAAAACGCCTAAATTTCTTTAATACGCGGGAGGAATATAGCAGTATGTATGCAATGCATGGTCTTACTACATTGGAGGCAATTGCGATTTGGGCTGTTTTTGGTGTTGCGATTCTAGGCCTCTTGTATGCCATCTTCTTGCGCAGTCAAATCATGCGCGAAGATAAGGGCACGGAAAAGATGCAGGAGGTCTGGGGCGCCATTCGCGACGGTGCAGATGCTTATCTCAGGCGGCAATTGAAATCGATTTTGCCTTTGATCGCAATCCTGACCGTCGCTTTGTTTTTCTCGGTTTACATTGTTCCACCAACCCCTGAGGCGCTCGAGCGTTTCGAAGGCATGGATGAGGCGCGGGTGCGTCTCATTATCGGATTGGCGCGTGCGGTTGCCTTTGTCATGGGTTCCGGTTTCTCATTGACTGTCGGTCAAATCGGCATGCGTATGGCGGTACAGGGGAATGTGCGTGTGGCTGCGGCATCCCGCCGGTCTTTTGGCGATGCATTGCGTATCGCATATCGCGCAGGCACGATCACGGGTATGTTGACCGACGGCCTTGGTTTGCTTGGCGGCACGGTCATTTTCATTGCGCTGGGCATTGCTGCGCCGGATGCCTTGCTGGGCTTTGGTTTCGGCGGTACGCTGCTGGCATTGTTTATGCGCGTGGGTGGCGGCATCTTCACCAAAGCAGCGGACGTCGGCGCGGACCTGGTCGGTAAGGTGGAAGCAGGCATCCCTGAGGATGATCCGCGGAATCCGGCCGTTATCGCGGACCTGGTCGGCGACAACGTCGGTGACTGCGCAGGTATGGCAGCCGACATCTTCGAATCCTATGAAGTAACCATTGTCTCCGGTTTGATCCTTGGCTTGGCGCTATATCACATCACCGGTCAATTGGAATGGATCATTTTCCCGTTGATCGTGCGCGGGATCGGCGTGATGGCATCCATCATCGGAACGTATGCCGTGAGAGGCGGTCCAGGCAAGAGCGGCGATGCCATGGCTGCCATTTTCCGTGGCTTTCTTTCCTCGGCAGCCATTTCCGCAGCGCTTTTCTTTGGCGCGGGTTTCCTTTACCTGAGCAGTCCCGCGATGGCGCAGTGGGGTGGCTGGTGGCGCGTTCCGACGACAGTGGCAGTCGGCGTACTGCTGGCGATCTTGATCGACCGCTTGACCGAGTACTTCACCGGTACGCATGCCAAGCCGGTAAAAGCGATCAAGAAGGCAGCAAATACCGGCCCAGCCACTTTGATTTTGCAGGGCATATCGGTCGGATTCGAATCATCGGTCTGGTCCGTGGTCGTTCTTGCCTTGACCATCGTTGCTTCCATTTTTATCATGGGTACCGTTCCCGGGTTGACTGAGGCGCAGCAGGTCAACTTTGTGTTATACGGGGTGGCCATGACCGGCATTGGCATGCTGACCCTGACCGGCAACAATGTGGCGATGGACTCCTTTGGCCCAATCGCCGACAATGCAAATGGGATTGGCGAAATGTCCTGGTC
>DAOTXM010000010.1:0-4169 GCA_034435215.1 Anaerolineales bacterium
ACAATCGAAAGATTTGCAGTCGATCTCCAAAGACCATCACACCATCCAGGATCAAGATCGCTTCCTGCTCGTGCCAATCGCGCAACACATGTTCCAGGATCGGGCGGTACATGCGCCAGACGTTCACCTTGAAATTCTTCAACCAACGACGAATGGGGGTGATCCGCGCTTCCGCTTTCGTCTCCATCGGCAGATGCACTGCGATCTGCCCCAAAGCAACTGATTTACTTTGCAAGATACCACTCACGATCCATAACCAGTTCGAAAGATGATGGGCATGACTTACTTCTACCAATGGCATGATCGCTTGCTCCAAGCGGGTGTACAATTCTTTGCTGATGCTCATGGGTGCGGCTCCTTTGGCTTTAGACACCCAAATTATGCCGTATTTCGTGAGCATCTGCCTTTTTCAAAGTTCTGTCAGTGAATCAGATCTGGTACTTTGAAAAAAACAAGGGTCGCGGCCGTTTTTTTCAGGGTGAACGCATCTTACGTCTAGACAACCAAAATATATTCTATGGATGATAAATGGCTGAACATTCGGGCATCGAGTGGACCGAATCCACCTGGAACCCGCTGACGGGCTGCACCAAGGTCAGTCCCGGCTGCGCGCATTGCTACGCGGAAAGAATGTCAAAGCGCTTGCAGGCCATGGGTCAGCCAAACTATCGCAACGGTTTCAAACTCAGCCTGCACGAAAACGCGCTCGAAAAGCCGCTCGAATGGAAAAAGCCGCAGGTCATTTTTGTCAATTCGATGAGCGACCTGTTCCACAAGGACGTGCCGGTCGAATTCATTTTAGAAGTCTTCGATGTGATGCGTCGCGCGCGCTGGCACACCTTCCAGGTGCTGACCAAACGCGCCAGGCGGCTGGAAGAACTCAGTCCCAGGATCGATTGGCCCGAGAACGTGTGGATGGGCGTCAGCGTGGAGAATGGGGATTACACCTTCCGCATCGACCACCTGCGCCGGACGGGGGCGAAGGTCAAGTTTTTGTCACTGGAGCCGTTGCTGGGGCCATTACATAATTTAAATCTGGAAGGTATCAATTGGGCGATCGTGGGTGGCGAATCCGGTCCCGGTGCGCGCCCGCCGGAGCGGGTCTGGGTGACGGACATCCGCGATCAGTGTTTGAGGGCAGGGATCCCGTTCTTTTTCAAGCAGTGGGGCGGAACGAACAAGAAGAAAGCAGGCCGGATTCTCGAGGGGCGGACGTGGGATGAAATGCCGATAGATATGCAGATTGCGAGGGCATAAAGTCAAAGCCGCAGGTCAGGTGCCTGCGGCTGATCGTTTTGAAATCATCAGAGTCAAGGGTTTAAGTCTCTGGCACAGCGGAAGCCAAGGTTGTTGGCGTAATAAGTATGCGACTGGTAGCCTCGGTATGCCGTGCGGACACCGTTGATGCCCGAGTCCCAACCGCCGCCGCGAATGACGATGGAATTGAAGTCCCGGGCCGGGCCGGTCGGGTTCTCGAATCCATCCGGGAGGCTGCCATAATAGAGCGCGTTATAAGAATCGTTGACCCACTCCCAGACATTGCCAGCCATGTCGTGGACGCCGAACGGGCTGGCGCCAACGGCGTAACTCCCGACCCTGGTGGTATCGCCCACACAGGCCGCGCTGCTGCTGACCCAGTAATTGGTGTGGAAGCAATCGGCGTCATTCCCCCAGGGGTATTTGCGTTCATCTGTGCCGCGGGCGGCCTTTTACCATTGCGCTTCGGTCGGCAAGCGCGCGCCGCGCCACTCTTCGCAATACGCGACCGCCATATCCCAGTCCACGAAAATGACAGGATAATCATCGAAATCGGAAGCAGAGTAATAGTCCGCGTGAAGCGATGAGAAGGTCGCGCGAGGTGGGTCACAAATCCCGGCTTGTTCACAGGCCCGGTAGAGGGCATTGGTCACTTCGAACTTGTCGATGTAATAATCATCCAAATAGACTCTGTGCACCGGTACTTCTTCGTTGAAAATATTGCTTCCCATCGTGAATACTCCCGCCGGTACGAGCACCATCTCAACCCCCTGACCGTCGTCGATCTCTTCGGGGTATGGGGAGGGGATGGGCGTCAGGGTGGGAGTGAGCGTCTCCGTGGGGGTCAAGCTTGGCCGCACGGTTTCACTTGGGAAAATGGGAACCGTGGTCGATATTGTCGGTTTTTGTGTGCGCGTCGGCGTCTGGCTCGCCACAACAGGTGTGGCCTGGAAGAGGCCAGGCAATCCAAGGGCGAGAGCTATCACAACCACCCCAATCAGCGCTACAAGGCCATAGGGTTTCAACTTGCCCCAATCCCATTGTTTCTTGACTACAGATTCAAAGGCCGGTGCTTTTCCTGGTTTTTTATCTGCTTCCGCGGAAGGAGCACCTTCCGGCTCAGGCGCAGATGGCTTCTCCCGCACAACCGGCTTCACATCCAATGCACGCAAGACCTCATTAAAATTACGTTTGTAATTTGTTCCCTGAACATCGATATAATGGACATTGAGATAATACAGGGGCAGGTCACATGGCCTGTAAAACAAGGGGACGACATCTTTCCTGAGGTTGCTTGCATACAAGTATTCCCGCTCCACCCACTCCGAAGCCACCGAATCCTGCGACAAGACCACGATCACATATCGACTTTCCCGAATCGCCTTCTCGATCTCGATTCGCCAGCGCGCGCCGCCCTCCAGCCCGGACAGGTCATACCACACATCCAGACCGGCTTCTTTCAGGTCAGCAGCCAGTTTTTCGACGAAGGCAAGGTCCCTGCGGGAGTAGGAGATGAAGACTTGGGTCATGGGTAAATTTTCCCGCTAGAATTGGCGCACGCGAATCCTTACGTCTTCGCCGGAACGTTCTGCCACAACAATAAACGGAGCTTGAACATTTTCTATCCGTTCAAAAACTGTCATGATTGTCTCTATCACAAATTCTGCCTGGATATGTCCGGGGCGTAAGTAAACAATGCCGATGAACGATTGCTCATTAAGGATAACTAAACCGCCGAAGTCACTATCATGGGTGAGAACAATGCGGTTCGTTTCAACGGCAAAACGTAAAATATCTGCATCTGACAAACCAAATTGTCCCTGTTCTGGGAATGAAAAAACATCCGATCCCTGCTCGCGCAAAAACGCAATAACCGCAGGTTGGATGTTTTCATCAGCAAGAATGGAGAGCTCAGTCAGTTTCACGCAGTTAGATTTTTGCGTTAATCAAGATTTCGTTCTTTACAGCTCCTGCCGCGTAGCGCAAGGCCTCCTCAATGGCTTCAGGCTTTAACTGTGGATAATTCTTCAAAATCTCATCGCGCGTTGCGCCGCTGGCAAAAAGCTCCAGAATGAATTCCACACTCAAGCGTGTGCCGCGAATATGCGGTTTGCCGCCAAGAATACCTGGATCAAATGCAATTTGTTGAAACATATCGTTACTCCTGAATAGACAAATTATACATCAGGTAAATGCACACGGCTTTCAAATCAGCGGCCAGTCCCTCGACAAAGGCGAGGTCCCTGCGGGAGCTCTTAGCAGGATAATAGATGAGGATCTAGTACTTTACCAAATTGGTAATGGCGAGTAAACTTCTTACAAAAGGAAGATTGTTGGAAGAAGGAATATGGCCAAGAAATATATTGTCGAACTTACAGATGACGAACGCAGAGAACTGCTTGCGTTGACCAAAAGCGGCAAAATCTCTGCCCGCAAGTTCAAGCGTGCCCAGATGCTCATGTTAGCCGATGAAGGCAAAACCGATGCTGAGATTGCTGCAGTCTTGAAAGCAGGCTTTCGTACGATTGAGCGCACACGCCAGCGGTTTGTGTTGGAAGGGGGGGAAGCTTCGCTCCGGGAGAAGCCACGTCCAGGTGCGCGGGTCAAACTGGACAGCAAAGGTGAAGCCATCCTCGTTAGCCAAGAGCAAGCCGCCCCAAGGACAGAAACGCTGGACTTTGCAGTTGTTGAGCGACCGATTGGTTGAGTTGAAAGTGGTTGAAAGCATCTCAGATGAAACCGTCCGCAATGTGGTGAAAAAAAACGGCTTAAACTATCTGTAAGAAAGAAGTGGTGCATTCCAACCCTGGGTGCAGATTTCGTCTGGCGCATGGAGGAAGTCCTGGATTTGTATGCTGAGCCGGAAGATCCGCAACACCCACGGGGCTGTTTTGATGAAATACCCTATCAAA
>DAOTXM010000011.1:0-13206 GCA_034435215.1 Anaerolineales bacterium
TCTTCAAGGTGACATAAAAGATCAGGATCAAGCCCAACCCCAACCAATACACAGGCAGGGACTGCCCCATGAAGGTGATGGTTGTTGCAATATAATCGAAAAGGGAATAAGGTTTGCGAGCCGAGAGAATCCCTACCGGTAGAGCGATCAGCAGAGTAACCAGGAAGGAAATCCCTACAAGTAAAAGCGTATTCGGGATGCGCTCTCCGATCATCTCCGCAACCGGGCGGCGGAATTTGATGGACTGTCCCATATCACCGCGTAGCATATCCCCCATCCAATCGGCATATTGCACCGGTAGAGGACGATTGAGCCCGAGTTGCTCTTCCAATCTTTCGAGCTGTTCTTCGGTAATATTCGGGTTGCGTCGTGCAGCCGTCAACGGTCCGCCGGGCGCAGCGCGCACCATGATGAACAGCAGTATGCTGATAATGAATAAAATGGGAATAGTCTGCAGAATACGGCGCAGGGCGTAGGTTCTCATAGCCTAGGCCTCGTAAACTACTTTGCCATCCACCATAGTAAGCAATGATTTGATTTTTGCGATGTCTTCCGGTTTGGTCTGGAATATATCTTCCGAGAGCAGGACGATATCCGCCAGGTAACCTTCCTTGAGTTGCCCCTTCTGGTGTTCCTGGAATTCCGCGTAGGCGGCGTCGCGGGTATAGCCGATGAGCGTTTCTTCGAGGGTCAGGCGCTGGTCTGGGTTGTCAGGTTCCCATCTCTGGCGGTTGAGAGCTGCATAGAGACCCAGCATGGGGTTGAAGGGAGCAACCGTCCAGTCGCTACCAAAGGCCATCCTTGCGCCGGCATTCTTCAAGTCACGCCAGGCGAACGAGACCGGCCAACGCTGCGGACCGGTCCTTGCCAGCCAGACGTCCGCATCCTGAGCAGACATGGGCGAGTGGATAGGTTGCATCGAAGCAATCACATCCAACTCTTTGAAACGCGGCATATCATCAGGATGGATGACCTCGATATGCTCCACACGGTGGCGGCTGTCGCGTTTCCCATTCAATTTTTGGACCGCCTCATACCCATCCAATGTCCGGCGCACTGCCCCATCGCCGCAGGCATGGACGAAGATCTGCAAGCCCAATTTGTCGCAGGCGGCGGCCATCTGGGTGAAGCGCTCCAGGCTCCAAATGCCTTCCTCAGTTGCATTTGGATCATCCGCATAGGGATCGAGGTTGAGCGCCGTATAGGATTCCCACACGCCGTCCATGAAGAACTTGGCCGCACCGCCGCGGGCATACTCCCCCTGTACTTTCGCCATCGCAACCGCTTCTGCCAGCATCTCTTCGGTGGCATCAGGTTTGACCCAGTAGGGGACATACACGCGCAGGGACATCTCTCCGGCGTCCTCCAGAGCGGCATAGGTCATCATTTCTTCCATGTCGCCGTTCATGTTGTGCACGCTGGTCACGCCTGTGGCGGTGATCTGCTTCATCCCCAATGTTAACAACTCACGTTTGCGCGCCTCGGACGGCTCCGGTACCAGGTTATGGACTGCATCCATCGCGTCGCCCTCGCGCAATTCACCTGTGGCCAACCCCGCCTCATCGCGGACAATGATCCCGTTCGGACCGATCTCTTTGCCCGGGTGCAAGATCCCGGCCATTTCCAACGCCCTGGTATTCGCCCAGGCGGTGTGCCCATCATACGCGCCGACATAGACCGGACGATCTGCGATGATCTCATCCAGTTCTTGACGCGTAGAGACGATGCCATATTTGATGCCGCGCCCAACCACCCACGAAGTGGTCTTGTTTTCATCTGCAAAAGCATGCAGGACGCTTTGCAGGTCTTCTTTTGTCCTGACTTCTTGGAGTTGTGCGCTGCCCAACCAGATACATCCCCATAGTAAATGAAAATGCGAATCGATGAAGCCGGGAAGCAATGTATGTCCCTGCCCATCGATCACACGCGTTTCCGGACCATGCCAGGTCTCGACACCAGCCCTGCTGCCTACGAAGGCAATTCGATTTCCTTTGACAGCAACCGCCTCGGCATAAGGATGCGACTCGTCGCAAGTAAATGCACGCACGTTCGTGAAGATAAGATCGGCGTGTGGAGACATGGTTCCTCCTGTTTTGGATAGTAGACTGTCGGAGGCCAGTAAATTCCGCTGGCGCTGATTAAATTTTCTCCATCTTGATTCTTTCGTGCCAATTTGAAAAAATATGACAGGAATTGTTCCGTTTATGTAGTTTTCGGAAAAAATTATTAATTATTATGCATTAAAACGACATGGATTTTCTATTTATATATTATTTTCCAATAATCGTCAAGAAACTTTTTCGCGAGGTGCAACAAGTACGATAACACCACCGCCAACTGAACAACCGCTCCTCTACGTTATAATCAACTTGCATGAAAACCCAGCTCATCCCGCTCGAATCGCACGATGACCTGATCTCCATCCGCGACCGGATGTCGTGGGCTAAAACCCCGCGTATTCTTCTGGTATGGCCCAAATCCGAGCGTATTCCCCTGCGACCGTTGGACCTGAGAGTCCTGCAACGGCATGCGGCGTCACTGGGCGCGCAACTGGGCCTGGTCACCCGTCATCGCAATATCCGCCGAGAGGCGCAGGCGCTGGGCATCCCGGTCTTCAGCTCGACCGGTCAGGCGCAACGCAGTCCCTGGCCGGAACGCGCCTCGCAGGGGAAGCGGGTACGCCATAAGCCGCGTCCGGACCTGCGCGCGATGCGGAAGCAGGTCCGGGACAGGGATGTGGCGTGGCGCAGCCATCCATTCGTGCGGATCGGTTTCTTTGCCCTGGGCGTCATCGCCGTTCTGGCACTGGCATCCCTTTTCATCCCGCACGCACAAATCATCTTGACGCCTGAAACAGATATTCAGACAGTGACATTGCCTGTTCAGGCCGACCCATCCGTGGATACGGTTTTCATCACAGGTAGTATCCCTTCACGGAAAACGCGCGTGGTGGTCACAGGCACCCAGGAGTCACCCGTGACTGGTAACGTGCCAATCCCGTTAAATAAAGCCGTAGGCACGGTCACGTTCCGCAATCTGACCGAGCAGCCTGTAAGCATCCCGGTTGGGACAGTGCTAACCTCGACTGGCCTGCCGGGCGTGCGATTCCTGACCACAGAACCCGGTGATTTGGCCGCCGGATTGAAGGCAACCGTGGATGTGCCCATCGAGGCTGAAAGCGCTGGCGCCAGCGGCAACGTGGAGGCCGGGACCATCCTGGCGATCGAGGGCAATCTTGGACTGCTTGTTACCGTGACGAACCCGGAGCCCACCACAGGCGGGAGCGACCGCATGATGGAGGCTGCGACCGAGTCAGATTTGGCTCGTTTACGGGAAGAGCTATTATCCAGATTAGAAGATCAGGCACTTCGGGAGATGCAGGCTGGGCTGGAAACCGGCGATCAGATCTTTCCTGACACACTCGACGTGGGGCAGGTTCTGGAGGAAAGCTTTGCACCCCCACTCGGGCAGCCAAGTAAGAATGTGAAAATATCTATGCGAGTCGAATTCGCAGCCTCCTACGCTTCAGGGGCAGACCTGACCAAACTGGCAAGCACTGTGCTGAATGCATCATTACCCGCAGGGTTTGCAGACACAGGGAAGCCCTTGAACTTCGAGGCGCTGAGTGCATATCAAACAGACAATAGAGGCATAACACGTTGGACCATCCGCGTTTCCCGGCAACTGAAAAAAACGGTGGATACGAGCAGCATCATCCCCCTGGTGCAGGGACAAAAGCTGGAGGTTGCCAGAATGCAAATACAAAACAAGCTGGACCTGCCCTATGCACCCGAAATTCGTCTCAAACCTGATGGGTGGCCTTTCCTGCCTCTAATTCCGTTCAACATCACAGTGGAGACGCATTAGTTTCTCCACGAAAACCATGAAGTAAATGAGAAAAAGTTGTGATCTTCGTGTTTTTCATGGAGAAATGAATTCATGAGAATTCTCGCAGTAGACCACGGTGAAAAGTGCATCGGACTCGCCATCAGCGATCCAACCGGCACCATCGCCAACCCGTTGACTGTCATCGAACATGTTTCGCGCGCAATCGATGCTGCCCAGGTAGCCGCCATCGCGGCAGAACAGGCAGCCGGCTTGATCGTCATCGGCCAATCCTTCGATGAAGACGGCCAACCCAACCCGGCAGGCCGCCGCGCGGCACGCTTCGCTGAAGTCTTGCGCGGGCAAACGGACCTGCCCGTCGAGTTATGGGACGAAGCCTTCAGTACGCAAGAAGCACGGTTCGCCCGCATCCAGATGGGCGTTCCGCGCAGGCAACGCGCCGGTCATCTCGACCAGATCGCCGCCACCCTCATCCTGCAATCCTATCTCGATGCCCACCCGACGATAAAACCATAACATGTCGCGAAAATTCATCACATTTCTCGTTGCCCTGATATTTCTTTGTTTAATCGGCATCGGTGTGCTGGTCGGCATCCCCTTACTGGCAACGCAACGATATGGTCCGCCCAGCCCGGCGCTGGGTCTGGTTGACCAATTCGAATTCTCTGCACGGCTGTTATGGCATGGCGGCCAGTTGACCCGGCCGCTTAACCCCAATGGGGTGGAGCAGCCCTTCGCGATCGCACCTGGGGAAAGTGTGCCGTCGATTGCCATCCGTCTCGAAGAAGTCGGTTTGATCCGCAGCGCGGCGGCCTTTCGCGCCTACCTCATCTACACAGGTCTGGATACCAGCATTCAGGCGGGGGATTACAGACTCAGCCCGGCATCATCGATCGTGGACATCGCCCGCGAACTCCAGGACGCCACACCTGAACAAGTCACTTTCGTGATCCTGCCCGGCTGGCGGATGGAGGAGATCGCCGCCTCGCTATCCACCTCGGGACTGGCTATCAAGCCGGATGAATTTATAGTAGCAGCCCGAGCTGCGCCTCCCCCCTTGGACTATCTGCCTGCTTCCGCTTCGAGTGAAGGTTTCCTTTATCCAGACACCTACATCCTCCCCCGCGAAACCACGGCGGACGAACTCGTGCAAACATTCCTGCGAAACTTTTCCCTGCATCTGACCGTGGATATCCGGGAAGGCTTTGCCCGCCAGGGCCTGGATGTGTATCAAGCGGTCATCCTGGCTTCCATCGTCCAGCGCGAAGCAGTTGTCGCCGATGAGCGGGCGCAGATCGCCTCGGTATTCTATAATCGCTTGCGCGCCGGCATGAAACTGGATACCGACCCGACGGTACAGTACGCGCTCGGGTTCAATACAGTGCAGGGAACGTGGTGGACCAACCCGCTCAGCACGGCAGACTTACAAATCGACTCCCCTTACAATACATATCGATACACCGGCCTGCCTCCTGGCCCGATCGCCAACCCATCCTTGAGCGCATTGCAGGCCGTGGCTTTTCCGGCTGAGACGCCCTACTATTACTTCCGCGCCCGCTGCGATGGCTCAGGCTTGCATAACTTTGCAATCACCTTCGAAGAGCATTTGCAGAATAGCTGCCCGTAAAAAGCGTCCGGAAGGTTTATCAACCTTCGGGACGTTCATTTCCCTTACTTTTTTTCAGCAACATAGATGTCGGCTTCTAGCATCATATTGTCTTTGTAAAAATGATGCGTGAAATAGACATTGCCTTCGATGTCCAGTGAGGCCTCACCCGCGAAGGGCGCGAACATTTGTTCTGGCACAGCCCATTCACCGTTGATCCGTTTCGACCTCCACAATTCCGGCGCGCCGACCGTGCGCGTGAACCATAGTTCCAAGCCGTCTTGCGTGACGTAAGGCCATCCGTCATTGTAGATTGAATTGAGGCTTGTCAGGTTGACGGGTTCCTGCCAGTCGCCGTCCACGTTTTGCGAAACCCACAGGTCGTATTCTCCCAATCCGCCAGCGCGAGGCGAGTGGAAGTAGAGTTCTTTCCCATCGGCAGTGATGTGCAATTCGCCCACTTCGTATTCGGGATTGAAGTTAGCGTCCTTCCAGTTCTGCCACTTCCCATGCACGAATTCGGCGGTGAACCAGTGCATACCCGTGTAACCCTCGCGCGCCGAGCAGAACCACATCGTATTTCCCAGCACGAACTCGCAACCATCGAGCGCGACTTTTCCTGGATCCTGCAACCAGATACGCTGTGGGTCGCTCCAACCAAACTCCGTTTTCTGGAACACGTAGATGCCGGTTACGCCATCAAAAAGCTGTTTTTCGACGGGGATGCCTGGTGATGGGGTGAACCAAACGTACAGCGTTTTTCCATCCGGCATGATAAAAGCCGAATCCTCCGCACCGGCGGTGTTGACCGGGTAAGGCAACGGAACCGGATCCTCATAATCGACACTGATGGATTTGGGAGGATATATATCCGCTTCAGGACGGATTTTGGTCTGATTGGCCGGAATCAAACTTTCCCGATCTGGCTGTAATGTTGGAGTTTGTACTACGCTGTTACAAGCTACGAGAAGGGAACAAAACAGTGTGATGAAAAATGTCCGTTTCATTTTTGGGCTGACGCTGTGGCTTTAGAATTGTCTTTGCCGAACATGTTTCCCAATCAACTTTTGATTACCGTTCCGGTTTATCGTTTTGAAGCCTCTTCCCCAGCAGGAAGGTGAGCGCCACCATGACCAAACCGGTTAGAGCCATGATCCCGGCTGCCAGCAGAATGGGTTGCAGGGCATTGCTGACCATGGCCGCTGTCAATTCCTTGACCACATCGACAAGATCAGCTGGAAAGGCGCCAGGCAAAACCGGGGCGACGAAAAACCGGAAGAACAAAGCAGCCAGCGGTCCGCTCATGGCGCTCAAGGACATACTGAGCAGACCGGCGAACAGGAATGGGTAACCCCACCAGGTCAGCCAGTCCTTCCAGGAGCGAACCACCAGGGCGGTGATTGCCAGCAAACACAACATCGGTAAAAGCGGACTGGCGCGCATGAACGATCGCAAGAACTTCAAATCCTGCGTTTTTTGCAACTGGCCTGGGTCCGCCGACAGGATGGTTACCTGCTCTGGCAATAATGAAACCGCGGCCCTGATTTGCATCTCGACGATCGGTCGCAGGTCGAAGAACAAGAATGTATCCGGCGGGTTGCACAAGGTCAATCCCTGCTGGTCCCCCGCCATCGCAGTCAATTGTTCCAGGGTGCAATCAGGTTGTCCTTTCAACATTGCGTAGATTGCGTTGACTCCTTCCGGCGATTGCAAATAGGCCTTGAAGGCGGCAAACGACAAGGCCACAGAATCGCTTTCGCCGTTGAGATAGGCTATAACCTGCGTGATGGCATCCTCGGCAAGCATTCGCAGTTGGTCGGGCGGTAACAAGTCCAACACGAACCTGCGCCACTCTTCTTCTGTAAGGTTTCGGAAAAGAGCCAGCATGCTTTTGCTATCCGGCCTCTGTGCAGCCATGGCCAGGGCCTGGGCGGTCAATTCGGGTAAACGCTCATAAAAATTTCCCTCGTCGAGCGCCCGGACGTAAAGGTCGGCATCGAATGCTCTACGTTCCACATGGTAGAGCACGAAAGCCAATGCAGTCGTAACAACGAACAGCAATGCAAAAATGCCAGCCAGGATATTTGCCAGGGTTTTCGGGGAATATTTCATCTTATAACCTGATATATGTCTCTATCGCTCGCTGATGACCTCGATATAATCCTGGGTCATGGTTTCGCTGCCAGCCACGCCCAGCAGCGCGATCAACTCCAGCGCCAGTTCCGCCTTGCGCTCGGCATCTACCCGGCTCCAGGTGCGGCTTTTGATTTCCAGGAAATGTCCCAGGTCGGGTTTTTCCATTTTATCCAGGTTGACAAAAAACTCCGTCTCCTTGTATTTGATGTGCCAGCGCAAACGGTCCTTCTGAATGACCTCTTCCCCCGCGGGCTTGAAATATTCCCGGTAGAAACGTAACGTGTGCATCGCCGGCGCCAGGAAGCGACTGCGCGAAAGCAGCACATCGTGGTCGAATTTGTCCTCACGCGGGCCCAGCAGGGTGAGTCGCGAACGCACGTTGGTGATATTGCCCTTGGCGTCGACCAGCTCATCCTCGCGGAACCGCAGGCGTCCCTGTAAAGGGTCCTCGAACGAAAAGTAATTGTCGTATTGCCGGTAATGTTTATGCGCCGTGATCTTGATTTGTGGTTTCTTGATGCCGGACAGGACAACCGACGGATCATCCAGTTTGACCTTGACCTGCAACTCGTACGATTCCTGCTCCATCGAGCCGCCCAGCGCGATCAATTTCGACAGAACGGACTGCTCCCGTTTAATCAGGAAGGCGTCGATCTGACTGGCGATCTCGCGCGCCTGCGCCAGCAGTTCGACTTCGTTCAAGGTCAGCAATTGACGGTTGCGCATCAGCCATCTTCCATTGACCATCACATCGCTCACATCGGTGGACTTGCTGGCGTAGACGATTTGTGCATACGCATTGTTCGGATCACGCTGGAAACGCGGGGAACTGTGCACGGGGGTCGAGTCCACCAGGATCAGGTCGGCGCGTTTGCCGGGTTCGAGGGAGCCGGTCAAGTGTCCGATATGCAGCGCTTTGGCTCCGATGCGCGTCGCCAGGGCCAGCGCCATGGGCGCGGGGAGGGACGTCGGGTCGTTGCTGACCGCCTTGGCGATGAACGAGGCCAGGCGCACCTCCTCGAACATATCCAGGTCGTTGTTGGAGGCTGGGCCATCCGTTCCGATCCCCACGTTCAATCCTACTTCCAGCATCTTGGGAACCGGCGCAAAACCGGAAGCCAGTTTCAGGTTGGAGGAGGGGTTGTGCGCCACCCCCGCCCCAGCGTGCAGCAGCGTGCGCATCTCACCCAGGTCGATGTGGACGCAATGCGCGGCGATGACCTTGGCCTCGAATAGCCCCTGCTTCTTGACATACGGGATGACCGGCATGCCCTGTTCCTCCCGCATGTTCTCGCGTTCCAGCGCGGTTTCAGCCAGATGGGTATGTAACGGCACATCGAACTCGACGGCCAGCTCCGCGGTCGCGCGCAGAATCTCGTCGGTGCAGGTGTAAGGGGCGTGCGGTGCGACCGAAGGGACGATCAGCGGATGGTCCTTCCAGCGTTCGATGAAGCCGCGCGCCAGCGCCAGTGAATCTTCCCAGAAGTCAGCATCCGGCGAGGGGAACTTGAGCACCGTCTGGGCGCAGACTGCTCGTAAACCCGCATCTGTGGTGGCTTTGGCGACATCTTCTTCGAAATAGTACATATCGCAGAAAGAAGTTACACCGCTGCGGATGAACTCCGCGCAGGCCAGGGACGTGCCCAGGCGGACGAATTCCGGCGAGACGAATTCGCGCTCGACCGGCATCATATAGCCCATCAGCCACACATCCAGGCGCAGGTCATCCGCCAGGCCGCGCAGCAGGGTCATTGGGGCGTGTGTGTGCGCATTAATCAAGCCCGGCATCAGGATCTTGCCGCCGCAATCCAGGGTTTCTTTGGCTTTGTAATCACTGGTAATCTCATCAGCGGGACCAACTGCAACAATACCATCCCCTTGCACAGCCACCGCGCCAGGTGTGTACTGGTGGAATTCTTCGTCCATGGTCAGGACGAGGGCATTGGTCAGGATAACATCGACAGGTTTCGGCATTCGTTCTCCAGAATTTTGGAAAAAGGCGGCTAAGTTGCCGCCTCAAGGAAATCAAGATTGGGCAATTATAGCATGCGAAAAAGGTATGTCACCGGACAACATGGGTGCTACTGCAAGGAATATTTCCTTTGACAGACCAGGGCATGCTTTGCGACGAAGCAATCGTTTTAAGAAAAGAGGGTTGCTTTGTATTTCACACTTGCAATCACAATGTTATTTCCCCCAATTCAAAAGCACCTTCAACGCCTTCAAGTTCAGCGAAAAATCCGTATCCTTGTGATTCCGCAATTCCATATCCACCGCTGCCGCGCCAAGCGAAACGGCGTAATCGGCCAGCGTGCCGGTGTAGTAACAGCCAGTGTCGATGGGCGGGTAAGGGTAATAGGTCACTTTATGCAATGCCTTGGCCAGTTCGATGGACTCTGCGTCCCAGGGCTCGCCGCCGGGGAAAATACCCAGCGCCGCGCTGTGATAGCTGATCAGCGCCTGCACGCGGCGCGATGATAAAAAATTCACCACTGCACGCGTCTCCGGCTCCGAACCGGGGCCTGAGCCGCCGGTGGTCTCCGTATAGTCCCAGCAACCATCCCGGTCCCATTCGGCCTGCCAGTTCTCCGGGAAGTTACGGTTCAGGTCCACGCCGCGGTCGTTGACGCGACCCTCGATGGTATGCGCACGAGCATCTCCATCCGGGTTGATGTTGCGCAGGATGAACAGGGTCATATCGCTGGGGATGATCTCTGGGTGGTCATTGACATACAGGATCAACTCATCGGCCAATGCAATCGTATTCCATTCATACCCGCCATGGATACCCGCGGCAATCATCACCTGTCTCTCACCCTGTCCAAATTTGTACACTTCCAATGGACGTCCGGAAACAGAATAGCCGATGATGATCGGGCGCGGTCCCTGGGGCAGGACAAAAGGCGTTGGTGTGTTATATGCCTCGATGGGCGTGGTCAAAGGGTTGGGCGTGACCGAGGGCAGATACCGGATTCCGGGCGGAGAAGTCGGCGAGGGTGTACTATCTACGGAAAGCTGCAAAGCCCGCGGCTCCGGGAGCGGAGCTGGATTTTGTTGCCTGTTTGTGAAGATCATTACACCCGCCAGTACGCCCACCAACCCGACCGCGTTCAACCCCCAGATGGCCGTCACCAACCAGGTCGCCGTGCTGGAGCGTTTGCCTTTCATTTCAGTTACCGCCCTCCGCAGTACGCCGTAAGCGGTTCAAAGCCAGGTTGACTGCCCAACGCGGCAACAATCCGGGATGACCGCCAAAGGTGAGCTGGCGCGCCTCGCTACCATCAGGGGTGATGAGCGCCAGTTCGACCATTCTTTTCTCTGGGAAGGCCGCAATGCCCAGCGCTGCGCGCGCCTTGTGCTCCGCCAGCCTTGCTGCCAGAAACCCGGACAGTTCCCCCTCGGCCAGTTCAGCAGATTCGACAGCCAGCAGGTTCCGCGCTTCGAGGTTGGCGAGTCGACGCGTCAGAGCCCCGCCCAGGCCTGCTTCCACAGCAACCAGGTTCCAGGTCCGATCTGAGGCGGCTTTCAGTGCTGCCCCTTCCAGGGTTTCCTCGTCAACACCGTAGACCAACATCCCCAGCCGTTCCCGCAACTTTGCCTCCACGGCAGCGATCATGCGGTCTGCCTCGGATGCGGTCCCGGCTTTCGCCGCAATACGGACATCCACGATCCCGGAATGCGCGGCCAGGCCAACGGTGGGATTGGTAAGGGTTTCCAGATCGCCGATCTTTTCATCGATATCGGCCTCAGGCGCACCCGCCGTATGCAGCAACCGGACTTTGATGATCTGGTCCAAATGGTAGCGATCTTGCAGATAAGGGATGACCGCCTCGTGCAGGAGATATTCCATCTCCTTGGGCACGCCAGGCAGGGAAACGACAGAATTTTTCCCATTCTCCATAATAAAAGCCGGCGCAGTACCCACATCGTTCTTGATGGCAAGGGCACCCCTGGGCACATAGGCCTGGCGCTTCTGGTTTTCACTGGGCTGTCGCCCATAGCGCGTGATCACCGCCAGGATCTGATCCCAGAGTTCCCGGCGGAATTCGATCTCGACCCCGAATGCACGCGCCACCGCCTCGCGGGTGGGATCGTCCACAGTGGGACCCAACCCGCCGGTTGTAATGACAATGTCAGCACGCGCCATGGCGTTGCGTATGGCTTCGGCTATGCGCTCGACGTTATCGCCAATGGTGCTCGTGCGATACAGGTCGATGCCCAGGCCGCGCAGCAGGCGCGCAATGTAACGGGTGTTGGTATCGACGATCTCCCCGAGCAGGATCTCGGTGCCGATGGTGATGATTTCCGCAGCAGGCATGATTCAGGTACCAGGATGTATCATACAACATTGTACTCTCGAATGAGGCGATTTTCCGCAAAGCGCGCCAGGTCGAGCATGGACACGTCCAGGGTCTTGAATTCGTCATCCAGGATCAATTCGCTCATCAACTTGCCGGAAACCGGTCCGTGCATGAACCCGTGCCCGGAAAAACCGCCCATAACCAGAAAACCTTCCACGTGTGTTTTGCCATAGAATGGATGCGCATCAGGCGTGACTTCATACAGCCCGGCCCAATGGGAAACCATGCCTGCTTTTTCGACCAGCGGTAGGCGGGTAATCGCAGCCTCCAGGTTGACCAGTTCGAAATCCTCGTCCACATTCTGGTCGAAGCCGTGTTTCTCATTCGGGTTGGACATGCCGATCAGCAAGCCATCCCCCTCGCGATGGAAATATAGCGACTGGGCGAAATCGATCACGAAAGGCAGGTCTGCCGGAATTTCGGGCAAAGGAGTGGTCGTAAACATCTGCCTGCGCAGGGATATGATCGGGATCTCCACCCCAGCCATCGCCCCCACCAATCCCGCCCACGGGCCGGCTGCATTGACCACCAGCGGCGCAGCAATGTAACCCTTGTTCGTCTCGACGCCGCTCACGCGCCCGGCCTTCACTTTGATGCCGGTCACTTCCACATGGTTGAAGGATTTTCCGCCCAACCGGGCTGCCGCGCTGATATACCCCGCCACCACACTGTTTGGGTCGACCAGCCCGTCTTTTTGGTTGAAAGTTGCACCGATAGCATCCTCGAAGCAAAACAAGGGAATTCGCATTCGGACTTCGTCGCCGTCCAACCATTCGGTTGCCACACCCAGGCTGTTTTGCAAGTGTACGTTACGTTTGAACGTAGCCGCATCCTCTTCATCGGTGCATACGATCAAATATCCGCACTGGCGATAATCGATCTCCTGTCCAATCTCCTCCTTGAAACGCTCCAGCATCGGCAGGCTTTCCTTCGAAAGCCGGACATTGATCTCCGTCGAAAACTGGTAGCGTACACCACCCGCGCACCTGCCCGTCGCCCCCTGTCCGAAAAACTCTTCCTTTTCAAGCAAGATGACGTTCTTTTGCCCGCGAGCAGCCAGGTGATAGAGCGTGCTGGCCCCCATCACCCCGCCGCCGATGATTACGATGTCAGCAGTATCTGGTAGTTTCACTTATGCTCCCTGATAATAACTTGAGGATGTCACATACAAATAAAGGGAACCCGAAAATTGGAGGGTAGGCGGGCGCACGTCCGCCCACCCCCAATTTTCGGCCCTCTTTCGAATAACTTGGCAAA
>DAOTXM010000012.1:0-2578 GCA_034435215.1 Anaerolineales bacterium
GTCCTGGTCGGCAAGGATCATCTCCCTGGCGTGATTGGCGTGAAACCCATCCATTTAGCCAGCGAGGATGAACTCAAACACAAACCGTCGCTAGACTCCCTGCGCATCGACCTGGGTCCCAACCCTAAAGCCAAACCCGGCGACCGGGCGACCTTTGCCACCCGGTTCGAGCGCATTGGGCCTTCGATCATGGCCAAGGCCATCGACGACCGCGTCGGTGTGGCGACGCTGATCGAACTGGTCAAACATGCGCCGGACAATGTCGACCTGCTGGCGGCCTTCACTGTGCAGGAGGAAGTCGGCCTGCGCGGCGCAACAGTGGCAGCCCACACCTTCGACCCTGACCTGGCCATTGCCATCGACTCGACGCCAGCCCACGACATGCCCAACCACGATGGCAGTGAAAGCCCATACTACAATACCAAACTGGGATTGGGACCCGCGATTTATATTTACAACTCCGCGACCATCGACGATCCGCGCCTGGTGCGCTTTCTGATCGAGACCGCCGAAACCGCAGGCATCCCGTATCAAATCCGCCAGCCGGGCGGCGGCGGGACGGATGCCGGCGCTATCCAGCGTACGCGTGCGGGCATCCCGGTTGTATCGGTTTCGGTTCCGCATCGCTACACCCATTCACCCATCAGCATCTCCCGCGTGGATGACTGGAAAAACACGCTTAAACTTTTATATGCCGCTTTAGAACATATAACGCCTAAATTACTTACAGGAAATTGATACGCATGAACGGTTTGATCGCTTTAGTTGGTGCCGGGGAATTTTTACCTGTAATGGATGAAATCGACCGTCACCTGTTGGCCTCGGTCAACACGAACGGCCGTGCCCCGCGTGTAGTCTGTTTGCCGACCGCCGCCGGGCAGGAGGGCGACCAGAGCGTGAACCGTTGGCTGCGCATGGGCGTGGAGCATTTCCAGGCTCTGGGCGCAGATGTGACCGCCGCCAGGATCATCGACCGCGAGTCCGCAAATGATTCGGTTTGGGAATCCGACTTGGAGAATGCCGATCTCATCTATTTCTCCGGCGGCAATCCGATGTACCTGTATGAGACCATGCAGGGCAGCCGCGCCTGGGCTGCTGCACAAAGGGCGTGGGAACGCGGCGCAGTCTACGCCGGGTGTTCGGCAGGCGCCATGATCCTGGCACAAAGGGTGCCGAACTTCCGGGCCGCGGGTTTGACGTCACTGGAGGCCTTTCGAGTCGTGCCCGCCACGTTTGTCATCCCGCATTTCGACCGCATGCGCGGACTCTGGGCGACCTACCTGCTTGGAGTCCGCCGGCAGTTGAAGGGAGATCAATTCATCCTGGGCGTGGACGAGAACACCGCCCTGGTTGGCAAGCTGGACGGAACCTGGCAGGTCATGGGGCAGGGCAAGGCGCATATCATTACCCGCGAGAACCAGCAAGATTTCGCCGCCGGGGAAGAAATCCACCTGCAATAAGCCTTCGAAAGGTTTACTGAAAAACATGGTACAACATCCCTGGAAAAATCTATGAAACAACTCATCCAAAAACTGACTGAAACCTCCAGCCCCTCCGGCCATGAAGATGCCATCCGTGAAGTCATCCTGGCTGAGATCAGACCCTTGGCTGACGAAATTCGTGTCGATACAATAGGAAATATCATTGCGCGTAAAGGGGATAAGGCTGCAAACGGCCCTTCGGCAGGCTCAGGGCGAGGGAAACGCGTTATGGTTGCCGCCCACATGGACGAGATCGGCCTGATCGCCACGCATATCGACGAGAACGGCTTCGTACGCTTCACCACCGTTGGCATCCCCTTTGCGCGTTCCTTGCTGGGCGGCCGCGTTCGTTTTGTAAGCGGGGTACAGGGCGTGATCGGTTGGGAGCGTCCCGATAAGATCAACGAAATCCCGCCCGCCGACAAATTGTTCATTGACGTGGGCGCAACCAGCAAAAAGGACTGTCCAGTCAAATTGGGCGATGTGGCCGCCTTCGAGCGCCCGTTCGTCGCGATGGGCGGGCGGCTGGTGGCCAAATCATTGGACAACCGCGCCGGGGTGGCGGTCGCTATCGAAACGCTGCGCAGGCTTGGGTCCGGTCCGAACGAGGTGTATTTCGTCTTCACCGCGCAGGAGGAAGTCGGCGTACGCGGCGCAACCGTCTCGGCTAACGGCATTGATCCCGAAATCGGCATCGCCATCGATGTTACGCCCACCGGCGACACCCCAAATTCCGTCCGGCGCGAGATTGCCCTGGGAAAAGGCCCGGCGATCAAGGTCAAAGACAACCTGATGCTGGCTGACCCAAAAGTGGTCGCGTGGATGGAACGCACGGCCAAAACAGCCAAAATCCCGACACAGCGCGAAGTGCTCACAGGGGGCAGTACCGACGCTCGTGCCATTCAAGTCACACGCGCTGGCGTGCCGACAGGCGGGCTGATGATCCCATGTCGCTACGTACACTCGCCTTCGGAGATGATGGATTATGGTGACATTGAGAACGCGGTCAAGTTACTGATCGCCCTGCTCAATGCGCCAATTGATTTCGAATGAAACGACAAATTCTGATCTTTTCGATTTTCCTGCTCCTGCTGGCT
>DAOTXM010000013.1:0-3914 GCA_034435215.1 Anaerolineales bacterium
AATATTCGCCGCGCTCGATACCCATGCGCTTGACATAGCCATACGCCAGGGCCACGCCGAGCAAACCGGTCAGCAAAAGCAGCGCATTGACGAATACCGAGAAGCCATCGACCACGACCATATTTTTGAAACCCGTGTTTCCAAGTCCCAACTGAGACAAGGTAAACCCGAGTGCCAGCGCCAGTCCAAGTGCGGCCAACAAGGCGGTCAGCCACTTGCGCTCTTTGGGGATGAACAGGTCCACCAGCAGGAGCGCACAGGCCCAAACGACCAGGATAATGAGCGGGAGCAAAACGTAGAAGTCAACTTGTGTCATAGCTTTTAGCTTTCAGCGATCAGCGATCAGCGTTCAGCGTTCAGCTACCGGCTGAGCGCTGACGACTGAACGCATCTAGGGCATCACCAGCGCTGCGGTTTGCAGGGCAGCCACCAGGTTGTCCACGCTGGGGCCCATCAGGTCGAAGAAGGGCTTGGGATACAGGCCGATCCAGAAGATGAAGACCAGGATCGGGACGATGGTGACGATCTCGCGCCAGTTCAGGTCGCGCAGCCCGTGGCCATGTGCCTTGACGTCCTCTACCACCGAGCCTTGCGGGCCGAGGAACATTCTCTGGAACATAAACAGGATGTAGATGGCAGCCATGATGACACCAAGCGCCGAAAGTGCAGCCCACCAGACGCCTCCGAATGATTCGAACGCGCCGCCCCGCGTGCCCGCGCCCCATGCGCCCAGCAAGATGGTGAACTCGCCCACAAAACCGTTCAGCCCGGGGAGACCCATCGAGGAGAGCGAGACGATCAGCATGATCGAACCGAAAATAGGGGTGATCTTCCATAACCCGCCATAGACTTTGATCTCGCGGGTATGCGTCTGTTCGTAGATCATACCGACCAAAAGGAACAACGCGCCCGTGCTGAGCCCGTGGTTGACCATCTGCAGGATCGCCCCGGAGACGCCTTGTGCATTGAGGGCAAACATGCCCAGCATGACGAAACCGAGGTGGCTGACAGAGGAATAAGCAACCAGTTTCTTTACGTCTGCTTGCGCATACGAAACCGCTGCACCGTACAGGATGCCGATGGTGGCGAAGAGCGCGATCCAGGGCGCCAGTTGCAGCGCGGCCTGCGGGAAGAGCGGGATGTTGAAGCGCAGGAAGCCGTAGGTACCCATCTTTAGTAGCACGCCCGCCAGGATGACCGAGCCGGCTGTGGGCGCTTCCACGTGAGCGTCGGGCAGCCAGGAGTGTAGCGGCCACATCGGGACCTTGATGGCAAAGGCGGCGGTGAAGGCCAGGAACAACCAGAACTGAATATTCGAAGGTATACCGCCTGCAGAAATCAGTTCGGGCACTGAGAAGGTCTTGCCCTGGATACCCAGCCACAGGATGGCCAGCAGCATCAGGATCGAGCCGGCCATGGTGTACAGGAAGAACTTGATGGCGGCATAGATACGGCGTGGTCCGCCCCAGATGCCGATCAGGAAGTACATCGGGACGAGGGTAAATTCCCAGAAGATGTAGAACAGGAACAGGTCTTGGGCCAGGAAAACACCGGTCATGCCGACTTCGAGCAGCAGAAAGAAGAGCATGAAATCCTTGACGCGCTCTTCCACCGCCGTCCAGGTCGAGAGGATCGAGATGGGGGTCAGGAAGGTGGTCAGCAAAACCAGCAGGATACTAAGCCCGTCCACGCCCATGTGGTACTGGATATTCCACCCGGCCACCTGGATCCAGTCGTACTTAGCGACCAGTTGCAGGTTCGGGTTGGAAGCGGTGAACATCCCCAACACCCACAGCGAGATGCCGAAGGTCACTAATGAAGTGACCAGCGCCGTCCAACGCAACGCGTTCTTATTCTCGCCCGGCAGGAAGAGCAGCACCAGCACGCCCAGCAGCGGGAAGAAGGTCACCAGAGTAAGAGGTTGCAAGAGAAATTCCATAATTTGCCCTCGTTTCTCCCTCACCCCTTCGCCCCTCTCCCACTGGGAGAGGGGTTGGGGGTGAGGGGGAAAGATTATTTTAGCAATAGATACCCTAAGATAAGAACGACGCCGAGCAATACGGACAGCGCATAACTGCGCACGAATCCGTTCTGGACCTTGCGCAAGCCCGCCGATACATTTTTCGTCAGCGTGCCCAGGCCGTTGGCGAGGGCGTCGATGCCGCGCTGGTCCGCGTACAGGTTGAGGCCGACGTTAGCCAGCCAGTTGTACGTACCAGCAATGACCACCTCATGGAACCAGTCGTGCCAGAAGCGCCAGTCGACCACATCCGCCAGGAAGCGGGAAACATCTATGTAACGGTCGACAAAAGCAGCCCAGTAACCCTCATCCACAAACCATTTATGCTCCATGCCTGTGAATATGGGGCCGAGCGGTTTCTTGAGCGGGTCGAGCTGGCCCTGCTCGAGCGGATTACGTCCGTAAATAAGCCAGGAAACAAAAATAGCCAGAAGCGCCAGTAAAGTCGAGATGCCTGCCACCCCAAGGTCGAGCGGAAGCGCCTCCACTTCACCAAGCGTGTGTTCGAGCCAGTGTCCTAAGTTGTGGAAACCCTCGAAGGGCAGATTGAGCGCGCCGCCTAAAAGCGACAGGGCTGCCAGCACCATGAGCGGCACGGTGATGATCCAGGGGCTTTCTTCGGCATGCGCCGCCGCGTCATGGCGGGCTTTCCCGAAGAAAACCATCCAGATCTGGCGTCCCATGTAGAAAGCGGTGAAGAAAGCCGCAATCGATAACAATAAGTAAACGCCGGGATAGTGCAGCTTGGCGTCCAGCAGGATTTCATCCTTCGACCAGAACCCGGCGAAAGGAATGATGCCTGCCAGCGCCAGCGTCCCGATCATGTACAGCCAGAAGGTGACCGGCATGGTCTTGCGCAGGCCGCCCATATTGCGCATGTCGCCGGGATCGAAGACTTCCTCATGATGTCCTTTGTGCTCTTCGTGTCCTTTGTGGTGAGCCAAATGATGATGGCCGCGTTCCAGTCCCAGGATGATTGAGCCCGCCGAAAGGAAGAGCAACGCCTTGAAAAAGGCATGCGTTACAAGATGGAACATGCCCGCCACGAAAGCGCCCATCCCAACCGCCGCGACCATGAAGACAAGCTGCGAGATGGTCAAATAGGCCAGCACCTTTTTGATGTCATATTGGCCGACCGCAATTGTGGCCGCAAAGAGCGCCGTCACCGCACCGGTCATCGCCACGATGGATTGCGCCTACGGCACCAATGTGTAGAGAGGGGCGGAGCGCGCCACCAGATACACACCCGCCGTGACCATCGTCGCCGCATGGATCAACGCCGAGACCGGGGTTGGACCGGCCATCGCATCCGGCAACCAGACGTAGAGCGGGATCTGCGCCGATTTCCCGGCCACACCCAGCAGCATGAAGAGCGTGATCGCAACAATGATGCCTGGGGCAACTTGCGGAGCAAGCTCAAAAACTTCGTCGAATTGGAAACTGCCCATTGCCCAGAACATGATGAAACCCGCGATCAGGAAACCAAAGTCGCCGATGCGGTTGGTGACGAAGGCCTTTTTAGCGGCGTCGGAATTAGCCCAGGAGGGACGCGCCAGCGTGTCCATCTCATACCAGAACCCGATCAGCAGGAAGGAGCACAAGCCCACGCCTTCCCAGCCGACGAACAACATCAGGTACGAGTCGCCGCTGACCAGGATCATCATGGCGACGATGAACAGATTGAAGAAGACAAAGAAACGGCGATAGCGACCGGGGTCGTTATTGAAACGCACGTCCTCGTGCATGTAGCCGATGGCGTAGATGTGGATCAACGTCCCCACGCCAGAAACGACCAGAATCATGGTGGTCGAGAGCGTATCCACGCGGAAGGTCCAGTCCAATTGCAGCGCGCCGATGTGCATCCACTCGGCCAGGAAGACGGACTGTCCTTCGC
>DAOTXM010000014.1:0-3761 GCA_034435215.1 Anaerolineales bacterium
GGGGCGTACGCCCCCGCGCACACCATTTTTGCCGCCTCTTTAAATACAGGCTGAGTAGTTACAAAGTGCGATGCCATGCACTATATGGTTACCCATTGGTTCATCGTTGAGCATAATCTTGACATGAAACAACTCGCATCACTTACTTTGTGACCACCACCGCATACAAAAAACTCCGGGTTTTTGAAAAACTCGGAGTTCTACTTTTTACACCAACATCCTGACCGGATTTTCCAGGAACCCCGCCAGTGCTTGCATGAACTGCGCCGCCTCTGCCCCATCGCTGACGCGGTGATCGACGGAAATCGTCGCTTTCATGCGCCAGCCGGATTTGACCTCGCCGTTCTCGACCACCGGCACTTCCATCGCCGAGCCGACTGCCAGGATGGCCGCTTCGGGCGGGTTGAGGATGGCGATGAAGTTCTCCACCTCATACATGCCCAGGTTGGAGACCGAGAAGGTCGAGCCCTCGATGTCCTCCGGCTTGACCTTGCCTTCACGGGCGCGCGCCACCATGGCTTTGACCTCGTTGGAAATCTGGCGCAGGGACTTCTGGTCGGTGTCCTTGCTGACCACGGTCAGCAGGCCGCCCTCGACCGCCACAGCCACGCCCACGTTGACCGCGCCGTGACGAACGACTTTGTCGCCAGCAAAGGAGGCATTCAGGTTGGGGAACTGGCGCAGTGCGAGCGCGGCAGCTTTGACGATGAAATCGTTGACCGAGAGTTTTTCATTATCAGGCAGGAACTCGTTGGCCTGTACCCGCAGCGCCATGACCGCGTCCATTTTGTATTCGTGGGTGACGTAGAAGTGCGGGACCGTGGTCTTGCTCTCGGCCATGCGGCGGGCGATGGCCAGGCGCAATTTGCTCAGTTGGACGGTCTCAGCTTCACGGGAAACCGCGACCTCGGACAGCGGGCCGCTGACAACAGCCTGTGGTCTACGATCTGTGGTCTGTGGTCCGCTGGCCAGCGCCGCCTCGATATCCCTGCGCACGATGCGCCCGCCGGGGCCGGTGCCCTGCACCTTTCCCAGGTCGACGTTTTTGTCGCGCGCCATCTTCTTCGCCAGCGGCGAAGCCTTGACGATTTCAGATTGGGGACTGCCGATTGACGATTGAACAAGAGCAGGTTTGGGGGCGGGTTGAGGCGTAGTTTCTTCCACCAGGATTGTTTGCTGACCACTATCCGCTGAAGGCTGACTGCTAATATCTTCCCCTGCTGCACCGATCACCGCAATCGGCGTGCTGACCGGGACGACTGCACCCTGGTCCACCAGATGCTTCAAGACCACTCCCGAAGCGGACGACTCGACTTCGACCGTGGCTTTGTCAGTTTCGATCTCGGCCAGCACTTCGCCCTTATTGATTGTCTCACCGACGGTCTTCACCCAGCGGACGAGCGTGCCTTCGGCCATGTCGAAGCCCAGTTTGGGCATGTTGATCGTTTCGGCCATTATTTCATCACCTCCTTCACCGCCGCCACGATGTCGGGTACCTGCGGCAGGGCCGACTGCTCGAGCGTACGGTTGTAAGGCAGCGGGACTTCTTTCTGCGCCACGCGCAGGATTGGCGCGTCGACGTAGTCGAACGCTTCTTCATAGATGCGGCTGGCCACTTCGGAACCAACGCCGTAGGATTTCCAGCCCTCCTCGACGATGACGGCGCGGTTGGTTTTCTTGAATGATGCGAGCACGGGTTCCATATCGAGCGGGCGCAGGGTGCGCAGGTCGACGATTTCCACATCGATGCCCTGTCCGGCCAGTTCGTCAGCGGCTTTCATCGAGAGTTCGAGACCCTTGCAGTAGGTGACGATGGTCACGTCTTTGCCGGGACGCTGGACCTTGGACACCCCGATTGGGACGAGATACTCGCCCTCCGGCACTTCGCCGCGCACCTGGTACATGGTGGCGTGCTCGATGAACAGGATCGGGTCGTCCGAGCGGATGGCCGACTTGAGCAGTCCCTTGGCGTCTTCCGGGGTGCCGGGACTGACCACCTTCAGGCCGGGGAAGTGCGCAAAGATTGCGTCCGGGGTCTGCGAGTGGGTTGCACCCAGCTGGCGCCCGCCGCCACCGACGGCGCGGATCACCAGCGGGACTTTGAACTGCCCGCCGAACATGTAGCGCAGTTTGGGCGCCTGGTTGACCACATAATCCATGGCCGCAAAGGCAAAGTTGATGGTCATCAGCTCCGCAACCGGGCGCTGGCCGACCATGGCCGCCCCAATGGCCGCCCCGACGATGGCGTTCTCGGCTATCGGCGTATCCTTGACCCGTTCTGGGCCGTATTTGTCATAAAAACCTTTGGTGACGGCATACGTGCCGCCCCACACGCCCACCTCTTCCCCCAGGATGAAGACGGCCGGATCGCGGTCCATCTCTTCCATCAGCGCCTGGGATATTGCTTCTCGCATGGTTATTCTTGCCATAAGTCCTCATTTCATTCGGACGACCGCAGACGAAGGACAACAAACCGTGGTCTATCGTCTGCTGTCCGTTATCTATTCTACATATACATCTTCCCAAAGCGCTTCAGGGGCCGGCTCGGGACTGGCTTCTGCGAACTCCACCGCTTTTAGGGCATCCTGCATGGCGCGTTCTTCGATCTCATCCAGCGCTTTGGCCGTGGCGGTCTTCTTGGCAATCAACTTCTTGCGGAAGATGCCGATCGGGTCGTCTTCCTTCCATTTTTCGACTTCCTGCTTTTCGCGGTAACGTTCCGGGTCGCCCATCGAGTGTCCCATGAAACGGTAGGTCACCACCTCCAGCAGGTAGGGACCGTTTCCGGCGCGGACGTATTCGAGCGCCTTTTTAGCCGCCTCGTAGACGTTCATCACATCCATACCGTCGATGCGCTCGTTCGGGATCTGGTATCCTTCCGCCTTCTGGCGGATCTCCGAAACCGCCGAAGCGCGTTCCACGGACGTGCCCATGCCATACTGGTTGTTCTCACATACCCACAAGACAGGCAGTTTCCAGACCTTGCTCAGGTTCAGCGCCTCATGGAAGAAGCCAATATTGGTGGCGCCGTCGCCGAACATGCAGATAGTCACGCCGTCGTTCCCGGCGTACTGGTCGCCCAGCGCCATGCCCGCCGCAATCGGCAGGTGTCCGCCCACGATGGCATGCCCGCCCCACATGTTCTTTTCCGGGTCGGCCATGTGCATCGAGCCGCCCTTGCCCTTCGAAACGCCGGTCACCTTACCCAGCAATTCGGCCATGATCTCGTTGGCGGAAATGCCGCAGTTCAAGGCCACACCGTGGTCACGGTAGGCCGTGATGACGCGGTCCTGTGGCTGGCGGGCGGCAATCAAGCCGGTGGAAACGGCCTCCTGTCCGATGTACAGGTGCAAAAAACCGCCGATCTTGCCCTGCTGGTACAGCTCCATGGCCTTTTCCTCGATGCGACGGATGAGAACCATTTCATAATACATTTGCAATTGGGTTTCTTTATTCATTTAACGCTCCAGAACCCCTGTGAAAGTTCCGATCCTTCGGCCACAGCCTCAGGACAAGTCTTCGCAAGGTTAAATAACTGACAAAAAAACAGCCGGGAGACCCACCCGGCAGGGATTTTCTGGTCCTATAAGTTGAAAATTATATCCGATATTTATATCTTTTTTGTAAGAAATTCAAGGGAAGAAACCCCCAAATCCCGAAATTGATACGTTTTGAGAGCATCAAAATATTGTACAATCAACGTAACTACTCAGCCTGCTTTTAGAATGGCGGCAAAAACGGTGTGCGCAGGGGGCGTACGC
>DAOTXM010000015.1:0-8224 GCA_034435215.1 Anaerolineales bacterium
TGTGGTAATCTGGGCAAGCTTGGTTTGGACAGAAATCTCCAGGTTTGGCGAATTGTTCCATCGGTCTCCCTCGGGTTCAATTTGCCCCAATTTTATAGCTTTTGTTACCTGCTCTCAAGAGGGAGACCACCCAGTTTTGAAGCTTTCCTAAATCCTGCAAGATCAGGTAGAATGTGTCCGTACGAGCATCGGGTGGGACGTCATCCACACGAGGCAAGTTGCAGAAAAAGGAAAATACCATGGATAACAAAAAATCCACGCGTAGTGTCATCGACAGCTACCGGAAACGACGACAACAGAACCAGGTTTTCATTGTCTGGGGCGGAGCCGCCTTGCTGATTCTGATCGGCATCATCCTGCTGGTCATCTGGTTGACCGGGCCGAGCAAGCCGCTCAATACGCTGTTCGCCACCGAGACCCCCACCCCAACCCTGACCTTTACCCCGACGCTCACTCCCACGCCAACGGAAACGCTCACCATTACGCCTACCTTTACAGAAACGCCGACTCCCACGCGCAGTGCACCCTATACTTATACCGTGCAAGAGGGCGATTTCCTGGCAACCATCGTGGAGAAAGAAAACCTCGGGAACGATGGCGTGGCCCTCATTCTCTTACTTAATCCATACAACGCAGAATCTGGAACAGGGATCGATCCTACTACCCAAATCATCTATCCCGGTCAGGAAATTCTGCTTCCGTATCCTGGTATGCCATTGCCAACTTCTACACCCCTCCCGGCGGACCTGCAGCGCGGCACGAAATTAACCTACTTTGTCCAGGCTGGCGATACGCTGGCCACGATTGCCTCCCTGTTCAACAGCACGATGGATGAAATCATCAAAGAGAATAAGCTGGAAGACCCGAATGCCATTTTTGTCGGGCAACAACTCATCATCCCGGTGAACCTGGTCACGGCTACTGCCACCTTCCCACCCACCAGCACAGCGGCAGCGGCAACCCCCTCCGCAACGGCTACGCCATAACTCGGGCTGGACAAATCTCGGTCTCTCATGTAGAATAACGCTCCGTGGCAACTCCCAGCCACAGCGCATTTCGGCAAGCAATTTTTCAGGAGAAAGACCTTGGCTAATATCAAGTCTCAAATCAAGCGCAACAGGCAAAACGAAAAACGCCGCTTACGTAATCGTGTCTATCGTGGCTCGGCCCGTATCGCTGTCCGCACGGCACGCAACACCATGGAAACCGGTTCGGCCGAAGAAACCAGGGCTGCTGTGCTGGCCGCCATCAGCGCCCTGGACAAAGCTGCTGAAAAGGGCGTCATCCACAAAAATAATGCGGCACGCCGCAAGGGCCGGTTGATGAAGCATCTGGCGAGTCTCGATTTACAGCCTGCGAAGGCTGTAGAACCGCAGGTCGAAGCGGAAGAAAAACCTGCGAAGAAGTCACGCAGTAAGAAATCTGCTTAAGAATATGCACCCTGTTTTTTCGCGGGAGCGCCAGAAATGGGCTCCCGTTTTTGGTTTGCTTAGCGCCAGTGGTTTGCCTAAGCAACCACGATCAAACCACAGATAAACACAGATGAAATAACGGTATGGATGCTTCCCCTTACGGGGATGATATAATCCCTGCTCGTAACAGGTGATGCATGTTTGACTCCGAACAAAAAGCCATCGAAGCCAAAATCAAGGAATTTTGCCGGCAACATGATATTCTGCTGGCTGAACTTAAGTGGCAGCCGATCCCATTCAGCGGGGAGTGGGGCATATCCACTTCGTTCTTCCAGACAGCGGCAGATGAGACCCGCGCCGGAAAAGGAACCGGAAAACCTGTCCCACAGAGGGCGCAGGAGATCGCCGAGCAGGTCAAAGTCCGCGTAGGAAGCGCAAAAGGCATCAGCCGTGTCGAAGCAGTCAAGGGCTACCTTAATTT
The DNA here is from genome assembly GCA_034435215.1 of Anaerolineales bacterium. Classification (GTDB taxonomy): domain Bacteria; phylum Chloroflexota; class Anaerolineae; order Anaerolineales; family Villigracilaceae; genus JAABUE01. The sequence continues at coordinate 1,894 of DAOTXM010000015.1, forward strand.
ATATTTTTCGACCGAGGAGTACACCTCCCGTGTGGTCAATAGAATCCTGGAAGAGGGTACGAACTTTGGGCGCGGTGAGAAGAAATCCGACCGGGTGATGGTCGAATATGCCCAACCCAATACGCACCACTCCTTCCACATCGGGCACGCCCGTACCACGCTTCTGGGCGAGTCGCTGGCGCGCATCCTGGAATTAAACGGTTTCGAGGTCATCCGTGCGTCCTACCCTGGTGACATCGGGCTGGGTGTCATTACTGTTTTGTGGGCTTACAACAAATTCTACAAAGGCCAGGAACCTCAAGAGATTCACGCACGTGGACAGTGGCTGCGGAAAATCTACACCGAGGCCACCAAACTGTTGGAAGCAAAGGAAAACGAAAGCGCCGAGGAAAAGGCACAGCGCGAGGCATATGACGCCGAACGACGCGAAATGTACCGCAAATGGGATGCGGGCGATCCGGCAGTACGTGCGCTGTGGCTGGAGACGCGCGAGTGGAGCATGGAAGAACTTCGCGACATCCTGAACATGCTGGATGTGAAAATCGATGTCTGGTTCTATGAAAGCGATGTAGACGAACCCTCCAAAGCCATCGTAGAGGAACTGCTCCAGAAAGGCATTGCCGAGGATGAACGTCCGCAAGGCGGCCCGGTGATCGTCAAGATCGATGAAAAACTGGGATTGACCAAAGAGAAGTATCGAACTGCGGTCATCCTGCGCAACGACGGCACAACCTTATACCTGACCAAAGACCTGGCACTGGCCAAGGTCAAATTCGAACAATATCATGTGGATCGTTCGATCTATGTGGTGGATTTCCGCCAGAACCTGCATTTCCAGCAAGTTTTCAAGATTTTAGAGCTATGGGGCTTCCCGCAGGCAGCCAAGTGCTATCACCTTTCATACGGTTACATCACGTTACCAGAAGGCGCCATGTCAGCCCGGCACGGGCGGGTGGCACTGATCAAGGATGTGGCTGATGAGGCCGAACGGCGCGCGTTGGCTGCCATGACCGAGCGCACGCCGGAAATGTCCAACACCATGCGTATCCAGACCGCCCGGCAGATTGGGTTGGGAGCATTGGCGTACAGCATACTCTCCGTGGACAACAATAAGGATATTGTCTTCGACATCAACGATGCCTTGAGTTTCGATGGCCGTACTGCGCCGTACATCCAGAACGCATACGTGCGCGCTAACAGCATCCTGCGCAAAGCTGGCGGGCTGCCGGATTTTGCCACCTTTGCGCATGAACTGACTCCCCATGAAGTGCAGTTGGTCGACCTGCTTTCCCGCTTCCCTGCTACCGTGGAGCAGGCCGCGCAGGAATACCGTCCGTTGGTAATCGCTACGTATGCTTACGATCTGGCGAACACCTTTCATTCGTTCTATCACAGCGTGCCGGTCATCCAGGCCGAGAGCGCAGAAGTGCAGGCTTCCCGTCTGCGACTGGTGGCGGCGACCCGGCAGGTGCTGGCGAATGCCTTGCGTTTGCTGGTGATCCAGGCGCCGGAAGCGATGTGAAGCGTAATGCGTAATCCGTAACAAGGTTACGCATTATATTTTCGGATCCCTGATGGTCGAGTAGAGTGACAGCCCGTATCGAGACCATCAAGCGCTAGAAACTGTTTGCGAATAAGGTGGTCTCGATATGCCCTTCGCAAGCTGCGCTCGGGCCACTCGACCATCAGAGTATTTGATAACATGTCACCTGGGTAAAAACGGCGCAGCTCAAATCCCACCACCGGGCCGCACCGGACACTGTCCTCAGCGTGACTTGTCAAATAGGAGAACCAATGCCTATCAAAACCATCATTATGGGCGCCGCCGGGCGCGACTTCCACAATTTCAACACCTATTTCCGTGGAAATAAGGACTATGAAATCGTGGCATTCACCGCTACCCAGATCCCGGACATCGAAGGCCGCCTCTACCCGCCCGAACTGGCTGGTGACCTTTACCCGCAGGGCATCCCCATCCGGGCCGAAGAGGAACTCCCTGCGCTGATCAAGCAACACGGCGTGGAACAGGTCGTTTTCGCCTACTCGGACGTGCCACACGAATACGTGATGCACAAGGCGAGTCTGGTCATCGCCACGGGCGCAGATTTCCGCCTGCTGGGCACGCGCGAGACACAGGTCAAGTCGAACAAGCCGGTAGTTTCGGTCTGCGCCGTTCGCACGGGAGCAGGCAAAAGTCAGACCACGAGGCGCGTGTCGCTCCTCCTGCGCAAAATGGGCTACAAGGTGGCCGCCATCCGCCATCCGATGCCGTACGGCAACCTCATCCGCCAGGAAGTGCAGCGCTTCGCGGACTACGGTGACCTGGACGAGCACGAGTGCACCATCGAGGAGCGCGAGGAGTACGAGCCGCACCTCGATAACGGCGTGATCGTCTACGCGGGCGTGGACTATGAGAAGATCGTGCGTCAAGCCGAGACGGAAGTGGACATCGTCCTGTGGGACGGCGGCAACAACGATTTCCCGTTCTACGCCCCGGACCTGCAAATTGTGGTGGTCGACCCGCACCGCCCCGGTCACGAGACAAAGTACTACCCCGGCGAGACCAATGCCCTGCTGGCGGATGTGTTCGTGATCAACAAAGTGGACACAGCCGACCCGGATAATGTTATCCAATTACGCGAGAACCTGCGCAAATTGAACCCGAAGGCCATCCAGATCGAAGCCGCCTCTCCGCTGTTCGTGAACGACCCCGCAGCCATCCGCGGTAAGCGCGTGCTAGTGGTGGAAGACGGTCCCACGCTGACGCATGGTGAAATGGCCTACGGCGCTGGTTTCGTGGCTGCCCGCCGCTTCGGCGCCGCGGAAATCGTGGATCCACGTCCGTTCGCGGTCAAGTCGATCGCAAAGACCTACGAGAAGTACCCCAAGACCGGTCCGATCCTGCCGGCTATGGGCTATGGCGAGGCACAGATGCGCGACCTGGAAGCCACCATCGAGAAAGCCGACGTGGATATGGTCATTGTGGGTACACCCATCGACCTGACGCGCGTCATCAAGATCAACAAGCCCCACCAGCGTGTGCGCTATGAACTGCAAGAGATTGGGCAACCCACATTAGAGGATATCTTGAAAGAGAAGTTTGGAAAGTAAAAAGACAGTAGTCAGTAGACAGTGACGAGCAACCAGCAGAAAAGAGTTGGGCAATGGTTAGCCCGGCTCTTTTCGTGTTAATCCACACTCAAAACGCGCAGCAACACTTTGCGCCGGTGTGGACGGGTGCGGTGCTCGAAAAGATAAATTCCCTGCCAGGCGCCTAACGACAAGTTGCCATCGTCCACCGGGATGGTCAGACTGGTATCGGTCAGCATGGCGCGGATGTGGGAGGTGGCGTCGTCCGGTCCTTCCAGATCGTGGGTGTACCAGGTATCCCGTTCAGGGATGAGGCGTTCCATGAAAGTTTCCAGATCGGCGCGGGCGGTCGGATCCCAGTTTTCACTGAGGACCAGCGATGCGCTGGTATGTGGCAGGAACAGGAAGCATATGCCATCGCAGACGTCCCAGTCCCGCAACTGTGCGCGAACGGTCGCGGTGATGTCATGCAATCCTTTCCCGCGGGTAGGGATTTCCAGGGTCGTTTTGTGCCAGGTCATGGGAGATCCAATCACAGGTATCTTATCAACAAATCGGGGAGTGGGGACACTCTACTTCTCCCTTCCTTCGGGGAAGATCTATCCAGGGCGGTCACAAATTGCGCTTTTTCAAGGGTTGGAGAGCGCAATTCGTGACCGTGGGCATTACATAATCCTAGGCGATAAGTAGATTTTATCGTAACAAGTCGATCATTACACGTATAATATCGAGGTTCTCCCCAACAGCTCCATGCTTACATTCCAAACAAACATCTGAGAGGCTCGGATGACTGATAGAGGCAACAAAACATTTCCGGTTGAATTATTAGAGACGCAGGATGCCATGAGCGCCCTCCGGCATGTCGCATTCGTCTTGGCTGGGACATTTATCATCAGCACAGGTATTTACCTGTCCAACGGCAACCCAGCCTGGGGGAATTTCGCCCGCAATTCGATCCTGGGAATGGCATTGAGTCTGGTTCTTCTTCTAATTGTAAAAGCAAAGAAAACCAAGATCGCAGTTTATATCATGCTGGTAGTGAACGGGGCTTGGCTTTCCTATCTTGCCTGGGATGGCGCAGGGGTGCAGGGAACGGCCTTCCCCATGCTCGTTTTGGTTGTGATCGGTGCAGAGCTGTTCATCGGCAAGCGGGTTGGATATTTAACAGCAGGGATCGCTTTCTTGATGGGTGTGACCTTGCTCCTGGCAGGACGGGCGGGCTGGTTGGTCAACCTGGAGCGCCCCATCACAGATATAGCCGCGTTGATCAACGCCAGCATTACCTTTTTTATCGCCGCACAACTGATCCGGCTGGCCATCGACCGGGTGGAGAGAGCGCTCGCCAGAGCACAAGACGAGATCGAAGAACGGAACTATGCGGAAGACGAGATCCGCCACTTGAACCTTGAGTTGGAAAACAAGGTCGAGATAGAACGCCACACGGGAAACGTCCGGCAACGCCTCCTGGATTTCAGCCGGGAGTTGTTGGCCACTGTGGATATGTCCGAGATTTTGGAGATCATCCGTCGTACTGCGAATGAACTGGTCGCTCACGATGTATTTTCCCCCTACTGGCTGGATGAAGAAGCCGCAGTTCTACGCCCGATCGAAACCCAGGGCCGGCAATGGTTCAGCAACGCCTTTTATCAGGAATGGACGATCCCTCTCGGACAAGGCATCATCGGCGATGCAGCACGCAGGCAACAGGCAGAATGTGTCAACAATTCACATCTCGACCCGCGCGCCATCTACCCACCGGAGGTTGGTGTACAGATTACACAGGAACATTCGATTGTTCTGCCCATTCGTTCGGAAGAAAAAATGATCGGCATGCTGTTGCTTCTGCGCCGCGCCGATCCCCCCTTTACACAGGACGAATTCGAACTGGCACAACTGTTGATGAGCTTGGCCGAACTGGCTTTGAACCACGCGCGCATGTTTTCCGATCTGGAACAACGCGTCGCAAGCCGGACCGCTGAACTGGCAGCCAGCAATAAGCGTTATCAAAACTTCATCGAAAAAAGCGCAGAGGGCATTTGGTTGCTATCTTTTTATGAACCTATCCCCATCGACCTGCCCTCCGAAGAACAAGTTGCCCGGATTCAGGAAAGCGGGTATATTGCGGAATGTAATGAAGCGCTGGCAAAAATGTACGGTTACAGCTCCCGCGAAGAATTGATCGGCAAAAATCTGTTGAATGACCTATACGGCGGGCTGGCCACAGAAGTCAATAACCAGTCCACCTTAAGATTGGTGCGCGAGGGATATCGCTCGTCAGATCGCCTGACCGAAGAGGTGAACGAAAAAGGAGAGCGTGTATATTTCATGAACAATGCTGTTGGTGAAATCCAGGATGGACACTTGATCGGAGTATGGGGAATACAACGGGATGTTACCAAACTAAGACAGATCGAGGCCGAACGCGAAAAGTACATCGCAGAACTAAAAAACAAGAATGATGAGCTCGAACGATTCACCTATACTGTATCGCACGATCTAAAAGCGCCGCTCATCACCATTCGGGGTTTCCTGGGATACCTGGAAGAGGATATTCAGGCCGCCGATCACGAGCGAGTCAAAAGCGATATGGAACACATTCTCAGGGCGACCAACAGGATGCAAACCCTCCTGGACGAGTTATTGGAACTTTCGCGCGCTGGACGCATGTTGAACCCGCCTGAGGCCGTTTCCTTTGAGACCATTGTCCATGACGCCGTACACCTTGTCATGGGGGGGATCGATGCACAGGGGGTTCACCTGGAAATTGCATCCGGCCTGCCCACGGTCTACGGCGATCGAACCCGCTTGACCCAGGTGCTGCAAAATCTGGTGGACAACGCCGTCAAGTTCATGGGTGACCAGCCGAAACCACGCGTCGAGATCGGGCAGCAAGGAACAGATCCGGACGGTCATCCCGTCTTCTTTGTTCGCGATAATGGCATTGGGATAGCCCCGGAATTCCAGGAGCGCATCTTTGGATTGTTCAATAAACTTGATCCCCAGGCTGAAGGGACAGGGATTGGGCTCGCCCTGGTCAAACGCATCATCGAAACGCACGGTGGGAGAATCTGGGTCGAATCAGAAGGGTTGGGAAAAGGCTCCACCTTTCTTTTCACGATCCCATCACATCATTTTCAGCGCTCCATCTCATCATAAGCAGAAAGCCTATTCTTTTTTCGTAACTACTCAGCCTGTATTTAAAGAGGCGGCAAAAATGGTGTGCGCGGGGGGCGTACGCCCC
>DAOTXM010000016.1:0-31811 GCA_034435215.1 Anaerolineales bacterium
TCTTCAAGCCGATCAGCATCACATGCAGGTCGCCCGGCTTGAAAACCGTCTCACCCGTTGGCACCGGGACGTTCATCTGGTGCACCATCTGCATGTTGCCGTCCTGCATGATGGTCTTGTGCAGTTCCACCGCATCCGCAACATCGCTGGAGGCCGAGAGCAGGAGATCCGCTGTGCCAGGGTTTTCGATTACGAAGAAAACGGCTCCATTCCCACCTGCCAGGCCGGGTCGAGACCAGGCATCCATCACCTGTAAACTCTGCTCGCGCGCAGGGCTACAGGCCAGCAAGATAGCAACCAGCAAAAAGCTGACGAGCAAAAATCGAAGATTGAACATGGGTCCCTCCACTACTTGAACAAGATTTTCAGGTCGTGCAGAATATCATCGGTCGGCGTACCGTAGCTGTACGATAAACGCAAATTCCCATCCCGGTCGATCAAATACACGCGCGCGGTATGCGTTACAAGATATCCGCTTGCGGAAGTGGAAACCTGCTCCACTTCACGGTAAACACCATAGCTTTTCCAAATCGGTTCCAGCTCAACGACAGAGCCGCTCAAACCAATAAATGCCGGATTGAATATCGAAACATATTTCTGGATTTGTTCCGGGGTGTCGCGCTCCGGATCTACGGTGATAAAGATCACTTTTACACGTTCAGCGTTGGTGCCCAGCTCCGTGTTCAACTTGCGCAACTCAGACAACGTGGTCGGACAGACATCCGGACAGGAAGTGTATCCGAAGAACAACAGGACGATGTTTCCTCGCTGCTCGCTCAGCCGAAAGTTGCTACCATCATCGCGGACGAGCGCGATCTCGGGCGCGGGCAGTGCCGGATCATACAGTGTCCCGCGAAAAGTGACTTCCTTTGGAAACAGCAACACGGCCAGCATGACCGCCCCAATCAAAACCAGCAACCCCAACCCCACCCACAACACATTCTTTGTCATCGTTCTTGCCTCAATTCGGGGTGAACCGGTCAGGTCCACCCCGCTTGCAAACAAAACCTTCTAGATCGCAGATCCAATCAAATACAGAGCCGGGTAGAAGAAAATCCAGACCACATCTACAAAGTGCCAGTAGACAGCGGCGGCCTCCACTGCCCAGTGCTTTTCCGCCGAATACAACCCGCGCGCGCCATTCCGTAAAACGATGATCAGGAAAATGACACCCGTCAATACATGGAAGGCATGCATACCGGTCATCATGAAAAAGATCGCGCCGGCAGCTCCGGATGAAGGCGTGACTCCTTCATGGATAGCCTGCGGCCATTCCACACCGACTACGCCCAGTAAAAACCCGATTCCCAGAATGAGCGTCAAGGTCGTACCAATGAGAAAGCCCTTGCGATCGTTGTGTTCCATCGAGGTCTCCGCGCGGTTCATAAAGAACGAAGAAAGCAGCAAGATCGAAGTCACAGCCAGACCCAGGGTCTGATCCAGGTGCGGACGGGTCAGCCCCAGCAGGTTGAAACGTGCAACCGCCAACCCGCCAAAGACGAACGAGTCCGAAAGCAGGAAAAGCCACAAACCAAGGCGGTTGGTGCCAGTCTTGTAGGCATACGATTCGTGCTCCCCACGATCTTCGCGATTCAAGCGATAGATATGCATGTAGTAGTACACCACCAGACCAGCTTTGACCAGGGCGACGACCGCCAACAAAGCAACCGATCCGGTCGCAACCGCGACGAAAAATTCCAGCGCCGTCAAAACTGCCAGAAAGGCGAAGATAATCACGCCTTGATTGAGGGCAGTCTTTTTATCTGTATGAGCCATCGATTAGTCTCCTCGCCCACTCATGATTTATTTTCTTGATTTTTTACAAACTCTACATACCGGGAACCGGGCAAGCCGTAATCGTACGGTTCCCCAACCACTTCGAAGGCCCGGTCGTAGTTGTGGACCGGCATCGGAGAGGGGACCTGCCATTCCGGCGAACGCGAATTCCAAAGGTTGTTTTCCGCCTTCTCACCATGCTTCATACTATGGAAGAAGTTGTACAGGAAGATGACCACAGAAGTGAAGATCAGATAACCCGCGATCGTGGTAATCAAGTGTGTCAGGTCGAAGCCAAGCATGGGATCGTAGTCAGCGATGCGGCGGCGCATGCCAAGCAGGCCGACACGCATCATGGCGAGGCTCATGACCAGGAAGGCAGGGGTCATCAGCCAGAAATGCAACTTGCCCAATCTTTCGCTCATGCGGCGACCGGTCGCTTTGGGGAACCAGTAATAGATCGCTGCAAAGAACGGGAAGATGTAACCACCGAACATCGTATCGTGGAAGTGGCCAACAATAAAGTAGGTATCGTGCAGGTGCAGGTCCGTCGAAACAGTGGCATTCGGGGGGCCGGAAAGACCGCCCAGCAGGAAGACGACGATCCCGCCAAGCACGAAGAGCATTGGGGTCGGCAGGTCGATCTTACCCTTCCATAAAGTCGCCACCCAGGAAAAGAATTTAACCCCCGTCGGGACAGCCACCAGCAGGGTGCTGTACATGAACGGGACACGCAGGTACTCGTTCATCCCGGACGTGAACATGTGGTGCGCCCATACCAGGAACCCGACCAGGGCAATACCGAGCGACGACATAGCCACCCAGCGGTACCCAAACAACGGCTTGCGAACGAAAACAGGCAACAACTCAGAAATCACACCCAGCCCCGGTAACACGAATACATACACAGCCGGGTGCGAGTAGAACCAGAACAGGTGCTGGAAGAGGATCGGATTGCCGCCGCGCGCTGCATCGAAGAAACCCATATCCAACAAGCGCTGGAACATGACCAACTGGAACGAGAGGCCGATCAACTGTGTGGCCGTCAAAGAGATGATGGAGGTGGCAATGGCAGCCCAGACGAAAATGGGCATACGGAAGGCGGTCATACCATTGGCACGCATACGCACCACCGTGGCAAGCAAATTGAGCGCGCCAAGGATGGACGACCAACCTGCTACGAACACTCCCAGGAAGAACATCTGGATGCCAACCGGGGAACGTGTGGAAAGCGGCGGGTATCCGGTCCAGCCGGTATCGAAACCGCCCAGGAAGAGTGCAGAGAGAAGCAGAACCGCCGCCGGGACGGCAATCCAGAACGAAAACGCGTTCAAGCGCGGGAAAGCCATATCCTGCGCGCCGATCAGCAGCGGCACCAGATAGTTGATCACACCCGCAATGCCAAGCAGGATCGAGACGATCATCACCATGCCATGCAGGCTCATCAAGGTATTGTAGAATTGCAAGCCACTTTGATCAAAGGCACGAAAGGTGTTGGTCAGGAACTGCAATTGTGAAGCGGCCAGCTCTGTGCGAAAGATCAGGGCAAAGATACCACCGAAGCCCATCAAGGCGAGGGCAGTAAGCGTGTATTGGACCCCAATGACCTTGTGATCGAGCGAAACCCCAAAATACTTTTGCCAACCCGGTTCATCTGCATGATGGTCGGAAGTTTCTTCGCCCATCGCCCACTTGAACCAGTCTTTCAGAGCGCCCACCCCGCCCAGGAAGGATAACACGCCAACCAACCCGCCGAAGACCCAGGCAGGTTCTGTAAAGAAGAAGCCACCAAACGCTGTCAATCCCATCAGCGCACGGATGCCGGTCACGAAGAAGCCGCCCACCAGCGTACCGATGATTTGCCAGACCAGGCCGCGCGTCACGCCGTTGTAGCCGACCAGCCCGAAGAAAAAGGCCAGGACTGCACCTAACATCGCAAACAAACCGCTCAAGGGGGCGACAAAGTCCGGCCGCCCAGCCGCCAGGGCATCCAGCCCCAGCCCGATGGCATAGCCGATCACGCCTCCAATCAATAGCAGCAACAAGCCGCGCCAAACAGGTTTCACTGTCTTCATATACGCTCCTCTACCTATCTCAATGTCTGCATGTATGCAATGATGTCCGCAATCTGTTCATCGGTAAAATCGTAGGCCGGCATGAGCACGCCTTCGAAACCTGCCGCGATCTTGGCCTGCGGATTCAAGATGGACTCCTTGATGTACGCGTCATCTGCTGTGACAACGCTTCCATCTGCCAGTTCTCTTTGCCGCCCATAGATTCCCAACCAGGTCGGACCAGTGCCAGGACTGCCATCCAAGGAATGACAACCCAGACAACCATTTTGGGCAACCAGCGCTCCCCCACGACCCTCGGGTGTGTTCGCAGCTGCCAGGGCTTCTTCCTGACGGGCAGCCACCCAGGCATCGAATTCAGATTGCGAGACCACGCGCACATCTGATTCCATATATGCATGAGAAGCGCCACACAATTCCGCGCAGCGCACCCTGTAAGGCTGAGCCTCGGTCAAAAGCGTTGGGGTGATGCGATATTCGGTGATGCGACCGGGCACGATATCCTGTTTGACGCGGAATTCAGGCACCCAGAATGAGTGCAGCACGTCTTTAGAAGTCATCTTCAAGAGCACTTGCCGGTTGACCGGCAGATAAAGATCTTTGGAAATGATCCCGTAATCAGGGTACTCATAGGTAAAAGCAAATTGCTGCGCGGTGACTTTGATCTCCATTGCCTGGGGGTCCACGCGACGGGTTTCACCCAGGTTATAGGCACCAAGGTAAGCAAAAATAAGCACAACGAACAACGGGATCACTGTCCAGGTGATTTCGAGGGAAGTATTGCCTTCGATGTGTTCGCCATCACCTGTTTCGCCTTTTTTCCGCCGGAAGACGATCAGGCTGTAGAGCAAGGGAACCATGATCAAAGCAAACAGGAAGGAAATGGTCATGACCTCCAGATCCCAGAGCCAGTCGATGGTCACCGCCTGCGCACTGGCCTGGACAGGCATCAAACCGACCGCGTCCAACCCGAAATAGGTCAGCAAGGCCAGGGCAATGACCAGAATTGCTACGATCACAAAATGACGCATAAACACACTCCTAAGCAGAGAAGTTGGGCTACTCGTCCCAGGGATTTGCCAGCCAGTCTTCCACCTGGGCAGCGGTCAATTGCATGCGGTTATAGATCAAGACCGGCTCGGAAGCGGCCAGGGAGACCAGGATCACCTTCATGGGCATCTCGCCCGTCACGAAACGGTTCAAGAACTCGCTACGGTTGATGGTGTGATCATCATGGTCGACGATCACAAGATCAGGATGGAAGTTCTCGAGAAAACGGAGGGTCTCCTCCATCGTGGTGGCCATATCCACGTGCACATTTTGCGCGCTCCAGTGCACCGCGTAGAGTTTGTACAAGCCCTCACGGAACAATGGATTGGCTGATGCAATCAGCAGGCGGCGCGAAAATTCTGGAATCTGGTTCACTTAAATAGACCCGATCGTCGTTTGATTTGACCCCATAAATTTACCAAATAATCTCTGGTTTGTCATGTATTTCGTATGTACAAACGAAGGATTTTCAAAATACGAGTGGGTGATAGGCGTATCACCCACTGTCATCACCCGGTTGTCATAGATTAAGTTAATTTAAAAAGGTCTGGGTATCTACCCCTTCGTCTTCGTGCAGCGAGCGGCGGAAATTCCCAAAGAGCCTAAATTATGCCAAGTTGGGTGGCTTTCGCTACCGCTTCGGCGCGATTGCTCACTTCCAGCTTTTCGAGAATATGACGGATGTGTGTTTTGACCGTGTTTTCGGATATGAACAGCTTTGCCCCTGTTTGCGCCGTGGTCAGGCCACGCGACAAGAAACGCAGCACCTCGATTTCCCGCTCGGTCAACAGGTTTGCCGTACCCAGTTGCCCGCTGCGTACCAGACGAAAAACCTGCTCAGTCATCTCCGGCGCCAGGACCGACTTCCCGGCCACCACCTGGAGGATCGTCTGGCGCAAGGTCTCCGGTTCGGCGTTCTTGAGCAGGTACCCGCTGGCTCCAGCACGAATGGCGCCGACCAAATCTTCCTCATGCTGGGAGATGGTCAACATCAACACCGGGAAGTCGATCCCCCTTTTTCGCAAAGCGGTCAACGTCTCGATACCATTCATTCCCGGCATATTGACGTCCAACAAAACAATATCCGGCTTATCTTTTTCGATGATATCCAGCGCATCCTGGCCATCCACAGCTTCACCCACCACCCGGAATCCCTCCATCTCATCCAGCAGACCCACCAGCCCTCGCCGGAAAAGCGTGTGGTCATCCACCACCACGATGCGAACAGGAGTGCTCATGCGCTGGTCGTCTCCTCGACCGGGATCCGCAACCGGACCGTCGTCCCGGTGCCCGGCGCACTGATGACCTGGAAGTCAGCCCCGATGGATTCCGCCCGTTCGCGCATGCTGCGTAGACCGTAGTGGGCGGCAGGTTGTATTTCTTCCGGGGAAAAACCGCGCCCGTTATCGTGCACTTCCAGGATAACCTCTCCTGAATGTTCGACAGCTGAAAGTGTGATCGCGCAGGCCTGTGCGTGCTTGCGCACGTTGGTCAGCGCCTCCTGGATGATGCGGACCAGTTGTGCCTTTACAGCGGGAGAAAATAAATGCGTCAAATGAACATTCGAAACATCGACTGTTGCGCCGGTCAACGCCTGGAAATCATCGGCTGTCATTTGCAACCAGTCCTCCAACCCCTCGTCCGGGATGTGGCGCAGGTTATCGATTGCCTCGCGCGCATCAAGGTAAGCATCCGAAAGGGTCTGGTAACAGGCCTGCAGTCTGCGCGTGACCGCTTCCACGTTCCCTTTCGAGACTTGATTTTGCATCTGCGCCGCTTCCAGCTTCAGGAACGCCAGAGTCTGGGCAAGGCCATCATGGATTTCCCGCGCCAGGCGGGAGCGTTCATCCAGCACGGCTCTGTATTCCAATTGCTCCAGGAGCTCGACATTTTTAGTGCTCAGGGCAACCAGGTTTTTCTTCATAGATTCAGGAGCAAACGCGCGCCGGGAGGCTTCTATCTCTTGCGCATGCGCGCGCAGGGCGTCCAGAGCCAGGTCTGTCAGCCGCACCATTTCCGCCAGGAACAGGTGCTGGTCGTCGTTCAACTGTGGCGGTGCGGGAAAGAAATAGCTGATCACACCGATCTCGCGCCCACCGCAGCGTAAACCGACACAGAAAACACTTCGAGCCTCGACTGGCGCATGCAACAAAGGACACGCTGCACCAGCCTGTCGTTGCTCACAGATGCGACAAGCCTGCCGCGTTGCAGGCGCCGACAAATGCGCCAGCCAATCCTGGTCCTGCAGAAACGATGCCTGTCCATATTTCAAAACTGGTATGGATCGTTTCCACTCACTGAGCGGGACGAAGGCACAACCCTGGGCACCCACCAATTCACAACTGACCTTCATGGCTGCCAGGACCGCCGCCTCCTCATTATGGGCTTCCAACAGATAACCGGCCAGGGCGAAACCAGCGTCCAAATGCTGGCGAAGTTCCTCGCACCCTCGTCTGCTTTTTTCTAGCCGCATCCGATCCGCCGCTTATAAGCTCAACCGCACGGGAACAGGCCAGCTACCCGGCACCCAGAACGGACAAAAGCTCCCCACTGTGATCGGCAGGTTTGACGTTTTCGAACACCCGCATGATCCGCCCCTCGGCATCGATCAGGAAGGTCGTTCGCAGGACACCCATATACTCACGACCCATGAACTTCTTCAACGCCCAGACGTCATACAACTCGCAGACCTTGTGATCTTCATCTGCTAACAACGGGAATGGTAGGTTATACTTCTGTTTGAATTTGACATGTGACTTGACTGAGTCCGGGCTGACGCCCAGGATCACGACTCCCGCCTGCTCATACGCCGAATAATCATCCCGGAACTGACAGGCTTCGGTCGTGCAACCGGGCGTATCATCCTTCGGATAGAAATAGAGCACCACCGGCTTGCCCAGGAACTCGGACAGGCGCCGGGATGTTCCGGTCTCATCGGGGAGTTCGAAATCAGGGGCTGGAATACCGCTTTCGATTGGCATAGGGAACCTCCGGGGATAATTATACCCAGAGCGGTCACAAATTGCGCTTTTTCGAAGGTTGGAGAGCTCAATTTGTGACTGTGGGCATTATATATCAAGCGTTATAGGTGTTGGCCTCCCTTTTGAGCATGCGGTTTGTTTTTAGAGCCGACAGGCAAACTGCTCTCACGCGAGCAACAACCGCGAGGTCGATAAAAAATAAACCGGGGGAAACCCGGTTTATCTGTCACAGTCCATCACGATATTCTACAGGATTTTCGCTTCTTTGAGCGCGTCTTCCAACGCGTTCAGGGTGGCAGGTTTGATGAGCATGGCCGTCGCGCCACCTCGCATCACACGCTCATGTGTTTCGGGCTGGTCGTCCGAGGTGATCACGATCACGGGAACGGGAGCAAGCCGCGGTTCCCGGCGCAGATACGCCAGGATCTCCAAGCCGTCCACGCCCGGCATGTTGATGTCCAGCAGGATCAAACGCGGGGTTCTCGTCCGCAGGATCTCCAACGCCGGGCCGGAACCGTACGAAACCCGCGCCTCCACGCCTAACACTTCCAACATTTGTTGCAGGGCATCTGCAGTTCGGCGATTGTCATCGATGACCAGTGCCGTAGACATTCTCTACTCCTCCAAAACCAGGCTTCCCATCCTGCTCACGTCATATCCCGGCAGGGCGGCCACTGCTGCGCGGAATTCCGGATCTTCCAGAACAATAAAGAGCGGCTCGAGCAGGTTGCTTTCGGCGTATTCTTTCGGGATCACCAGGTCGTAGCGTTCCTGATAGAGCGGGATGAAATCCAACTCCAGGGCCTGTGCCGCAGCCGCGATCCCCAGCCCGCAATCAGCCCTGTCAGATGCGACCGCGGCCGCCACACCCAGGTGGGTATATTCCTCTTGATTGTAGCCAATTATACTCTCAGGCGCTATCCCCAATCGGTTCAACTGATAGTCCAGCAGGACACGTGTACCGGCGCCTCGCTGGCGGTTCACAAAACGGACGCTCCCCGCTTCGGACTCGGCCCCCGGCCTGCTGAGGTCCGCCAGGGTTTTGAGACCCTTGGGATTGCCTCGCTTCACCAGTAGACCCTGTTCGCGCCCCACCAGCGTCACTACTTTGACCTTGACGCCCGGTAGATACTGGCGAATGTACGAAATGTTATATTCCCCGGTTGCCGGGTCGAGCAGGTGCGACCCTGCCAGGTGCGCTTCGCCGCGACGCAACGCCACCAACCCACCCTGCGAGCCGACATTGGCCGAAGCCAGGCGCCGGTCATGCCCGGCCAGGAACTGCGCGATCAGGTCGAGGGTCATATCGTGCGAGCCGATGCAGAAGATAGTCTTATCCAGTTCAGCCCGCGGACGATAAAGCCGCACCTGCACCTGCTCGCCCGCCTCGGCGCCCTGCGTGCCACGCGGCAGCAGCACCAACCCGTCCGCGCGGACGAGCGAAGTGATGACCCCCGCCCCGCGCGACAGCGGCGCGGCCAGCAATTTCTCTCCTACACGCCCCACCACCACGCGGACGTAGTCGTCATCGCCGCCCGGGGAGGTGATCTTGCGCGTCAGTTGCGCCGTTTCGACCGGCATTTCATCCGGGCGCCGCCCCAGCCAGCTGGCGATCAACGGCTCGACGAAGATTTCGATAGTCAAGGCCGCAGAGACAGGATAGCCGGGAACGCCGATAATGGGAACAATGTCATTGCGAGGAGGATTGAGCAACCGGTCTTTTTCAGCTGTATCAAATTCCGACGAAGAAATCTCATGGCGAATCGAAACATCAGATTGCTTCGTCGCCCCTGCGGTGCTCCTCGCAATGACACCAAGGATGACAGGATGCCCTGGCCTGACAGCAACACCATGTACCAATAATGTGCCAAGTTTTTCCACTACTTTGGCTGAAAAATCCTCCGCGCCAGCCGAGGAACCGGCGTTGAGCAGGATCAAATCGTGATCTTGTGCGGCTTCCTGAACGCGCTGGCAGATCAGGTCGAAATCGTCTTTGGTGATGGGGAAACGCGTCGACTCGCCGCCCATGGCCTTGACCTGCGCTGCCAGCACCAGCGAGTTGTATTCCAGGATGTCACCCGGCTTGAGCTTAGAACCAACAGGCACCAGCTCGGTGCCGGTGGGCAGGATGGCCACACGCGGTTTACGCGCCACGTCGATCTCGCTGTGCCCGGCCGCCGCAATCGCGCCCAGGTCTACAGGCCGCAGCACGTGACCGGCTGGCAAGACCAGCTCGGTGGCGACGATGTCCTCCCCCAAAGGGCGGACATGAGTCCACGGGGCCACGCTGGCGCGGATGCGGATACTCGCCGGGGCGCGGATGGCATCGGTCAGTTGGTCATGCTCGTCGAGCGCTTCGGTGTTCTCGACCGGAATGACGGCATCAAAGCCGGGGGGCAGGGGATCGCCTGTATCCAGGTAGCAGGCCTGGTCGGGGGTGCGCAGCGTGACCGGTTTCGCAGGCAGCGCTCCGGCCGTCTCGGTCGCGCGGACGGCAAAACCGTCCATCGCCGAAGCGTGGTAATGCGGCGAGGAAGTCCTGGCCCAGACCGGCCCGGCCAGCGTGCGTCCCAGCGCGTTCTCGTCCAACGGGATGGTTTCGACGCCCAGCACCCGCCACAGGCCAGCCTCGCGCAGGACGGATTCCAGGCGGGATTGGGCTTCGGGCAGGGGAATATCGTGCAGGTAAACGGACATGATATGAATTATAACAGTGCGGCACTTGGGGAAAAGTCAGCAGTGATCAATAATCAGTGTGGGGCGGGCGTCCTGCGCAGACGGTCTGACTACAACAATACTACTTCCACTATTTCCCCCGCGCTCAGGCCGGTGGCGTCCGGCGGGATGCGCAGCAAGCCGTCGGCGGCGGCCAGGTTGAAGATCAGGTTGGATTTGCCGAAGATGGGCTCGGCATTATATTCGTCCTGAGCGGAGCCTGAGCGAAGCGAAGGTGTAGTCGAAGGGCGCTTTTCAGCAGGCGTGCCGCCCTTCGACTGCGCCCCTACGGGGCTCCGCTCAGGGCGGAGGAGCCTCACCGGCCACCAATCCTCCCTCCCCGCCTGCGAGGGCAGGTTGACGGTCAGCCGGGCCTGGACGGTCGCTTTGGGGCGCGGGTTCGCACCCAGCAGTCTCTCGATCAGGGGCACCACGAACAAATAGCCGTTGACCAACGCGCTGACCGGGTTGCCCGGCAGGCCAATGACAGCTTTGCCACTACAAACACCTAAAATCGTCGGTTTGCCAGGGCGCGTGTTGATGCCGTGTACCAGCACCCCCGGCTTCCCCAACTGGTCGATCACCTCAGCGGTCATGTCGCGTGTGCTGGCTGACGAACCCGCGGTGATGACCAGCGCATCGCATTCGCCCAGCGCCCGGACGGCAGTCGTTTTCAGCGCTTCGAAGTAATCTCCTACGATACCATACAAAACCGGCTCGCCGCCCGATTTGGTCACCAACGCAGCCAGCGTATATGAATTGATATCGCGCACCTGTCCCGGCTGCGGAGTCTGCTCCGGCAGGATGACTTCATCGCCGGATGAGATCAGGCCAACGCGCACCTTTTTGGATACACGAAGCCGGGTAATTCCCAGGGCCAACAGGCCGCCAATCTCGGCGGGACGCATCAGACTCCCTTTGGGCTGCACTACCTGTCCCTGGGCAACATCCTCGCCGATGGCGATGACGTTCTCCCCCACTGCAACGGATTTGAAAATTTCGATTTCATCTAACCTTCCGAAGGTTTTGGAACCTTCGGAAGGGTTTATTTTCTGGGTGTATTCCAACATGACGACAGCGTCGGCGCCTTCGGGTAGCATCCCGCCGGTATGGATGGTCATGCACTGGCCTGGTTCTAACGCAGATTTGGCCGCAGCGCCCATCGGGACTTCGCCTGCCAGGATGAGATAGGCAGGCAACGAGTCGCTGGCGCCGTAGGTGTCTCGGGCACGCACAGCGTACCCGTCCACGCTGGAGCGGCGGAAATCGGGCAGCGGGTGCGGCGCGCGAATGTCTTCGGCGGTCACCCGGCCGAGGGAAGAGGCAACGTCGATGATCTCAGTGACAGGCTCGGGCGCGGGGAGATGCGCAAACAGTTTAGCGCGGGCTTCGTCCGGCGGCAGGAGGGTCAGGAATTCAGGCATAAGGAAGAGTCAGGCGTCAAGTGCTGGGGGTCGGGTTATCGGAGCCAGAAGGCAAAGGTCAGCAGGTAGGCGGTCAGGCCGAAGACGGCCAGGGCATTGACGGTCAGCAGGCTCCAGAGGGGTTTGGCACCCAGGCTGATATTACGCAACCAGAAGATTTGCAACAAGGCAAAGGGCAGGGTCAGGAAGGAGGGCCAGATCAGGCCCCAGGCCAGACCAAAGAGCAGAGCACCGACCAACAAGAGATACGCGCCCAGGACCAGGCCATGATGCAGGGGGATGGCACGCTGCCAGCCCATGCTGCGCAGGAGGGTGCGACGGTCGTATTTTTCGTCGCTGGCGAAACTGGGGAAATCGAGGATGAGGAAGTAAGCCAGTGCCAATAGGGTCAGCGGGAAGGAAACCATGGCGACCAGGCGATGATATTCGCCCGCCTGTAACACGAAACCGAGCGCGGGAGCAAGCATCGCCAGGTGGACGGCCAGAGTGAACTCACCTAGCCCCGCATCCACTAGGCGCAGCGGCGGGACAGCGTAAGCGAGCACCGCCAGCAGGGACAAGCTCAAAAAGAGCAGGACCACAGATGAGAGCACGCCTGCCTGGCCGAGCAAAATCGCAACAACCGCCGCAACCGCCAGCGCACCAACAGACGCAAGCAAAGCCGCCTTGCGCAGGTTGACCCGTTCAGCGCGGTTTTCATCGTTTTCTGAGGGCTGTTCCACAGGCCGCAGGGCTTCTGCGAGCAGGTCCATACTGAACTGCACCAGCAGGATGCCGCCCAGGCCTAACCAGAAAACCACTACATTCTCTGTAATCCCGAGATAGCGTGCAATACCAGCGCCGAGCACGTAGGTCAAGGCAGAGAAGATGACATTTATGGGACGCGACAGGCGTAAAAGATGGAATAGTTGTTGCATACATTTACCTTATAGATTCGCCCGTTGGTTTCGACATGCCGCTTCGCAGTTGTGCAATCAATCTTCACTAAGGAACCAGCAGCTTGACCACCGGGATTTTGCGCATCACCAAGACGACCGCAAAGGATAAAGCATAAACAGCCAGCGCTGTGAGTGGAATCATGTAAATCGAAGGCGCCATCCAACTATACAGGCGGAAACCCAAAGTACCCTGGCGCAACAGTTCGACGATAAAGATATGGATGAGATAGATCCCAAAACTGGTCGTTGAGATTGTTCTTACCAGCCAGCCCATTTTACCGAATTTTCGACCCAGTTCTTTTAGCAGCAAAAATCCACTGATGGTTGCCAGCACCGTCGGCAGGCTGAAATAGCTGTACAAAAATGTGTCGATCGGACCCGCATCCGCCGAGAGCAGGTTCGTACCAAAATAGGTGACGGCAATTGCAAGGACACACCCCAGCGCAGCCAGGAGCAGGCCTCGCTTTCCCAGCTTGACCTCTGCCAGAAGATACCCCATCAAAAAATACCCCACATAACCGGATACGACAGGGATGATCAGCGCGGTCTCGACGCCTGTTACCCGCTGTGCCAATTCGGTGAGCGGGGTGGCCAAAAACCACATGGCGGTGAAATATGCCAGGTCACGGCGGGAGGCAGCTGAAACGAATACGCGTAAAATGGGCACCACCAGGTAAATCCCAATCAGGATATAGAGGAACCACAAGTGAATTTCCACATTCCCCATGTATATGACTTTTAGCATGGAGAGAATAACACTCAAGGGCTGCATGCTCCCATCGGTGTAAGCCTTCACCGACCAGAGCAGGTACGCAACCGACCAGAACAAGGTGGGAATGCCGACTTTCAAAAAACGTTTGCGGAAGAAATCTGCGACCGGTTCGCTCTTCCGGAGCAAGAGACAACCGCTGACCAAAAAAAACAGCGGCACGCCCATCCGGGAAAAGGAATCATAGAAATTGGCCGCCCGCCAATTCGGGGATAACAGGTCTTCCTTGAAAAAAATGACATAGGATAAATGGATCAAAACCACCTGAAAGACAGCCACTACACGGATCAGGTCGATCCACTCGTGGTGACGCATCTCTGCCGGGTTGGAGGGTTGGGGGGCGGCCATGGTTAGGATGATGGGACCAGGTTGCGCAAATCCCTGAAATGGATTTGATTGTGCAGATAGATCATCTTGATCATCTCGACCAGCTGCACCTGCCCCAGAAAGGGATGGCGGCCCTCTTTTACAAGATCTGCCGGTGCAAGGCCGGAGACCCATCTGACAGTCGCTGCACGCACTTCAACGAATTGCTGCAACAACTCCTGCGGTGCCAAGTCCCTGGTTTTCTCCTGCTGACGGGCATTGTAGCGGTCGATGGAGAAATCCTCCGCGGCACCCGGTCCGCCCTGGCGTATGTCCTCGAATAATTTAACGAGACCGCGTTCCGAGGTTACGAAGTGGGACAGCAAATTGCGAATCGTCCAGGTTTCACCTTCCGTATAAACCTTGATCTGCCACTGCGCATCGGTCAATGCAGAAAAATAGGCGACTACCTTTTCCCCTTCTTTCTCTAAACGTTCAGCAAGCCGGGCAGGCGTTGTCTCGGTCATGGGAACTCCTCTACAATAAAGAATAGCCGCCATCGACCACGATCGTCTGGCCGGTTATATATTCGTTATCGAGTAAAAATTCGAGCGCGGAGGCAACTTCCTCGGTCGTGGCCGGACGCTTGAGCGGCAGGCGGTCTACCAGCCTGTCCCAGGCCGCGTCCTTCAAATTTTCTGAGGGCAACACCAGTCCAGGCGCGATCGCATTGACCCTCACGGAGGGCGCAAACGAGCGCGCCAGCACCCTGGTCAGCGACTCGAGGGCAGCCTTGCTGACTGTATAGGATGGAAACCCGCTCCAGACCTTATCCGCACCGACATCCGATACGTTCACGATCAGCCCGCCGCGCTTCATTCTCATGGACGCCTGCTGGGCGCAAAGGAACGGGGCTCTCAAATTCAGGTCCATCACTGCGTCCCAATCCTCTACCGGGAGCGTTCCGGCGCTCCCGCGAGTCATCACCGCCGCAGAATTGACCAGGACAGCCAGGTGTGAAAGCTGTGCTTCGGAGCGGGCGAGCAACGAATCCACCAACGCGAACAACGCCGTGACATGCTCCGCTTGAGTCAGGTCTGCCTGCATAGAAAAAGCCGGGACGCCAAACGTCCTGATTTCGGAAACTGTTTTGGAGGCCTGTTGTGCCGAACGATGGTAATGCACCAGTACAGCATAACCTTCATAGGCCAGCGTCAAGGCAAAGGCGCGGCCCAGCCGATGGGCACCGCCGGTCACAACCGCAAGTGGAAATTCAGCCATAGGCCTGTTTTACCACAGATTCCCCCACATTCATTCCGGTTCTTCAGGATTTGCCGAGAAGAGGGCTGGATTTAGGGGTTCGGAAATTCCCAGAGAGCCATTATTCTCTAAAAGAAATGAAAATCCAGGCGTGAACGTGTGCGCATCGTTCCCACCCAAAATTTTGGGCTTCTATCCCGCTAACAACGGAAGAGCCGCGATCTATTTCCTAAAGAAGTTCGAAACGAAGAACCAGATGTTGGCCGGGCGTTCTGCCAGCCGGCGCATGAAATATGGATACCAGTGCGTACCGAAGGGAACGTAAACGCGCACAGGGTAACCTTCCGCTGCCAGTTTCTCCTGCAAATCGCGGCGGATGCCGTATAGCATCTGGAATTCCAATGCTTCCTTCGGAAGGCCAACCTTTTCGGCATATTGTTTGGCAAATTCGATGCGTTTTTCATCGTGGGTAGCAATCGCCGGGAGAGGCGGGATGCGTCCATCCTCGCTGATCCTGGGTGATTTTACCGCCAGCGCCGCATCGATCAGGATTTTCGTCAACAGGTCAAAGTTGGCATCCACGTCCACTTTCTTGGGGAAGGCTTTTTCGGGAGGTTCCTTGTAGGCTCCTTTTACCAGGCGGAAACGCACATTGCGTTCGAGCAGTTTGCGGGTGTCCTCTTCAGTGCGGAACAAATAGGATTGCACGACCAGTCCAACGGTCCGGGTGGTGAAGCCATCATCCAGGACAGCATTCAGCAATTCGATGGTGGTATCCGTATAAGGCGTGTCTTCCATATCGATGCGGATGAAATTCTTATATTCTTTGGCGCGATTCAGGATGCGGGTCAGGTTTTCGCGGCAGAGCAAGTCATCCAGGCCCATGCCGATTTGCGTCAGCTTGATCGAGACATTCGATTTGACCCCGGACCTGTCGATTTCGTCCAAAACAGCGAGGATGCCTTCGGCTGATTGGATCGCCTCCTCCGCGGTAGTGGTGTGCTCCCCCAACTGGTCTAACGTTGCAACAATCCCCTTTTCATTGAGTTCCCGGATTGCACGAATGGCATCCTGGATACTCTCCCCCGCAACAAAGCGAGAGGCCGTCTGCCAGGCAATTTTCCAGCCAGTGACCATGCGCTGAGCCCAGCCAGCTTTGGACAGGTAGATTAGAAATGAGCGAAGCATTGGGAGTCCATCCTTATCAAGAAAGATAGAAACGCTGAATCGATGGTTCTTCAGGGGAAATCCCCAAATAACCGAATCTATTCTAGCATAACTGCCAGGGTTGATTGTGTTATACTCTTTGGGTGATTTAAGTCACAATTTTTCCAATACCGGCATAAACATGAAATTGAACATTTTCGCACCTTACACCTGGGGTGTACTCGGCTGGAATTTGATTGTTATCCTTTGGGGAGCATATGTGCGTGCCACGGGCTCGGGAGCAGGTTGTGGTCGGCATTGGCCGCTGTGTGACGGGCAGGTCGTCCCCCAGGCACCCGACGTGAAAATGACCATCGAGTTTACGCACCGTCTGCTCTCCGGAGGGGCTATTGTATTGATTGCAGCCATGATCATCTGGGGTTTTCGGATCACGGACAAGGAGCATCCCGTCCGCAAGGGTCTGGTCGCTTTGGGAATCTTGATCGTTCTCGAAGCCTTGCTTGGGGCGGGGCTGGTGTTGTTCGAACTGGTGGAAGAAAACTCGTCTGCAGCGCGCGCGTTTGCGGTTGCCCTGCACCTGGCAAACACCTTCCTGTTGGTCGGGAGCCTGGCATTGACAACCTACTGGGCTTCAGGTGGACCTGCTGTCCAAATTCGGGGGCAGGGAATGAAAGCCTGGCTGCTTGGCGCCGGGCTGTTGGGCATGCTGGTCATTGGCATGAGCGGCGCCGTGACTGCGTTGGGTGATACGCTGTTCCCGGTTAGTTCCCTGGCGGAAGGCCTCGCCGCTGATCTGGATCCAAACGCTCATTTTCTTGTAAGGTTACGGGTGTATCATCCCTTCATTGCCGTGATCGTCGCCGTGTACTCTTTCTACCTGGTACGCATGTTGTTCAACCAAAAGAACGGATTGGCACGTAAATTTCTGGCCATGTTGGTGATCGCAGGCAGCCTGCAATTGGTCGTCGGGCTGGTCAACCTGTTGCTGCTCGTTCCCATTCTCACGCAATTGTTGCATCTGCTGACTGCTGACCTGGTCTGGATTGTCTATGTCTTGACAACTGCAGCCGTTCTGGCAAAACCGCAATCATACCCGTAGCCCTCTCGGAGGCTGTGTGAGAAATCGCAATACGTCCGTCCTGGTTCGAATTTCTTCCATCCTTTTCTTGAGCGCGACCATCATATTGATCATCGTTTCACTGATCGGTTTTAGTCGCCAGCGCAACAACTTTCCTGGTGGGATGACGATCGGTGGTGTGCCGGTCGGCGGGCTGACGCCACAGGAAGCCTCTGAGCGCGTCCTGCTGGTCTACAACACGCCGATTGAAGTGCAATATGGCAACGCAATCATCCATATTGATCCCAATGCCGTTGGGTTCGAATTGGACATCGAATCGATGCTGGCCGCAGCCGATCTTTCTCGTACTGGCGGCTCCTTCTGGGGCGGTTTCTGGGCTTACTTGTGGAACCAGGAGCCAGCACCCATTGCCATCCCGCTGCGCGCTACCATCTCGGAAGAGACGTTGCGCAACTATTTACAGAACGAGATTGCCTCCCGCTACGATATCCCGCCCGAACCTGCCCAGCCGATTCCAGGTAGTACTTCCTTTGCGCCGGGCAGTTCCGGCCAGGTGCTCGATATCGACCGCGCCGTGCTTCTGATCGAGGACGCCCTGCGTTCTCCTTCCAACCGTTCCGTCTCCCTGACTTTCCAACGCAGCGCACCTGCGCGTCCTACAATCGACAACCTGGAAATCCTACTCCAGCAAACCATCAACCTGGCCGGTTACGATGGTGTCTTTGGGCTATATATGCTGGATTTGCAAACTGGACAGGAAATCCACTTTGCGATGGACAAAGGACAGACGATCTCGACCGAACCGGATGTGGCTTTTACCGCTTCCAGCACGATCAAAATTCCGATCATGCTCTCGTACTACATTAAAAATGGACCGGCGGCACTGGACGAACGCACAAACGAACTCATCCTGGATATGATCCGTAAATCGGAAAACCCGCCTGCCGATGCATTGATGCAACGATTAAGCGCCTTCGAAGGCCCACTGATCGTGACCGAAGATTTGCAAAAGGTCGGCTTGAAAAATTCCTTCATTGCCGGTTTTTTCTGTGATCCCTTCAATCCCTGCCCGTTGTTGAGACGCTTCTCCACGCCTGCCAACCAGCGCATCGACGTGTTTACCGATCCCGATCCATACAACCAGACTACTACGTCCGACATGGGCATGTTGCTGGCAGATATCTATCAATGCGCCACGACAGGCGGCGGCGCGCTGGTGGCAACATTCCCCGGTCAGATCACGCAGGAAGTCTGTCAGCAAATGATCACCTTTTTGGCGGCAGACAAGATCGGGGTTCTGATCGAGGCGGGTGTCCCGGAAGGTACGCAGGTCGCCCATAAACACGGGTGGATTAGCGACGCCGGTAGCGGTGTCATAAAAAACATCAGTGACTCGGCCATCGTCTATACACCGGGTGGGAACTACGTGCTCGTCATGTACGCTTACCATCCTGTTCAAGCCGTCTGGGAACCGGTTTCGGGATTGTTTGCCCAGCTTTCACAGATCGTCTACAATTACTTCAACCTTCCAACTCAATAACAAAATCCGATTTGCATAGCAAATTGGGCAGGTTCGTATATAATCGGCATATGAGCGCATCACTCGGTCTCTATCGATTGCAACTGGTGGAAAGCCGTATAGACGAAATTCGTGCGCGCCTGGAAGAAATCCGCCGTATATTGGAAAATGATGAGGAAATCCTGCAAGCAAAAAAACAGACTATTGAAACCGATTCGAATCTGAAACTCGCCCAACACGCTCTCAAGTTGGCCGAGGCAGAAGTCGAAAAACAAAAAGTGAAGATCGAACAATCGGAGGCAAATCTCTACAGCGGGAACGTCAAGAACCCAAAAGAACTCCAAGACTTGCAAAACGAAATCGCGGCGCTCAGGCGGCATCTCGTCACGCTAGAAGACCGCCAGCTTGACGCCATGCTGGCAGTAGAAACAACCGAACTGGCTAACCAGGCAGCATTGGAAAACTTCGAACAAATCAAGGTTCGCTGCTCGGAACAGAACCATGCGCTGACGGGTGAGCAAACCCACTTGAACAAAGAGATCGAGCGATTGGAAACCGAACGGCAAGCTGTGCGTTCTCCCCTGGACCCAAGCTTGCTGGCCGCTTACGAAGCGTTACGACAGCAAAAAAGAGGGCTGGCTATTGCAAGTGTCAGCGAGGGCGCCTGTGCCGCCTGTGGAACCACCTTGACCCCGGCGCAAATGCAAAGTGCGCGTTCAACCTCCCAAGCGTATCATTGTCCCACTTGCGGACGCATTCTATACGCGAATTAGACTCTCGCATGGACTTCTCTTCCCCGACTTTTGCCTTTTTCCTCGGCTTCGTCACCGCCACCATTTTCTGGTGGCTGATGGGACGCATGCGACCGCTCTGGGGTGAAATTCGCGAAAACTGGAGGGCCAGTCGCGAAGAAGCAAAAGCGCGTCGTGCCACCGGCGTGGAGGAAAATCATCGCCGTTCGACATTACGCCGTGCACAAGGCATGCACCTGGCTGCCCCCCTCTTTGCACTGGATGAAATCATCGTAACACCGCGTCTGCTTGCGCCGCCAGCCCGCGCGGAACCGGGTGCGCCGCCTCGCACCGAGGATATTGTTGCGCGTACACTACCCTACATGCCTGCCTGGCCTGAATTGGCGGCCGTTTACCACGCCCCCACCTTGAGTCTTGGCCAGGTGCTCGAAGGTGGAGTCAACCTGATCATTACCGGTCAGCCAGGTATTGGCAAGACGGTAGCATTGGCGCACCTGGCCTCCCTGGCGGCGAACCGCGATCCAGCCCTTGGGAAACAGAGCGATGCGGTTCCATTTCTCTACCATGTCGCTGACTTGCGCCTGCCAGAGGGGGAAATCAAGGACATTTTGAACCCAATCGTCGAGGTAGCGTCAACACACGCTCCCGTTTTGGACCTTACCCGACTGCCGAATTTTATCGAATACGCATATAAGAACGGGCAGGCATTACTGTTATTGGATGGTTTCGATGAATTATCACCAAGTGAGCAAGGTAAGGTGGTTACATACCTGAAAGCCCTGCTCAAGGATTATCCAAAAACCCGGGTCGTGACGACAGCCTGCCCTGAACAACTGGATGGCCTGCTTGGACTGGGCTTCGAACCCCTGGCCCTTATGCCATGGAAGACCGGCCAGCAGAATGAATTCATACGTAAATGGGGAGACCTTTGGACACAAACCATCGCGATGGAAACCTGGTCACAGGACACGGCATACCAATACAAAGAAATCGATCCGTTGCTCGTCAATAGCTGGCTGAGTTCTGACAACCAAACACTGACGCCGCTCGAGCTCACTCTCAAAGTTTGGGCAGGTTACGCAGGCGATATCCGGGGACCAGGCATTTTGGACGTCATCGCGACTCATATCCGCCGCCTGGCACCTCAAGGAATTCCATTGGCGGCGTTGGAAACTCTGGGGATGCAAGTAGCACTCACCTCCCTGGCGATTTTCGATTCGCGTTCGGCACGTGAATGGGTCAAGAACTTCGAGTTGCCGGAAGAAGAGGACGCAGTCGATGGCAAGGAGGGCGAAGAAAACCTGGCTGAAGGGAAAAAGGAAGAGGAAAAACCTGGAACCGGTCCACTCAAACAGAAAGGAAAAACCGGACCGTTAAAGAAGACCGGACCACTTGGCAAGACCGGTCCGCTGCCAGCTACCTCGAGGCTGCTCATTAAAATGACCGAGAGCGGCTTGCTGGTATCCCACCCCGACAACAGGATGCGTTTCCTGCATCCTGTCTTTGGAGGCTACCTGGCTGGCCGTGGATTGGCAACGGTCAACGCAGACGTCTCGTTGTTGCAACAACCAGATTGGGCTGGGAAATTCCTGGCTATGCGCTATTTGGCCGCCTATGGAGACGCCACAAACCTGGCCAATGCCCTGCTCAAACAGACCGGTTTGCCGCTTCACAGGCCCCTATTCGTTGCAGCACGCTGGCTGCGCGATACACCGCGTGAAGCACCCTGGCGCGGCAAAGTCTTTACGCAATTGGTAAATCTGTTGCAAACCGAAGGAATCCCACTAACCTTGCGCGCGCAAGCTGTAGCCGCTCTTTGCTGGAGCGGGGACCCCGGCGTTGCTCCCCTTTTCCGTCAATTCCTGAAATCGACGTCCTTCGAACTCCTCCAAGTGGTTGCATTTGGAAGCGGGATGGTTCGCGATTCCAAAGCGGTCGACCTATTATCAAGCATCCTCTATGCACCCAGCCTGGCTGCGCAACGAGCGGGCTGTCTTGCGCTGGTTGCGATCGGTACAGCCAATGCCATGGAGATCGTTGCCCGGGCTCTGCTGCACGGGGAAGAGGATCTGCGTCGCGCCGCGGCAGAAGCACTTGCAAACGACCCGAAGGAAGGTTACGCGATGCTCAAAGAGGGAACCACCCTGGCCGATATCCTGTTGCGCCGTGCTGCCGTGTATGGGTTGGCGCGGATCGACGAGGCCTGGGCAGTGGAAACCTTGCAACATATTCAGGTGGAAGACGATCAATGGGTCGTGCGCAATTCGGCCAGCGAAGTGCTCGAAAGCAAAACCCAGACGAACCCGCGCATACCGCGGCCATTGACAGCACCTGCTGAAACACCCTGGTTGATCGAATTTGCAGGGAAACAAGGCGTAGGCATCTCGCCCGGGTCCCCGGCCACGGAAATCCTGATCGCTGCCCTCAAGAGCAATATCGAGGAGGAACGTTTGGCAGCCCTGCCATACTTGAAGCGCATGCCAAATGAAGGTGTTATTACCAATCTGTACCATGCCATGTATCGCGACGACCCCGAACTGCGCGAGGCTGTCTTCTTGGTCTTATGTGAACTGGCAGCCGGCGGGATAAAACTCCCGATGCCGGAGCAATTTGGCTTAGGTTGATGCAGCGAGGAGAAATTTGATGAACGATCCGAATTTGCTGACCATCGCCATCCTTGGCGGCACTGGAAAAGAGGGCAAGGGACTGGCATATCGTTGGGCCCGGGCTGGTTATAAGGTATTGATTGGTTCGCGTACGCCCCAGAAAGCCATTGATACTGCCGATGAACTCCAAATGTTGATTGGCGGGCAAGCCTTGATTGAAGGTTTGGGAAATCCCGAAGCGGCACAGCGGGCAGATATCATCGTGCTGACTGTACCGTACACCGCGCATCGCGCCACGCTGGAAAATGTAAAAGATGCCATTCGAGATAAGCTCTGCATCGACGTTACCGTTCCGCTTGTCCCTCCGAAAGTCAGCACTGTACAAATGCCTGAAAGCGGATCAGCGGCACAGGAAGCGCTGCAAATACTCGGTGAAGGTGCAGCGGTCTGTGCCGCATTTCAAAATATATCCCACGAGCACTTGCTGGGAGACAAAAATATCGAATGCGATGTGCTGGTCACAGGCACAAGCAAGGATGCCCGCGACCGGACCATCCAGTTAGTCGAAGCTGCCGGTCTGACAGCTTGGGATGCCGGTCCCATCGAAAACTCTGTCGTGGTGGAAGGCCTGACCAGTGTGTTGATCGGCATCAACAAAAAATATGGCTCGGCACATGCAGGCATCAAGATCACCGGTATTAACAGATAATCCACAGATTGCGCACCCCGGGCTGACTGCGTAATCTGCAGAACCTATGCTCACCCTTACTCCCCTAGTCAATATCCCCCTCATCCGCCAGGGTGACGACCTGGCGGATATTCTTGCCGAAGCGCTGCAGGCAACTGGTATTCAACTCCAAGACGATGATGTTCTCGTGCTGGCCCAGAAAATCGTTTCCAAAGCCGAAGGACGGATGGTCAACCTGGCAACGATTGACCCTTCTGGAAAAGCCTTGGAACTTGCCGCAGTCACCGATAAAGATCCGCGCATGGTCGAATTGATCTTGAGAGAAAGCAGGGAAATCCTGCGCACCCGACCGGGCGCCATCATCGTCGAGCACAGACTTGGTTTCGTCTGCGCCAACGCCGGGATCGACCACTCCAACGTCTCCCCTCATCACCCTGAGGATGTTGTACTCGTAGGGGAAGATGCAGAAGACTGGGTCTTGCTGCTCCCCGAATGCCCGGATCGCTCCGCTGCGCAGATCCGGCAGAAGATCGAAGCCGCCACCCATCGTCGTCTTGGTGTGCTAATCATCGATTCGCACGGACGCGCCTGGCGGGAGGGCACGGTCGGTACCGCCATCGGTCTCTCCGGTCTGCCTGGCCTGGTCGATCTGCGCGGCCGGCCTGACCTGTTCGGCTTTCGCCTGCGCATCACGCAGGTCGGCGCGGCGGACGAGTTGGCAGCCGCAGCCAGCCTGGTCATGGGGCAGGCTGCGGAAGGCACGCCTGTGGTCCATGTACGCGGCTTTCCCTATCCATTGCGCGAGGGGAAGCTTGGGGAACTTCTGCGCCCAAAAGAGCAGGACTTGTTCCGGTGATAAGGAAAAACCATGCACAATTATCTTGCCAAACCACATTCATCACATAGGGGCAGTATCCTCATCCTGCATGCATGGTGGGGTCTGAATGACTTTTTCAAGTCGTTCTGCAATCGCCTGGCTGACCAGGGTTACCTGGCGCTGGCACCCGATCTCTACCAGGGTGAATTGGCGCGCACGATCCCCGAAGCGGAAAATTTACGGAACAAGCATAAACGCGCTGTCACCTCCTCCATGATTTTGGAAGCCATGGACATTCTGCAACAACAGCCCGATCTTGATAAAAAGCCTGTTGGCGTGATCGGCTTCTCTCTGGGCGGGTGGTGGTCGCTGTGGTTGAACGAGCAACGACCGGACCAGATTGCCGCGACCGTCCTATTTTATGGTTCGCGCGGCATGAAATCCATAAATACCCGGTCGGCATTTCTCGGACACTTTGCCGAGCATGATCCATATGAATCTGTCTCGGGGATCAGGCGCCTGGAGAAAACCTTGAAATCCGCCGGAAAGCAGGTGGAGTTTTACACGTATCCGGCTACAAAGCATTGGTTTTTCGAGAGTGACCGCCCAGAGTATAACCCGCAGGCTTCCACACTGGCATGGGCGCGTACACTCGACTTCTTGCAAATCCATATGAAGTAAGGAGAGAAAATGCCATTCCCCGAAAAATACCTCGACCTGTTCCAACCTGAAACCAAAGCACACCTTTTCCTGGCCACCATCATGCCCGACGGTTCCCCACAGGTCACCCCCGTCTGGTTCGACACCGACGGTGAATATATCCTCATCAACACCAACGAAGGCCGTGTCAAAGACCGCAATATGAAGGAACGTCCCAGGGTTGCTATGGTTATACAGGATCCTGCCGATCCATTCCGCTATCTGCAAATCCGCGGCGAAGTGGTTGGCTATACACGCGAGGGCGCCGACGAACACATCGACACGCTCAGCCGCCGTTATCGCGGCAAACCCTGGGACTACCGCCCCGAACAAAAGCGCATCATCTTCAAGATCAGGCCGGATCACTTTGACGAACATTGACCTGCACGACTTTCTACGGACTCGCCGTTCGATCCGCCGCTTCAAACCGGACCCCGTGCCTGCTTCCGCTATAGAACGGATTCTCGAAACAGCCGCATACGCTCCTTCCGCGCACAACCTGCAACCCTGGCGTTTTGCCGTAGTAACGACTACAGGCGCCAAAGATCGTCTTGGCCAGGCGCTGACCATAAAAATGCACGCCGATATGACCATTGCAGGTGCGCCAGAGGCCGAGATCGAGGCACGCGTTGCACGTTCCCTGCGCCGCCTGGCTGAAGCGCCGGTCGTCATCCTGCTCTGCCGCGATGTGACCGCAATCCGCAAGGAAGAGCAGGAAGAAGAGACGATGGCGATCCAGTCGGTAGCAGCGTGCGGCTTGCAACTGTTGCTGGCGGCGCATGCTGAGGGCTTGGGCGGCAACTGGATCTGCTGGCCGCTTTACGCGCAAGAAGCTGCACGCCAAGCGCTGGAATTGCCTGTAACCTGGGAGCCGCAAGCCATGTTTTTCTTGGGCGTTCCTGATGAACAACCCGAACTACCGATGAGAAAACTGTCAATCATAACAATATGAAGTATTCCCTTGCACGGTTTTCATCTATTCCAGAAGCAGCCATCCAAAAACTATCCCTGGCCGGGATTACAGACAGCGACCAATTGCTGGCAGCTGCAGCCACACCTGCCTCCCGCAAGCGCCTCGCTCAAAAGACGGGGATGGATCCGCAGTCCCTACAAAAGTGGGCCAGCCTGTCCGACCTAGTACGTGTAAAAGGGATTGGGCCGCAATTAGCAGAAAAATTGGTCGAGAGTGAAACAGCAAGGAATGTTCAGGAACTGAGGAAAGCGGCCAAAAATGCAACCAGGTTCAGGGAAAAATGCGAGAAGCCAAATCATGCTGGCAGCTTGCCTTCCCGTCTTGAGATCGAAGCGCTGACTGAGGAAGCACACGAATTATGTCCCAGGTTGGTGTTGGAAAAGCCCGAATCCGAAACGAATTTCCGCGCTGAAATTTTTGCCAAAGCCCAAAAGGATGCGAGGCGAGATCTACGCAGCGTAGGTGCATTGATTGCCATTGCAGCAGTGGCTGGTGCTCTGGTACAGGGAGCAGGCATTGCCTTGATAAACAGAACAATCGAACAGACCACTCCGCCTGGTGCGCTTGGCCCATATTATGCAGATATCTTACGCATCACCAGCGGAGCGTTATATCAAGGTAATGCCCTGGCAGAAATTATCTTCATCCTTGCCTTTCTTATAATGACTCTTGCGCTCTATTCAGTCTGGTACATGCAGGATACCTGGCTGGTCATTCTGCTGTTCGATCATCCATCCCGCCGCGCCTTCTTTTCGAAAATCAACTCCTTGCCCCCCCGGAAAACGCTGCAAATTGCCCGGAGTGCAGTGGTGATTTTTGGTTTGTTGATGCTTGGACTGGCATTTTATACCACCTATACCCTTTGGACAGATATCGCAACCGAAGCGTTGATTCGAAATATCACACCCTTTGCCGTTGGCAGCGGCGTATTGCTTGTCATTGCTGTCTCCATGCCAGTACTGGTTTTTTACGGTAAGGAATTTTCAGGTGTAGACAAAGGGCAACAGGCTGACATCCAGCGTTATTTTATCTATATCCTGATCAAATTCCTTACGTTACCGCTTGCAATCCTCCTCCTGGCACGGATGATGTTGCCAACAGCGGTTCGAATTCATGAGAACATCTACCAAAATGCGATTGTGCCAGCAGTACAAACAAAATTATTGGAAGAGCGATTGATCATCGAAGGGCTGCAGGTCAATGAAGAGACAGACAAACGCGCCCAAAGTTATGTCAGCAAATATGTAGTGGATGAAAACCTGAAAATAGTCGAGACCATTGGCAGCCTGACTACCCAGCAAGGGATTGACCTTCTGGAACTTGGCATTACAACAGGTTTGAACATCATTGCCTGGTGGGCGCTCACCGCCTACTTGCTACTTTTCGTTCTGCCGTATCTCATGCTCGGCGGCTGGGCGCGTGGAATTTTCTATATGCTTGTCCTGGCCACCAGTTTCTGGATCGAGGAAAAACTTTCTTCATATGCACCATCCTGGTTTCGGTTACCGACTTCCTCAATAAGCGCAGCCTTGTTGGTTGCTTTCTTTGTCTTTGCCAATGCGCTCTTCTTCGATTGGGTTTTCGAAGCCTTAGGGCAAAAAGAAAAGGCGTGCCCTGCTTGTGAAGCTATCCTGAACAAGGAAGACCTCTATTGTCCCAAATGTGGATTTATTCAAGAATGAAGATCGTTGCCTTCGCCGGCGGCGTGGGCGGCGCCAAACTTACCCACGGGCTGGCTCAAATTCTACCCCCCGAAGACCTGACCGTTATCGTCAACACTGGCGACGATTTCGAACATTATGGCCTGTACATTTGCCCCGACCTGGATACAGTCTGCTATACGCTGGCGGGACTGGCCAACCCGGAAACAGGTTGGGGCCGCATGGACGAGTCCTGGCAGGCTATCGAGAACGCCAAAAGGTTGGGCGGCCCGGGCTGGTTCAACTTGGGCGACCGGGACCTGGGCACGCATCTGGAACGCACGCGCAGGCTCAAGGAAGGCCAGCCGCTTTCGCAAATCACGCGGGATTTCTGTCAGGCGTGGGGCATCCAACAGAATGTGTTGCCAATGTCCGATCAGCCTGTGCGGACCATCGTCGAGACAGATGAGGGGGAACTTGCCTTTCAGGAATATTTCGTCCATCGCAGGTGCGAACCGAAGGTGAAAGGCTTTCGCTTCGAAGGCCTCGCAACAGCGGAAGCAGCTCCGGGAGCGCTCGAAGCGATAGAGTATGCGGATGCTGTTGTGATCTGTCCTTCGAATCCCTGGGTGAGCATCGACCCCATTCTATCTGTTCTCAAGCTGCACTCTACCATCCGCCTTCCACAATCTGTTGTCGCCGTTTCTCCCATTATCGGCGGAAAAACAGTCAAAGGTCCGGCGGCAAAAATGTATGCAGAAATGGGCATCACACCATCGGCATTGGCGGTCGCGGAACATTATCGCGGTCTGATCAATGCCTTTGTGATGGACCATGCGGACGCCGAATTGGCAGAAAAAATGAAAATCCCCACGCTAACCACCGATACACTTATGAATCACTTAACAAAACGCGCACTTCTCGCAGGAGATGTGCTACACTTTATTCGGAGGCTGCTTACATGACACTCTGGGCAATCGTGCCTGTGAAACCATTGCGGCGTGGCAAGTCGCGCCTGGCTACAACTTTATCAGAAGACGAACGAACCCATCTCAACCAATTGTTGTTGGAACATACCCTCAAGACCCTGTCCGAACTCAAAGAAATCGAGCAAATCCTGGTTGTCAGCCGTGACCCGGCTGCGCTTGCGCTTGCGCGCGAGCACGGAGCGCGGACGGTACGCGAGGCAGGCTCACCAAAACTGAATGCGGCGCTCAAGCGGGCAACGGTGGTGGCACAATTGTATGCCACACGCGGTGTGCTCGTCCTACCGGCTGACCTGCCCTTGATCACCCGCGAAGACATTCTGGCTTTGATCGAGCGCGCCAAGAAACCACCTGTCGTGGTAATCGCCCCTGACCGGCACGAGCAGGGCACGAACGCATTGCTGATCTGCCCGGCTGGCTTGATCGAATATGACTTTGGACCAAGCTCCTTCCGGCGTCACTGCGAACGAGCCAATCAGGCCGGCGCGCGACTGGAAGTGGTCAACCTGCCGTCTCTGGGTCTGGACCTGGACCTGCCAGAAGACCTTGAAATGGTGCTCAATCTGGAAGGTTTGAAGTTCGAAGAACCTTTTGCCAAAGAAGGGACAACTTAATCAAAATAGTATTTTTTCTGCAACTTACTTTCGTCAATGATCGGTATCTCAGGAAAATTAGAAGGAGCCCCGAGTACAGGGATACAGAGTGAGCATATGTTTACTCCGTATCCATGTGCTCAGTTTTTTCCAGGCATGTCATAATCAGTAAATCACGAAATGGCTGGGAGAAACCCGAAAACAAAGGTATGGAGCGGGCGCGCGCCCGCTCCATACCTTTGTTTTCGGATATTCTTTCAACTTTCGTGAAGTACTGATAGTTTACTGATTATTGATTACTTTCGTCATGGACCGGGCATGCGGGTTACTAGTTTGGTTAGATGCTATAATCGATTGTATGGTTATTCACAAACTGCAAACTTATCTATAAAAGAGGTGTTCCATGGTGATGAACGAAAGCGTCAATGCGCTCACGATGACAAAACATCGACTTCAGGCGGAACTTCTACGGTGCGAATATTGTGAAGAAAAACCCTGTCAGGCGGCCTGCCCGGTCAATTGCTCACCCTTCGATTTCATCATGGCGGCGCGCGTGGGGAACCCGTCAGATATAAAGCGCTCTGCGGGTGAGATCATGCGCAATAACCCGCTTGGCGGTGTCTGTGGCATGGTCTGTCCGGATACGTTGTGCATGGCAGCCTGTACCCACAGAAAATTCGATGGGGCGATCAACATCCCCCAGGTCCAGGCTACCGTTGTCCAAATGGCCAAGCAATTGGGAGGCATCCCCAAATTTTCGATGCCGGTTCCAAATGGAAAGAAAGTTGCCATTGTTGGCGGTGGTCCAGCCGGGCTTGGAGCGGCGGCGGCGTTGGCACAGATGGGCTATGCCGTGAACATTTTCGAAGCACACGAAAAACTGGGTGGCATGTTGAACCTGATCCCTGATGATCGTCTGGACAAGAAGGTGGCAGAGAGCGATATCGCGTTTGCGCTCTCGCTCGGCCAGATCACCGCCAAGACCGGGGCAAAGGTCGAGGACCCAAAGTCCCTGCTGAGTCAGGGTTTTGATGCAGTCTGCGTGACGGTTGGTTTGTGGAAGCCCATCCAACTCGGCGTCGAAAACGAAGACCTGGCGATCAGCATGGTCGACCTGCTCTCCAACCCGGGTAAATACAGCTTCGATGGGCGTGTGGCTGTGGTCGGCGGCGGCGCGACGGCAGTGGATTGCGCCATCACTGCCAAGATGCGCGGTGCAAAACACGTCGGGTTGTTCATGCTCGAAAAACTATCCGAGATGCCGCTCACCAAACGCGAACGTCAGGACCTGCTGGATTACGACATCGAAGTCAACGGGCGTATGCGCGTGACACGCTTCCTTAAAGACAGCCAGGGACTATGGGGAATCAAGACCCTCAAAGTCGAACTCCCTGATGGCCTGCCATTCCACCCCTCCAACGTGCGCGATGTGGACGGGACCGATTGCCTGTGCGCAGATCTCAACGCGGTCATTGTCTCGATCGGGATGCGCTCGACCCTGCCGCACGAACAGGCCGAGGGCGTTTTCTACGCAGGCGATATGCTGACCGGGCCGAAGACAGTCGTCGAGGCGGTGGCGTCGGGCAAGAACGCTGCGCTCGAGATCGACGCGTATCTGAGCAAACAACCCAAGCCGGTCATCGAAAAAGCGACCAAATCCTATTACGCCCTGCCCGGTTACAACCCGGTGCCTGTCCCGCTCGAAACCGATTTTTTCGGACGTAGGATTCGCTCCCCGTATTTGCTCTCTGCTTCGCCGGTCACGGACGGGTTGGAGCAAATGACAAAGGCGTATGAGGCGGGCTGGGCCGGCGGCATCATGAAGACCGCCTTTGACAACGTCCCGATCCATATCCCGTCCGAGTACATGTTCACCTTCGATCCTTATACCTACGGCAACTCCGACAATGTGTCCGGTCACCCGCTCGACCGCGTCTGCAGGGAGATCGAGCTGCTCGTCAAGGAATGGCCCGACCGGTTGACGATTGGCTCCACAGGCGGACCGGTGACGGGGCATGATGAGACTGATATGAAGGGCTGGCAGTCCAACACCCGCAAGCTCGAAGCGGCCGGCGCGATGGGTGTCGAATATTCGCTTTCCTGTCCGCAGGGCGGTGACGGCACCGAGGGCGACATCGTCTCCCAAAATGCAGAACTCACCGCCAAAATCATCGACTGGATCATGCAGGTCAGCTCCCCCGATATCCCGAAGCTCTTCAAGCTGACCGCAGCCGTAACGTCCATTGTGCCAATCCTGCGTGCGATCCGGCGGGTGCTAGAGAAGTATCCTGGAAAGAAGGCCGGGATTACACTGGCAAATTCCTTCCCTACCCTGGCTTTCAGACCGGTATCGAATGGTCACAAGTGGGATGAGGGGGTGATCGTCGGTATGAGCGGGGAAGGCGTCACGCCCATCTCGTATCTAACCCTGGCACGGGCGGTGCCAGAAGGGATCGAAATCTCAGGCAACGGCGGACCGATGCACTACAAAGCCGCCATGGATTTCCTGGCACTGGGCGTCAAGACGGTGCAATTCTGCACGATCGCGATGAAACACGGGGTCGGGATCATCCATGACCTGGAGTCCGGCACTGCCTTTTACATGCAGGAGCACGGCTTGAAATCGATGCGGGAATTGATAGGGATCGCCCAGCCGCATCCGATCACGGACTTCATGGCGCTTTCGCCAATAAAGAAAATCTCCAACATCGATCACGAACTGTGCGTGATGTGCGGTAATTGCGCCCGGTGTCCGTATCTGGCGATCAGCCTCGACGAACATGGCCAGTTGTATACCGACCCGGCGCGCTGTATCGGATGCTCGATCTGCGCGCAGAAATGCTTCGTCGGCGCGATTACCATGCGGGAACGCACTGCGGAAGAATTAGCGGTGTTAGAGGAAAATTAAGAAGCAAACAGATCGCGTTTTAAGATATAGGGGCGTGGGGGGGGGGGGGGGGGGGGGGGGGGGGGGGGGGGGGGGGGGGGGGGGGGGGGGGGGG
>DAOTXM010000017.1:0-3300 GCA_034435215.1 Anaerolineales bacterium
TCACCGACGCCTATATCATCTTCCCCTGGGAAATCGACCGTGGTGCTGACAGAGCCATCCTCGGAACGTTCGAACCCTGATATATGCGCATCCTCAACGTTGAGCTGGCACAGAAGCTGGCCCTGCTTCATAAAAACGAGTACTTCGAGGGGTTGGATGAGAGTTTGCTCCAGCAGGTTGCCGAGTACATGCAACTGCGCGAGTACGAACGCGGTGAAGCACTTTTCTGGGAAGGGGATCCTTGCGCCGGCTTGCACATCATCGAGCAGGGCTTTGTAAAACTCTATCGTCTTTCCCCACAGGGCCGCCAGTACATCGTGCGCGTCTTGCAGGAAGGCGAGACCTGCAACGAGGTGCCCACCTTCGACGGGGGTGCGAACCCGGTCAATGTGGAGGCGCTGGAAACCACGCGCGTATGGGTCATCCAGGCGAATGTCCTGCGCGAACTGCTGCAAAAGCATCCGGAATTCGCCCAAAAAGTGATCAATAACCTGGGCAAAAATCTGCGTGGGTTGGTGCGGATGGTCAGCGAGATGGCCTTTTACCAGGTCACGCACCGGCTGGCACGCCTGATCAGCGAGCAATCGCCCGATGAACTAAGCGGCACACCCTGGACCCAGGAACAACTTGCTGCCCGCTTGGGAACGGTCCGCGAAGTGGTGGCGCGCTCGCTCAAGGAACTGGAACGCAGCGGCGCGATCCAAATGGACAAACGCCGCATCGCCGTCTCGGATCCGGACGTGCTGGCGCAGTGGGCCCAGCCGTTGAATTAATTTTTTCATGTCACTTTCCCGAAGGTTCTTTGCCCGAAGAGCCGCCAAGCACGACAGTAAGATTCTTCGATTCGTTCGAATGCCGCACAAAGGGACAGCCCACCGATAATTGGCGGGCTGTGTATTTTCTGAACGGAGTGAAGTGCTGCTACTGGGCAGGAACAGGTTTGGGATCCATCTGGTCGTAGATGCCCGTCGCCAGCAGAGATGGATCGTTGGCAGCCTGGGCAGCCAGCATTTGCGCCTGGCGGGCTAGGTTGGTGGACTGAGCCAAAATGCTAAGCACATATTCGGGGTTGTGGAAACCCATGCTGTTCTCCGCCGAGACATAATCCCAATAGAATTGCGCCTGGCGATGTAAAGTGCGCGCTTCATCCAATAACCCGGCATCACTGCTCGATTTGGCCGCGGCAGTCTTGATGGCCGTAATGGCATCTACGATCGCATCTTCAGTAGCGATCTTGGTTTCATAGACTTTCGTTTGAATGTCGTTTACACGGCGTACGACATACTCGGTATCGGTATGACATTGTCCGCAAGCAAGGTCGGGATTGAGCAGCGGGCTGTGAATATCGTGCATGGAGTATTTGGCAGCGCCTTCCCGCACGTATGGCATATGACAGTCGGCGCAGGCAACACCCGCTTCATAGTGCGTGGAGCCCGCTGTGAACATCTCATAGTCAGGATGTTGCGCCTTGAGCATCGGGGTGTTGGTTTCGGGATAATCCCAATCTTTGAAACCCAAAGCCTCGTAATATGCGAACATTTCTTCCGCCTTGGTACCATCGTCCCATGGGAAGGTCAGGTACTTGTCATCACCAGCAAAATAATACTCCACATGACAGTTGGCGCACACAACCGTGCGCATTTCCTGGCGTGTGAGTTTGGTCCAGTCTTTGCCCTGCCGCTCGAAGGCCTCTTCCAGGGCCGGGTTGGTCACGATCAGGCGCATCGTGCCGGCTTCATGACAGTTGGCGCAACCAATGGTCTGGTCAATGCGTTTGCCTAACTCCGCAAAGGGGGTTTTGTCGAATGCAGCCATGCCCATTTCCTGCCACAATTTGGGATTGTTCGCGCTCTTGCATGAATAACAGGTTCCGGGGGTCGTCTCGTTCACCCGCTTGATCTCGCGCACATCGGTCAAGGCCCACTCGTGACCGCGGTCGTCGTTGTACTCCTTACTGAAGCTATATCCGGCAAAGAGAATCACCTGGCGGGGATCGTTCTCAAGGTGTGAAAACTTGCTTGACCCACCGTAAGTGGTATCGATCGCATTCTATTTGGTCTTGAGCAATGACGCATACTGGTTGGGAAAATTCAAACCCCAGTGCGAAGAATCGGGTTCCATCGCAGCAATTTCCACTACTGGCTGAAAAGCGCGCTCCTGTACCGGCTGGTTCTTCATGAATACCAGCACGCCAACCAGCACAGCTGCCAACACTACAATGATTCCGGCCAGGATAAGCGTTGTATAACGTTTCATGATTTGCATACTCCTTGCTTTTGTTCAGGTATCTTTCCAAAAAGGAGGGGGAGTGGGGTAACCCCACACCTCACATTTTTATTTATAGATCGTCGAGTCTTGATAGGGGGTAATGGAAATCCCGCGCGGTCCGTGCGCCACATTGCGGTGGCAATCCCAGCAATCGCGGTCGAACGGCTGGACACCCGTCATGATGGTTTCCACAGCATCGGTATGACAACGGATACAATTGCCCTGCACCCACTTTTTGGTATCTTCATTCGCCCGGATCAAAACAGGCGTCTGACCGGTAGTGAACACGAACACATCGTGCATGCCGGTCTTGCCCTTGGCAAAATAGTAGGCAAAGACATTTTCGTGTGGCAGGTGGCAGTCCACGCACTCGGTCCAATTTCCGTGTGAGGCGCGATACCAATTCTCATAAGCAGCATCCATCACATGGCAGTTGGCGCAGGCTTCCGGAGCGCTGCCCATCATCGCGGGGGTATCCGTCACAATGGCAAACACGCCCAGAGCAATGATTACAGCGACGATGGCAATGATGAGTGGAGGTTTTGTCATGCGCGCACCTTTCACGAAAATCGATGGTTTTAATCTGGTTTTAATTGTACCTAAAATAGTCTGATTTGTTGTGACTTTTGTCACATCGGAGAGGCAGGATACGTTCTCCCCTTCCAGGTGACCCCCATTCCGGATAAGACCTTCCAGGCAGACGTCAGCATCATGGCCGCGAAGATGCCAGCGCCAAGCGGCGTGGTCAGCGCGTACCAGGCCGGGATGCCCATGCCACGCGAAGCAAGGACCCGCCAGAAGAACAGATAACTCCACAACGCCAACGCTTCGACAAGCACTGTGCTTCCTTCCAGACCTGAACCTGCCACCGTTAAAAGAACGCCACCCACTACCCACAGTGGCAGCAACAACGCCGCCGTGAACGCCAGAAAGGCCCCAAAGGCCCCCAGCAAGAGCAAACCCCAGTCATCGCGTAAACCGAGGTAAATGTTCTTCGTCCAGCCCTCCCACATCTCCGCCAGGGACGTGTAC
>DAOTXM010000018.1:0-2820 GCA_034435215.1 Anaerolineales bacterium
ACCAATGTCCCGTCGGGTCATTGAAAATAATAGGTTGATTTATTACATAGCTATAACGATTGAGGGCTTGTGGATTGCCAAGATTTGGTACAATCGAATCAGGAGAAATAAACCGTCCTAATCCCGGGTGATACCATCTGGAGCGGTAGTCGAGCAACTTAATGTAACTTGCCGCACGCTGGAAGGTGTAGCCGAAGTCGGTTTGGGAGATGATCCCTACGTCATCGCGCACGGCGCCGAAGGGCAGGTAGCGCGTTTCGCTGAGGACGGTTCCGCTGGAATCCAATACGGCCAGGGTCGAGCCGAGGCCTGTGCTGAGCCTGTCGAAGTATGGTCGGTGAGGAAGTAGGTCAAGTTCCAGGCGCCAAGTGCCACGTCCCAGGTTCGCAGGGCGATGGTCTGGCCAGCAAGCAAATAATACTTACGGATTGTGCCGTCGCTATGGGTCTCATAAATGCCGCCGAAGCCTGCACTGAGCGAAGTCGAAGTATCGTAGCAGGTCTGGGTTTGTGTGCTGCACTTACTTTCAGGTTAAGTTCGAGCCCAATCCGCTTCTAAAAAGGTGCGCGGTGAGAGGATTGCAATTCCATGAAACGGATGGAGCACTAATAGATCGCTATCCCCACTCACTATGCAAGTTGCCTCTCCGTTGACTGCTAATTCCAGGAACTTGTCATCTTTTGGATCGCGGCAGGCAATAACTTTCTCGGTAACATCCACCAACTTGGATTCAGAAACCAATGCAGTTAAGAATTGTAGACGTTCATCTTCGGTCAAATAACGGTCGAACGCTCGGCGTTTCAGCACCTCGTAGAGTTCTCTGATGACAGGGAAAGATAGCAGGATTTTGCCTTCGGTAGTCGCTTTGTCAAATGCTCGCCGTGCGGTAGAGTTGCGAAGCAATAATGCGCTGACAATCACATTTGTGTCGAAGACAAAATATCTATCTATTACTTAGGATGGACTCCAGAATCTCAGGCGTCAGTCCACGACTTCGCGCCTTCTGACTGATCTCGTCCATGAACTCTTTGAGTGACTTGGTGGGCTTATCGAACTCTCGTAACCAAAGGCCCATGAGAATCTGGAGCTTCTTCTTATCTTCTGCTGAGGCTTGTTGGTAAATGCGAGCAGACTCGGCGTCAAGCGGGATTTGAATAGTCGTCATGCAATCACCTCTCTGGCATTATACAATACTCTGTGCCAACCTACAGGTGGACATGGTACGCAATTTGAACAAAGATCGTACAGGGGGAACAACAACCTGACCCTGCGATGCATGCTGATGCAGATGAGTGAGCCATCCTTAATAGAACAACTGTAAGGCACCAGTCTGTTAAGAACATATCGGCCGGCTGGCCGGGAATACTATAACCGCACTGTGAGACGCGTTACGGACGGGCTTGTGGAATACATCATATGCCCCAAAAAGAAGTCCTCGCGAGGAGGGCTTTGCTGTAGAACCCTGGCGATCAATCGCTGGGAGGCTTTCTACGATTCTCCACTATGTAATTGCAATAAACCCGTAGCATATGTGAGGGGCAATTGGGTATTTGATAACTCGTCATCTGATATTTTTTTTGATATATTTACTACTATTTGTTTCTTTACCCCGACATCTTCAATGTTCTCTCCAACATATCGAGGCGTCAAATAAAACGATTGCTTTTTACTTTTTTCAATAAATAAATAGTAGGTGTGATCATTTATTGAAACTTTCTCTATAAAATTGACCACAACATCAATATGTGTATCCCAATTTTCATCTATTCCAAGAAGGAAATTTACTTTTTTCAAGTCAGCTTGTATCATTTTAGTAGATCCCAAGTGCTTATGATAGTAACACGAACTGGGTCTGATGTCCAATATTGAGTACCCAATCCTAACCTAGATGGATTAACCCAAGAATCTACAATAGATGGACCAAAAATTCTTGGTTGATTAATTATTCTAAATGCTACACCCACATCCGGTGGGTTTTTAAGCGAAAGCCTTGACGTAGCACCTCCAACTGTTTCAAATATATCTTTGGTGAAGAAAGTATTTCCAGGAGTCTTTCCTCGCAAGTAACCTGTATTATGTACGGCTCGCAATTCAGCTTCTACCATATACCTAATATAAGTTGCTTCGTCCGCACACA
This sequence comes from Anaerolineales bacterium, assembly GCA_034435215.1. Lineage (GTDB taxonomy): Bacteria > Chloroflexota > Anaerolineae > Anaerolineales > Villigracilaceae > JAABUE01. Next base: position 2,138 of record DAOTXM010000018.1, read on the forward strand.
TATCCACACCGCAAGCCATGTTAGCAGTTTGTGCGGCTCCGGCTCCTCCAATTCCCAAGAAGCCTTCAACAACTCCTGCACAAGCCGGAGTTAGTCCACATACAACGCCAGCAATGCCAATTAATGCTAAGCCGTGAGCACCTCCCCATACGCCCAAATAGTATCCAGCCCCGGCCCGCTGGAGAATTGTCGCATTGGGATTCCAGTAAATTGACCAGGCTTGGCCAAAATTCTCCCAGCCTATTTCGTAGAGATTGGTATCTACATCACATGGGTGGTACGTGTGACAGGCAACATCATCATCATCTTCTTCGTCTTCATCCCTATTTCCACCGTTACCGCCGGTTGGGTCTAACGGTATAGTCGGTCCACCATTACCTCCGCCGCATTCTTCGCCGTGTAAACCGCATTCACCAAGAGGCATATGTCCGGTGGGGTCGCTAAAATTGATGGGAGAGTTGCCCACATAGGCATACCTGTTCCAACTCTGCGGGTTCGCCGGTCCTGGCACGAGGCTGTCGGGTTGGATGAATTTGGCCAGCCGCGGGGAATAGAACCTGGCTTTGTAGTCCATCAATCCGGTCTCGGGCATGTTACATTAAGTTGCTCGACTACCGCTCCAGATGGTATCACCCGGGATTAGGACGGTTTATTTCTCCTGATTCGATTGTACCAAATCTTGG
>DAOTXM010000019.1:0-4292 GCA_034435215.1 Anaerolineales bacterium
TCATGCAAGACTTGAATCTGATACGACATACGACTTGTCCCAAATGGAACTACACCATTAACCCGCGTACAGCTATGTTTGCACCTGAGATCGGTTGTTAAAGTGCGGAAGTTATTTTTACACGGCTACTAAGCATATTATTGGGAATAGGCGGTATGTTTGGATGGGGAATCTATGACTTCCTGGGTGGCGTTTTTTCTAAACAAATTGGTTCTTTCAAGTCTTTATTTTGGTCACAATTGGCTGGCTTAATATCTATCCTTCTGCTTGCCTTTGCCTTCAAAACTGAAATTGACATTCCCATCTTGGCAATCATTTTGTCACCAGTTGCATCCATTGTCTATTCCGCTGGCTATTTATTTTTCTTCAAAGGTTTTGAGAAAGGCAATGTATCAATCATTGCCGCAACCATGAATCTATGGGCTGTGTTTACAATGATGTTTGCTTTTATTTTTATGGGACAACGGCTTACCACAACGCAAACCATAGGTGTATTTATGATTATCTCTGGCGCAACTTTAGCATCGGTAGATTGGGGTAGTATTACAAATCAAAGATTTCGACTTTCACTGGGCGTCAAGGAGGCAATCTTGGGCGCTTTCTTCTTTGGCATCTTTTGGAATATCAGTGAGATTATTTCTGAAGAAATCGGGTGGCTATTAACAACTCTCCTTGTAAAATTTGGAATTACTATATTCTTGTTAAGCTTCTCTTTTGCTGTAAAACAAGAGGTTGGATTGATAAATAGTTCGACAAAAACAAAATACGTAATTTTATTAATGGGCATTATCGAAGTTAGCGCAGTAGCACTCGTGAATTATGGATTAACAATTGGGGACGCAATATTGATTACACCCATTGCATCCGCTTTGTCAATCGTGACCATTACACTGGCTGTTATTTTCCTGAAAGACAAAATTTCAAAACTTCAAGGATTTGGAATCGTCATGGCACTTGTCGGTATAATCGCAACTGCGTTCTAGTACAAAATATGCTGAACGGAAAACTTTTTCATGGCACTGATCATCTTTGATTATGATGGCGTACTCGCAGATACTCTTGAAGATTTACTTCAGTTTGGTCAAGAAGCATGCAACAAACTAGGCGTAAAACATTTAGTAACAAAAGATGACTTAAACAAGCTTGAAGTTATGTCTTTTGCGTCATATGGGCGGGCATGTGAAGTTCCTGAACATCTTGTTGATGAATTTGTCAAAATTTGTTTAAACTTTTTCGCATAAAAGAAATCCCCACCCGCTATCTTCACAGGTTTGAGCAGTGTTGTCAGATACCTTTCCCTCAATCACAAGATTGCTATTGTTACAACAAATTCATCGCAAAATGTAAATGCTTTTCTCGTTAAGCACGGCTTGGACACTCTCATCTATGCAGTATATGGGGTAGATTCATCTGGTTCCAAGGCGCAAAAAATATTAATGGCACGGAATCGGCTTTTAGAAAATAGAAAGCAAGAATCAGTGTTTATGGTAGGAGACTCCTTAAGCGATATTCTTGCAGCAAAAGAGGCGTCAGTTACTAGCATTGCAGTTACATGGGGGCATCAGAGTTTGGAAAATTTATTTCGCGGCAATCCTGATTATGTAGTCAGTTCTCCTCATAATCTTATTGAGATTATTGAGCAGTAGAATGAGAGAGTTGGATTATTATTTTTTATGCCAGAAAAAGCGCCTACCGATTAATGTAAGTGTCAAGAGGAGGGGTCAAAAACAGTGAAAAAAGCCAGGATTTGCAAAGAATACCTATAAAGAATTCGCGATGAAAACTTTCAAATTACAATTAAGAACTCTGATTAATCATGGATGCCAGGCAACTCCATACGCTCTTCAATCCCAAATCCATCGCTGTCATCGGGGCATCCAATACGCCCGGACGCGTCAGGTACTCCCTTTTCAGAAATCTGATCACAAACGGTTTTTTCAGAGTCTGTCTATCCGGTAAACCCGAACCGCGACCTGATGCAGGGCGTGAAAGCTGATCCAAATAACGCAACGGTCTTGCACTTCCAAGGTGCGAAATGCTCCCCAACCCGGCGGTCGACCGCATATTACCCAGGGATGCGAAGGAGATCTATCGATCAAGATGAACGAGAAAACAAAGAAACTACAATCCCTGCTCGACGCGCAGATTGGCAAGGGCAATATCTATAACCTGGTCGTGGCCGTGCAATCCTACGACCGGAGCATCGACTTCGCCGGAGCCGCCGGCCTCGCTGACCCACAGACGGGGGCGAGCATGACGCCAGAAACGCCGTACTTCATCGCAAGCGTCACCAAGATGTACACCGCCGCGATCATCATGCGGCTGTACGAACAGAAACGCGTCGACCTGGATGCGCCGCTCTCGAAGTACCTGCCAGCTTCACTCACAGATTCCATCCATATCTACAAGGGGACAGACTACAGCCAGCAGATCAAGGTTTCCGAACTGATCAGCCAGAGCTCCGGCCTGGCCGATTACGAAGCCGACAAACCGCGGGGCGGGAAGAGCGTCCTGGATGAATTGAAGGCCGGGCACGACCGCGCGATCGACACTGCGGAAGCGATAGAGATCATCCGAGTCCTGCCTGCTCATTTCTCCCCCGGTACCCAGGGCAAGGCATATTACTCGAATGCGAATTATCGCCTGCTGGGGGCAATCATCGAGACGGTCACTGGAAAGTCGATGGCAGACAACTTCGAGGAGATGATCTTCCGGCCGCTCGGTCTGCAACATACCTACCTGTACGACTGGACCGCTCCTCGTCCTGGCGAGACCCCGGCGACGATCTACCTGAAAGACGCACCAGCAAACGTCCCGAGGTATCTCTCGTCGACCGTATCCGATGGCGGTCTGGTATCCACCGTGTCCGAAAGCCTGATCTTTCTACGCGCCTTTTTCGAAGGCCAACTCTTCGACAAAGCACTTTTGGCGCAAATGATGAATTGGAACTCCATATTTTTCCCTTTGCGCTACGGCTACGGTCTGATGTACTTCCAGTTGCCTCGTTTCTTCTCGCTGCGCCCGCTTCCCGAGTTCGTCGGGCACTCAGGATCGACGGGGTCTTTTGCGTTTGCTTGTCCCTCGCGGTCGATGTACCTGGCAGGTACCGTAAACCAAATCGCTTCGCCAGCAAAACCTTTCTTCCTGATGATCGAGCTGATCCGTGCTGTAAGCTGAGGTGTTTTAAAGCGGATAGCGATTCTGCCGTTGCGCCATATATGTCGTTGCTGCCATCCGAAAAAACTATTCCATTGCGCTCCTTCCTGCCAATAAGCCTGGATCGGGTCTTGACTCTCCTGTAACAGGAGGGTGTACATTCAAACGCAATGTCCAACGAACGACGAATAGGGAGAATCGGCTATGAAAATAATCAATTTGCCCCATAAGGTTTGCGGCGTGACTTGCATGATCAATGGCCTGGAGGATCTATACGAGCAGAAGACAGGCGTCCGCTTGCCCGATTGGTTGCTGTTACACTTGAGTGGCTTGCTGGGATTCGTCTACATCAAGAACAGGAATGCGCCCACCTCGCGCATGGTTTTCTGGGGGATGCAGATTGCCAAATATCAATATGAAGCTTTGGCCGATATCGTCGGATTTCAGTGGCAGATGGTCGCAAATCGCAGCTTTCCCTACACTCTTAAGCACGTCAAGGCATCCATCGATGAGGGTGTACCCGCCATCCTGGGTGCTCTTGACATGTATCACCTGCCTTACTATGACAAGTTCTATCACAAAATCCACGTACCTATCCATCACGTGCTGATGGTGGGGTACGATGACGCTCGGGAGGTTGTTTTTGTGCATGACTGTGACCGGGCTGAGGTGCAGGAAGTTCCTTATGTCGATCTGGAAGCAGCATGGAATGTCAACATCCCCGGCCTGGGCAAGAAGAACACCTTCTACACCTTCGTGTTCAACGAAAGTGTAGCCGACATCGAGACGATTGCCCGCCAAGGGTTGTTAAAACGAGCTGCTGAAATGCTCGAAGCGCCAGTCAGCATGCTGGGGATCAGGGGCATGCGTAAGCTGTCCCGCGAGCTGCCAAGGTGGCCGGCGGAGCTTGGAGACAAACAACTGGAGATCTCTTTGCTTCATCTGGTCGAATTCACCGGCTTTCCACCCGTCCCCCCTACCCGTCTCACGGGCTATGATGCGCCAGATAATCACGGCGGAGGACGGGATATCTTCGCGGGCCTGTTGCAGCAACTGGCGAGGGACTATAACGAACCTGCCTGGGCCGAGGCTGCCAGCTTGTTCAAACAATCAGCTCAGGAATTGGAGAAATTGAC
>DAOTXM010000020.1:0-20630 GCA_034435215.1 Anaerolineales bacterium
GGAATTCCTGCAAGATTCTGAAGGAAATTAATTGACTTTGTCTTTTTTAAATGCTAAAATAACGATAATCATAAGCTATGTAAATCTGTTCTTTCGTCATTCATCATGTCCGTAAAGCCTCAGGGGAGAATGGAAAATATCTTAGAAGGATTGGAGGTGGAACCAGGAAACTATTCCGTGTTCGACAGCAACAACCCTGTTCGATATTTTATCTTGCGCGAACAACAAAGGAGAGAAAAATGTCATCTAATAAAGTTAGCCGCCGTGATTTCCTCAAGCTAGGCGCTGCTGTGACCGGAGCGTCTGCCTATCTGGCAGCATGCGGACCGAAAGCTGCGGGTCCCGCCGCCGGGTTGCCAGATTTGACCAGCGGAGAGAGTATCCCTTTGGATGATCTGGTCGCTGCCGCCAAGACCGAAGGTCAATTGACCACCATCGCGTTGCCGCATGACTGGGCCAACTATGGCGAAATGCTTTCGACCTTCAAATCCAAGTATGGTCTGACGATCAACGAACTGAATCCCGATGCTGGTTCCGCTGACGAGTTGGAAGCCATTCGCGCTAACAAGGAGAGTAAAGGTCCGCAGGCACCGGATGTCATCGACATCGGTGTAGCTCACACGGCAACCGCCATGAAAGACGGTCTGCTTGCCAAATACAAAGTAGCCGATTGGGATACCATCGAGATGAAAGACCCTGACGGCTACTGGTGGGCTGAGTATTATGGTGTCTTGGTCTTCGAGGTGGTCAAACCCGATATCGTGAATACGCCGAGGGATTGGGAAGACCTGCTCAAGCCGGAATACAAGGGCAAGGTGGCTATGGCTGGCGATGTGCTCAAATCCAACCAGTCTGTCCAAACCGTGCTGGCATCCGGACTGGCTCGCACAGGTGGCGATATTACCAAGGCAGCCGAAGCCGGCCTGCAGTTCTGGAAGGAGATGAACGAATCTGGTAACTTCATCCCCGTGATCGCTGATCAAGGTCGCATCGCCCAGCGCGAAACCCTCATCGTCATGGAATGGGACTACCTGGCCCTGGCCAACCGCGATGCCCTGGCCGGGAACCCAGAGCTCGAGATCGTTGTGCCCGAGAGTGGCGTCCTAGCCGGACCATATGCTGGCGGTATCAGCGCCTACGCACCGCATCCGTATGCTGCCCGCCTGTGGTGGGAGTTCGTCATGAGTGATGAGGGCCAGAACATATATCTCAAGGGCTACGCTCACCCGATCCGCTTCAACGACATGGTCAAGCGCGGCGTCGTTCCGCAGGAAATGCTGGATAAACTGCCGCCTGCCGAAGCCTACGAGAAGGCGTTCTTCCCGACCATTCAACAACTGACTGAAACGAAGGCCTACATCACCGAGAATTGGCGCAAGGTGGTTTACGGCGAGTAAACAATTCGTACTTAGAATAAGACCCCAAAGGCCATACAGGCCTTTGGGGTCTTGCAAAGGAGTAGATTGTGACCACTGCAGAAAAACCGGCTCATCCACTTGCCAGAAAGATGGATTGGAATTGGGTGGGGATTGCTCCGTTCTTCTTTTTTGCGATCGTTTTTCTCTTCCTGCCTTCACTCTCGATTTTTTATCGCAGCTTTCAGGCGAATGATGGCAGCTTAACGTTCGATAATGTCATTGCCCTCTTTACAGTGCGTGACATTATCAACGCATACAAAACCAGCTTGGCAATCAGCCTGATCACTTCCATTGGCGGAGCTCTGTTTGGTTTTTTCCTGGCGTATGCGGTGGTATTGGGCGGACTTCCTAGGGGCATTCGAACGTTCATGACAACTTTTTCAGGCGTGGCGTCGAACTTTGCTGGTGTGCCACTGGCCTTCGCCTTTATCGCCACGATGGGGAACGCCGGCCTGGTCACCCGCTGGGTCGAGTCGATCTTCAATATCAGCACGCGCGAATTGGGGTTCAGCATCTATAACATGTGGGGGTTGAGTATCGTGTATATGTACTTTCAATTCCCGTTGATGGTACTCATTATGGCGCCCGCGTTGGATGGACTGCGGCGCGAATGGCGGGAGGCCTGTGAGAACCTGGGCGGCAATTCGTACCATTACTGGCGTTTTGTGGCTTTGCCTATTCTGTTACCGTCTCTTTTAGGTACGATGATTTTGCTCTTTGGGAATGCATTTGGCGCGTATGCCACTGCGTATGCCTTTTCAGGTAGCTTCATCAACCTGGTCACGATTTTGATTGGTGCGCAAATTCAAGGTGACGTGCTTTACAATCCCGGTCTGGGCAACGCCCTGGCGCTGGGAATGATTATCATTATGAGCCTGTGCATGGCAGGGTACGCCTGGATGCAACAGCGCGCGGCGAGGTGGGTACGATGAAGAAAATCAACATTTGGGCCTGGATCATACTTCTCATCGGATTCGTGTATTTCTTTTTACCGCTGATTGCCACGTTCGAGTTCAGTCTGCGCATGATCAAGGATCGCTACACCTTCGAAGCCTATCGTGTGGCGTTCACCGATCCAAAATTCTTCCTCAATTTTGGTTACTCTGTGCTATGGGCGCTCCTGACCATCTTCTTCAGCACGTTGTTGGTGGTACCCACAGCCTACTGGGTGCACTGGAAACTGCCTCGCGCCCGGCCCTTCGTAGAATTCATCACCCTGATGCCATTTGTCGTACCCGCGGTCGTGTTGACCTTTGGCCTCATCCGTTTATACGGAAGCCCTCCCATCGTATTGATAGGCAGTCCGATTTTGTTGATCGCGGGTTACATCATTCTTTCACTACCTTACATGTTCCGTGCCGTAGATACCGGGTTGCGCGCTATCGACGTGCGCACGTTAACGGAAGCTGCCTTGAGCATGGGCGCGGGATGGAGTACCATCCTCTTGCGCGTTATCTTTCCCAACTTGCGCGTCGCGATCTTGAGTGGTGTTTTTCTAACTTTTGCAATCGTGATGGGTGAATTTACCTTTGCCTCGTTGCTGGCATGGCCTGCATTTGGCCCTTATATGGAGGAAATTGGCTCGATGCGTGCCTACACCCCTCAAGCGCTCTCCGTGGTCAGTTTCCTGCTGACTTGGATATCTATTGGCTTGCTGCAATGGATTGGGCGCGGACGCGGGCAGGAACAAATCGCTGGTGCACATTAATCAAGTGAGGACATCATGGCATTTCTACAAATCGACAATGTAAGCAAAGTCTTTGGTTCTGCAGAAGCTGTAAAAGACTTCAATCTTGATATCGAAAAGGGTGAATTGGTTTCCTTTCTTGGGCCAAGCGGATGTGGGAAAACAACCACCTTGCGCATGGTGGCTGGTTTCGAAACGCCTACCAACGGTCGTATTGTAATCAATGGGAATGATGTTACAAACACGCCACCCAATCAGCGCGATGTAGGGATGGTGTTTCAGTCCTATGCGCTCTTCCCGAATATGACCGTGGGAGGGAATATCGGTTTTGGGCTGAAGGTAATGAAGAAGCCGCCGGATGAGATCAAGCAGCGTGTCAAGGAAATGCTGGAATTGATCAACATGCCCGAGTATGGAGATCGTTATCCGTTCCAGCTCTCCGGTGGTCAACAACAGCGTGTGGCATTGGCGCGTGCTCTGGCGTTGCGGCCCGAAGTCCTCTTGTTGGATGAGCCGCTTTCTGCCCTGGACGCCAAGATCCGCGTTGCCTTGCGCTCGGAAATTCGCTCCATCCAGCAGAAACTTGGGATCACAGCCATTTATGTTACCCACGATCAGGAAGAAGCCTTGTCCTTGTCGGACCGCGTGGTGGTCATGAACGCCGGTCGGATGGAGCAAGTGGGTACACCTTTCGAGATATATAACTTTCCTCAGACAACGTTCGTTGCCAATTTCGTTGGCACCTTGAACGCTGTGGTGGCGGAAGTGATCGATCCCAAGGCCAACACGCTGCGCGTCGATGGGATTCAGCTTCAGGCAGCGGAAGGACTGGAGGGGAGGAAGAGTGGGGATAAAGTCACGATTGCCATCCGTCCCGAACGCTTCAGCTTTGCTTCCGAGGGAAAGAAGGCAAATGTAATCGACACAGTGATCGAGAACATTACCTTCCTTGGTTCCATTGTTCGGGTTCAGGTCATCGTAGGAAGCACCAAATTCTATATGGATACCTTCAACAATCCGTTTCTCGAGCTTCCCAAGATTGGTGACAAGACTCAAATTACCTGCTCGCGCCAGGCGGTTTTGGTGTTGAGCCATTGATTTTTATATCAGGACTCTGCTGTTTTTAATGGGGAGAACGCTGAATTTAGGGTGCGAGCGCTCGGATGCGCGCTCGCACCCTGGTACACAGATGTCAAAAATCATTTCGGTTTCCCTGCTGACAATAATTATCATCAGTGCGGTCTATGCCTGTGCGGCAACTTCGGCATCGGAACCGCCTCTCTCTACGCCAGAACCTGCTTCCGTTTCCCAACCAAGCCAGACAGCCGGGCAAACGCCCTCGGTTTCAGGAAGCCCCACAAATGATCCGGGTGCTGGGGTGCAGCAGACGGTCGCTGTCCCTGCAGGCTTGCGAGTTGTTTATCTACGCGAGGGCAATCTCTGGTCCTGGACGGAGACGGGTGGCAACGTTTTGTTGACAGACACCGGGGATATGTCAACCGCCCGTCTCTCGCCTGACGGACAACTGCTGGCCCTGATGCGCGGGCGCGAAGTCTGGACGGTGCGCATGGATGGTACAGATGCCCGTCTGTGGATCGCGCAAGCAAACGAAGGCGGCGCGCTCTGGTTTGCGCCGAATGGCTCCTTGCTGGCGGTTTCCACGAAAGATCACATAGACGTAGTCGACTTGCAATCCGCCAGTTCGATCACTGTGGTTGCCTATCCTGCCTTGCCTGAGGGATATTTTCCTGAGGTTGTCTGGGCGCCGGATGCGTCGGGATTCAAAACAGTCGTCCCACCCCAGACTGATATTGGGCAGGCCGAATTATTGTTCGTATTTCCCAGCGGCACGGTGGCGAGCCTGTCGAAATTTGCGATAACCTCGCTTGCTGAAAGCCAACCATTCCTCTCGCCAGATGGCGGCTATGTCATCTATGCGGCAGAGTTGAGCGAAGGGAAGAAGTCGCTCTACCTGATGGACAGCAGCGGCGCGACCAGACCTTACGGTGAACCAGCCGGGAAGGTCCGTGCTGTTGGCTGGCTGCCGGATTCGAAACACTTTGTATACACCCTGGAAGACTTCACGCGAGTTTTCATGGGTGATGTCGCTGGGTTACCGGTCGAGATACGTTTGGATCGCTATCAAATCATCAGGTGGGTCGATGCAGAGCATTTCCTGGCCTTGCAGGCTGGTGGTTTGTATTTAGGGGATATCCATGGTGGGAAAAGACCGATCGATGTGAACGTTTCTGATTTTGATTTTCGCCGTTGAAATGGGCTTGACTCTCCTCCTGCTGGAGGTTGTATAACATGGGCATGATGGAGGCTTCCAGATGATCCGGATCGGAGACTTCTCAAAACTTAGCCGCATTTCGATCAAAACCTTGCGCTTCTACGATGAGATGGACCTGCTCAAACCGGTCGAAGTGGATCGTTTCACCGGTTACCGGTATTATGAGTATGGCCAACTGGCGCGCCTGAACCGTATCCTGGCTCTCAAGGACCTGGGCTTTGCGCTCGAAGAAATCCGAAAGATGCTCGAAAGTGATCTATCCCTGGAGCAGATGCGAGGGATGCTCAAACTGCGGGAAGCAGAGAGCAGGCAAAAGGTCCGAGAGGAGGCGGAACGCTTGTTGCGTATCGAAGCGCGGCTGAAACAAATCGAACAGGAGGAAGTCATGTCCAAATATGATGTTGTCATCAAAAAAATTGAACCCCTCAAAGTGGCTTCGGTACGCGGTGTCGTCCCTACCCCGCCTGACCAGGGCACTCTGTGGCGGGAGTTGGAAGGGTACCTGGCGATGCATCGCGTGCGTGGGATGGGCCCCTGTCTATCCCTGTATCATGATGACGAGTACAAAGAAAGGGACTGGGATATCGAGGTGTGTGAACCGATCGCCGAGGATGTTCCGCCGAGCAAACGCATCGTTGTGCAGGAGCTGCCATTGGTCGAGACGATGGCTTGCACGATCCATGCCGGGCCGTTTGTTACCCTCAACGAAGCCTACGATGCCATCATGCGCTGGGTAGACGAGAATGGTTATCACATTGCCGGGCCAGTGCGGGAGGTATATCTGAAAACAGCCAAGCAGGGCAGCCAGACCGACCCGGGAACGGTGACCGAAATCCAGGTCCCGGTTGAACGAGCATAAACTTCTACGAACTCCCCTGGTAGACAGGGGAGTTTTGCTTAAGAATGTGGGTTTCGTTGTAAAATAGAGGCGATGCCCAAAACAATCAAAGTCCTGTTTCTTGCCGCCGAAGCCGATCCGTTCGTCAAGGTCGGCGGGTTGGGGGATGTAGCCGGGTCCTTGCCCCGCGCGTTGAGAATGTTGTCGCCCGAGATAACCGGTGAAACCAGTGTGGATGTCCGCCTGGTGTTGCCATTCCATACGGTTGTTCGCTCGAAGACCGCCTCCCTTCGTCCGGTTGCTCCTTTTGCCCTTAAACGGGATGGGGATGAGATTCTGGTCGAGGCATTCGAGACCGTGCTCGAGGGCATGCCGGTTTATTTTATCGGAGGCCGGCCGATCGAGAACAGTGGTTCCGTTTATTCCTCCAATCCGGAAGTCGATGGGGCGAAATACACTTTCTTTTCCCTGGCTGCTCTGGAAATGTTCAAACAGTTGGATTGGCATCCGGATGTCGTCCATTCCAATGATTGGCACACCGCGTTGACCGCTTACGGCCTATTAGTACGCCAGTGGCAGGAGGGGCAGTCGCGGCCAGCGTCTGTCATCACCGTGCATAACCTTCCCTTTCTAGGACCGGATGTGCATCATCTGCTTGAGGAGTATGATGTCCCTCTGGCACAAACCGACCTGCCGGACTGGGCGCGCCTTAAACCACTACCCCTGGGTCTGTGGGCAGCCGATAAGATCGTGGCGGTCTCCCCAACATACGCGGACGAGATGCTCTCGCCCGAATACGGCGCGGGTCTGGATGAGTTCCTCAAATCCCGCCGTGAAAATCTGACAGGAATATTAAATGGCTTGGATGTAACCAGTTTTGATCCGGCCAATGACGAGGATATTGTAGCGAAATTCACAATCGAATCTCTCGACGAGCGGAAAGCAAATAAAATTGCCCTTGCCAAACAGGTTGGCCTGCAACCTGATTTGGATGTGCCGCTATTCGGTGTAGTCTCACGTATGGACCCGCAAAAAGGGATCGATCTGGTGCTGGATGGCCTCCGTAAACTGGGAGACGTTCCCTGGCAGGTGGTCATCCTGGGGACAGGCGACCCCAAGCTGGAAGAGGCCGCTCGCAAATTGGCCGAGGATTTCCCCGCGCGTGTACATGTCGAAGCCAGATATGACGCCAAACTGGCGCGCTTGATCTATGCTGGCACCGATATTTTCCTGATGCCGTCCCGCTACGAACCATGCGGGCTTTCCCAGATGATTGCGATGCGCTATGGGTGTGTCCCGGTGGTCCGTGCGGTTGGCGGTCTACACGATACGGTCACCGATGGCGAAACCGGTTTCGTATTCATCAAGCCTAAAGTAAAGGACTTTATTGCCGCGATCCGGCGCGCAATCGATACCTACCGGGATAAAGAAGCCTGGCAGAAGATCCAAAAAAATGGCATGCGCCAGGATTTCTCGTGGACCAATTCAGCCCTCAAATACCTTGAACTTTATCAACGCTTACTTACTTCTCGATAGAGGTTGCCATGAAAACACGCGCCGTCGTTCTCGCCGGGGGAGAAGGGTCCCGCCTGGGTGTGCTGACCGCCAAGCGCACCAAACCTGCGGTGCCCTTTGCTGGTAAATATCGTATTATCGATTTTGCACTGTCCAACTGTGTCAACTCCGGCATCTTTGATGTCATGGTGTTGGCGCAATATCGCCCGCAATCGTTGATCGAGCATATCGGCGCCGGTGCGCCCTGGGATTTGAACCGGGATTTCACTGGCGGCATCAAGATCCTGACGCCTTTCAAGGCGCGCTATGGTTCCGACTGGTATCTCGGCACGGCAGATGCCGTCCAGCAGAATTTCACCTTCATCAAACAGGGTTCCCCTGACCTGGTTCTGCTGCTCTCCGGCGACCACATCTACACGATGGATTACGATGCCATGATCTCATTCCACCGCGATCATGAGGCCGATGTAACGATTGGGGCGATTCGCGTGCCAAAGGGGGAAGCCTCGCGCTTCGGTGTTCTAACGATCGATGATGAATATCGCATCAAAACCTTTGTCGAAAAGCCGGCCAGGCCCAGGTCGACTCTGGCAAACATGGGTGTCTATTTATTCAATCTCGCGATACTCGACCGGGTTCTTTGGGATGACCACGCGAACAAGAAATCATCTCATGATTTTGGAAAGGATATTCTTCCCAAGCTGATAAAAATGGACATGCGTGTGTACGCTTTCCCGTACACAGGTTATTGGATGGATGTGGGAACGGTCAATTCCTACTGGCAAGCGCACATGGATCTGCTCTCTCCCAACCCACCACTCAAGTTGTACGATCGACGTTGGATCATCCATACCCGCACGGAAGAACGCCCACCAGTGCGCTTTCCAGATGAGGCCCATGTTTATGCCAGTATGATTACCGATGGCTGTTTCGTAGAGGTCGGGGCGCGGGTGGAGAGCAGTGTGCTTTCGCCCGGTGTGATCGTGCGCTCAGGGGCGGTGGTTCGTGAATCCATTTTGCTCACGGATTGCATTGTGGAAGACGGTGCAGTGATCGAACGCGCCATCCTCGATAAGCACGTTCATGTGGGGCGAAACGTACGTGTGGGCGGCGGGATCGGCCAACCGGAGATTCTCCTGGCGATGGTGGGGAAAAACTCAATCCTGCCCGAAGGCCTTGTGGTCGAGCCCGGGGCAGAGATCAACACCGATGTTGTCCCTGCCGATTTTGAAAACTCGTATGTAAGGGCGGGTCAGTCTGTCATCACTAAACGTAAGCCTTATGAAATTTGAACGTGCATCCGGGGTATTATTGCACCCTACCAGCTTGCCTGGCCCATATGGCATAGGCGACCTTGGCCCGTCTGCTTATCGGTTTGTCGACTGGCTGGCGGATTCGGGCTGCAAACTCTGGCAGATTTTACCGCTTGGGCCGACCGGCTACGGCGATTCACCTTATCAATGTTTTTCTGCGTTTGCAGGCAATCCCTACCTGATCAGCCCGGATTACCTTCTGCGTGACGACTTGCTGCATCCAGATGACCTGGTCGAAACTCCTGGATTTCCGGACGACAGTGTAGACTACGGGCGTATCATTCCGTGGAAGTTGAACCTGCTCGAACGGGCTTTCATCCGCTTCAGAGCCGCCCCCCGGCCTGTTCCTCAGGACCCTTCGACCTCAATCAGGGCAAGCTACGAGCGCTTCTGCGCCGAGAACGTGTCTTGGTTGGCAGACTATGCCCTGTTTATGGCCCTCAAAGAAGCCAATGGTGGCGGCGCCTGGGGGGACTGGCCGGAATCCCTCCGGAAACGAGACCCGGATTCTTTGGCAGAAGCAGGCCGACGTCATGCCGATGCGGTCGAACGCTTCACGTTCTACCAGTTCGTTTTTTTCCGTCAATGGGCCGCTTTGCACGCATACGCCCATGGACGCGGCATCCGGATCATTGGCGATCTCCCCATCTTCGTCGCATATGATAGCGCGGATGTGTGGGCGAATCCAGAATTGTTCCACCTGGATCGAAATCGACAGCCAACCGTTGTTGCCGGTGTGCCGCCGGATTATTTTTCGCCCACCGGGCAGTTGTGGGGCAACCCGTTGTATCGTTGGGAAGTGCTCAAGGATAGGGGGTATGACTGGTGGATCGCGCGCTTCCGCGCCACGCTCAAGCAGGTGGACATCGTACGGTTGGATCATTTCCGTGGGTTTGCAGGGTATTGGGAAATCCCGGCCAACAGCCCCACCGCCGAGACCGGGCGCTGGGTGCCCGGACCGGGGGAGGATTTTCTCGAGGCAATCAAATCTGCCCTGGATGACCCTTCGAGGCAATCCAGCACGGGTTTGCCGATCATTGCAGAGGACCTGGGTGAAATCACACCAGATGTGATCGAATTGCGTGACCGGTTCGATCTGCCTGGCATGAAAATCTTACAGTTTGCCTTTTCCGGGCCGGGCAATGCCTTTTTACCGCATAACTATCCTGCCAATTGTGTGGTGTATTCCGGCACGCATGACAACGATACCGCGCGCGGCTGGTATGAAACTGCGCCCGAAAGCGAACGCGATTTTGCGCGCCGCTATCTATTTGGTGACCTTTGCGAGAGGTCGGATCTTGCGGAAAGATTTGCCCGGGAATTGATTCGCGCCGCCTGGGCTTCGGTGGCTGTCTATGCGATCGCGCCGATGCAGGATTTGCTCGGGCTGGGGACTCAAGCCCGCATGAATTTTCCCAGCAGTTTGGGTGGGAACTGGAGTTGGCGGCTCTTGGAAACAGACTTGAGTCAGGCGTTGCAAGCACGCTTGCGAGAACTCAATTATTTGTACCTACGCTGAGCAGCGGATTGTAAGAGGAAGCCTTTTCATTGACTTGGAAAAATATTCCATACCGCGGCCGTTGTTCAAAAATGGCCTACAATCGAGAGAGTTGATCAAACACGTCACTCCATGGTGACTGGGTTCTGTAATCCTGTACACCAGTGACATGCTCCAGAAACGGTTTTGCACCCCACTTTTTCTTGAAGAAAGCAACGCCTGGATTGATCCCCAGGCCCAAATTGATGAAACGTTTCCCTGCCGCTCTTCCCTGTTCGATGATGTGTGCGAGTAAAAGGTCTGAAGTGCCGGGAATCTTGTGTTTGCGCGAGCGAAAGTTGAACATATAGAATGCATACTGACGTGCGGCCAGTTCAGCAACATCGAACGCAACCAGGTCGCCGCGCACATTACGCGCTTCAAAGACTAACGCTGTATCACATTTGACATATTCCGGCACGCGCTGGAAGATATATCTGGCAGCTTCATCCAGGTGTTTTTCCTGTAAAAACGCATCGATCAATTTCTTGTGTTCGCGACCAAAGTGACCGATACGAACGGAGACTTCCCGCTGCGCACGCGTTAGCATGTTGCGCGTCTTTTGTGGGATTTCGATTTGCGATATGTCAAGCCGATAATAAGAGTCGGGTGGAGAAGACACAAATGTCTTGCGTGTAGTTGAAAATGTAGGGGCAAGGATGGAAATAAGGCTTGGTCTGAAACGGGCTTCCGCTTCATCAAGAGATTCCAACATCTGTGTTTCATCGTATTTTACGCTTAGCGGGTAGCCGACGAAGATCAGTTGCACTCCATTGGTATGCACAACATAGTCGCCGACCAGGGATGGTTCCGTGCGTGAGATTGCGGTGACGTAATGTGGTAGATGTTCCGGTATGTAAGCATTGTCAACGATATATGCTTGTTCGGCGGGCGTGATCATGCACAGACCTGTGTGATAGTGTATCCATCATCCCGGAGCAGTTTGGTTACACCGGGAATGTGCGGAAAACCGAGGAAGGCAAGCGCATCTTCCCGTTCGATAATCGGTTTCATCCGCTCGAAGAAAATCTGGTCGCGCGCACCCACAATGATAGGCCCTCGTGTAGCAAAACGCGCGGAGATCTCTATCATTTTTCCCAAATTGCCCTCGAGAAATGTTTTGACGTACTCGGTTTTGTAGTTCTTCCAATTCTTTACATCGTTCAGTTGCCGTGTGATGCGCTCCAATGGGATGTTATCGAGCACGGTGAGTTGTTCCTCGAGTGTTTCGAGAAAGTGAATTTGCTTACCGAGTTTGCGGGCAATCTGGTACCCCTCCAGGTCCATAAAGTGTTCCCAGCCCAGGTATGTCTGCCAGATCGAGAAGAACGCTGCCCAGGGTCGTACACCCCGGGTGAATGTTTCAAAATAAACCGGTTTGCGTTCGACCAACGATAAGAGCCAGGCATCGCCGGATTGTCCGTCGAGGCGATCCCGCAGGATGCGATCGATCTCCTGGATCGTTTCTGGCGAAAGGTCGTCGACAAAGGTCGGAACATCATTCCCTTGCCTGCCATATTCGGCAATCCGTTCGGAACTTGCCCCGTCAAGAGGACCTTCGAATAGCACAACCGCGACATCTCGGACCAGTCGTGTGAATATGCGACGAAAGCTGTAAGGAAAGAAGTGCGCGGTACCGATGATATAGGAGACACGTCCGTTTTTCTCGACATGCCAGATCATGCGCAGGGGTTTTGAATTAGTCCAAAAATGGAATTTCATCGTTATGCAGCAATCCCATATCAGCTTTTATGCAGCCGCTGTGAACATGAATAGAAATATAGTTCAGAATTTCTCTTCCAATAATGCTTCCAGGATCAACAGGGGCTGAGGTGGCCCGTAGTAACATTCGCAAAATTCGTATTTTAAATATGGCGTGCCGCCCCATTTCATTTTGAAACGGCGTATGCCTGCGTTGACGCCCAATCCCAGGTTGATACTGGTCTTACCGCGCTTCTGGGCATTTGCAATCATTTCGGCAAAAAGGAAATCCGAGGCATGTGGCACATAATTTGCTTTTGAGTGACAACCCAGCACGTATGTATCGAATCCTTCAGCCGCGCATTCGATAACGAAGAAGGCTGCCAGCTTTCCGTGTCTATCGCGCGCGTTCAGAACGAGCGCAGTATTGCACCGGTCTATGTAATCGGGCATAGCGCGGTACAATTCCGCGACCAACGGCGGGAGCTTCTCGCGTTGCATCAGTTCGTCAACGAGTGACTGGTGTTCATCCGAAAATATATGTGCGTACTCGACGATCAGACTTTTGTCCGCTTGATTCACCTCGCGTCTCAAAGATGGCTTGATCTTCCACTGAGAGAGTTCGAGACGCAGGTATTGGTCGCTTTGACGGTTGTGACAGGATTTTAACAGCAAAGATGGAATTCTAGGCCCAATGAACCATAGATAATCGGGGTGATGCAGTTCCAGAATGTGCACAATGATCCGCTCGCAATGCGTCTCATCGAAACGCGCTGCGAGCGGGTAGCCAACAAAAATCAACCAGTTGTCTTTTGCGAAACCAAGATAGCCTTCGATCAGGAACGGCGTGGCATGCGAAATCGCCGTCATCAGGGCAGGTATCTGTTCTGGTACGTACGCGTGAGACAGGGCGTAATGCTCTTCAGCAGGGTTGAATTTGAGCAGTTCTTCAACGCCCATCGTAGGTCTCTCGTTTCTATTTCTTCATTGCACGGTTTCTACCAGGACCAGCACCTCGCCGTCGTATTTTGTCGCAACCCATCCATCAGCCGGGTAGTTGATCTTCAGCCATTCCTCATTGGTAGAGACTGTCTTCAACTCGGTTCCGATGACCTCGGTATATTTAGGCAGCGAAGTGATTTTACCGAACGAGGTTCCCGCTCCGGACCTTACATTGACTCCCCGGTTCGATACGACCGTGCCTGTGTATTTGTCTTTCACAGGGGGGGGCGGGTTGACGACATACCCATCGATCATTGCCTTGTATTTTGCTTCGTCACCGTTGAAATAGTTATAATCAGGACCTTCCCTGTATTGCCACCATACCCAATCTGTCCATAAACCGAAGAGATCTGGTTTCATAATGAAGTCGTTGTATTGCGCAACCCATAGAGGCATTTCCGCCAGTTTTTTGGCAAAATTCTTTGCTTTGAACAGGATCGAGTTCCAACTCAACAACCTTGCAAAACCCGGACTGGTATAGATCCCACCCGTCTTTCCAGACCAACCGACAAATTTGTCGATCACGGATTCGATCAATCCGTTCCCAGCATACGGGGTTTTCCAGTACAGCCGATCCGGCATCCCGATTTTTGGTTTTTCACAATCCCACCACCAGCCCAGCGGGCCAAAGTTCATGGCAGGAAAAGATTGCTTGATTGCCCGCATGTGATAGCTGCTATCGTAGCGGCTATCGATTAGCCAGTAGAGACCCCAGGCCAGGCCATTGTTTTCACAATCTGAAATGAAGGTATTGGGGAGTGAATAAAAACCACCCTGGCCAGCCTTGCAAATGACGCCTCTCGTGCCTTTGGCCTTTTCCTCGGCCGGGCTCCAGACATTGCCGGCGTAAACATCTAGCATGCGGATCGGATATAGCGCTTCTCTTTCTTCTAATACTGGCATTTTTCCTCATCTTTCTGTGGGTGACACAAATTTCTCGCTAACAAATTTTGAAACGCAGCGAAAACTACATGATTTGTCGCGAGGAGCGGGGGTGTAATTAGGAGTAACACACTCCTGATATTATTATAAGCAAAACTTGTAGATAGACAAGAACCAATCAACATCACGGTTTGTATATCAAATCCAAGTATCTCTTGAGCATGTCGCTGACCACACCGCGCATGGGCATGGTGGCTGCCATCCCGTAGACGGGAGCCATCGTCCCTTTTTCACCAGGGTTGGCCTTGACGTGCGCGACCGCAGCCTCCAGGTCCTGCAAGAAGCGATCTGCCACTCCGGGTTGTGCTTGCCGCAGGGTCACGCACAGATGCACGCAGGCGGGTTTGTGCAATCCGTTCAGGCTCCAGCCTCTATGGGTCATAGCATCCAGGACTTTGTAGATATCGAGCGCGTCGGACGCAAAAGCAATGACAAATAAAGGATCGCCAAGAATACGTAATTCGGGGATTTTCTGAATGCCTTGCTTGATCATGTCGGCGGTTTCGAGGATATTCTGGGTGGCTGCTATGTAGCCATCTGCGCCGATGGAGGTCATCGCAGCCCAGCAGGCAGCACTCAACGCGCCGGAGCGGCTGCCTGCAAACGTGGGTGAGAAGTAAAGTCCACCCGGCCATTCGGTGGTGGTGTAGTACTGGTAATGGCGTAGGGCCTGCCCGCGATACAAGACCACAGAGGTGCCCTTGGAGGCATAACCGTATTTGTGCGTATCCGCGGACATGGACGTGACGCCCGGCAGGCGGAAGTCGAAGGGTGGCACAGGATAGCCAAGTTTTTCAGCCCACGGCAGCACAAAGCCTCCCAGGCAGGCGTCTGTGTGGAAGCCGATGCCGCGTGCACGCGCCAGCTCGGATAACTCCTCGATTGGATCGACCATGCCATGCGGGAAGGTGGGCGCTGAGCCAACCAGGACTACTGTGTTGCGCGTAATGGCTTTCCTGGCAGCGTCCACATCCGCGCGGTAGGTTTCATCCACGGGAATGCGCACCATCTTGATGTTGAAATACTGGCTGGCTTTCTCGAAGGCGGCATGCGCCGTGACCGGGACCACCATTTCAGGTCGCATGATGCCTCTTTCCTGGCGTGCTTGATCGCGATAGGCCTTCATCGCCAGCAGGATGCTTTCCGTCCCGCCCGAGGAGACAGTGCCACAAATGCCCTGACCTTCGCCGCCCAGCATATCCGCGGTCATTGCCACGATCTCGGCTTCGAATTTGGTGGCGCTGGGCCAGACATCTGCATGCAGGGGATTGCTTTGCGAATTGATGGCGTACACCTTGTTCAGGAAAGCGATATGCTCCGGATCGCCGTGGTAGACAGCGCCAGAGACGAAACCATCCTTCCAGAGGCTTTGCTCATGCGCGTATAAGGCTTCCATCTCGCGCAGGATCTCCTCCCGTCCACGTCCGGTGGCAGGAATCTTTGTAAAGGACGCGAATCCGTTTTTATACGGTTTGACCGAACTTTCCAGGTCAGTCATGATTTCATCGTATTCTTTTTCGAACATTCTGCTGACAAATGGGATCTTTCGCAAACGTTTCTCGATCCAGGTGACGAGACGTGGGTGCAGTCGTCCGAGATTCTTCAAAAGAAATTCTTCCCAGTTCATGGTTGCTCTCCGCTAGCGGGCACGATTGATTCTTGCATAAGTTTTCTTGTTATTTTCGTAGATCGCAATGAACTCCTCGAAGAGTTCGTCATACTGTTGGCGATGTTCTGGGTTAGGGGTATAGGTATGAGCGACCTGCACATGGGATGCAATTTCATCGTAGCGCAGATAACCCAACGCAACGGACGCCAGCAAGGCTGCGCCACGCACATTGACTTCGATCGGGTCTTTCATTTGACGGATGGGCCGATTAAGGATATCGGCATGGATCTGGCTCCAAATATTCGACTTTGCCCCTCCTCCGACGAAATTGATCGCTTCCACGGGGCGTTTGTTAAAACCTTCCACGTATTTGAGCAACCAGCGTGAATTGTAGGCTACACCCTCGAACACTGCGCGTACCATATGTTCGCGGGTTGTGTTCAATGCCAGATTGAAGAATCCGCCACGCACCAGATGATCGTCCACAGGCGCTCGCTCACCGTAGAGCCAGGGAGTGAAGATCAATCCTTCGCTGCCGGGAGGCGTGCGTGCGGCGATCTGGTCGAACAACTGGTAAGTATTGTCTGGCTTTTCCCCGCTTGCAAGTTCGTCCTGATGGAAGAACAGGTTATCGCGCAGGAATTGCAGGCAGGCGCCGGCAGTCTCCTGTTCATCGGTCAGCAGGTAACGGCCGGGGATGGCCGAAGGCAACGCGGCCAGGTTATGGAACAGGTCGGTCTTTTTGAACGGGACGTGGCAGGTAAGCCAGGACGAAGTCCCGATGTACAAATGGGTCTCGTAATCCCGCACCGCCCCGGACCCGACAGCTGCGGAGTGGACATCCGGGGAGCCCATCACCACCTGGACGTCTTCCCTTAACCCCCACTCCTGGGCAATATCCCGTGACAAAGGCCCCAAGATCGCATTGGCAGGCCTGAGGACGGGCAGCTTCGCACGGTCACTAGTGGAGATCTCGACCAGCTGGTCGTTATAGGGGATAGCGTTGATATTGCGATTATCGGTCAACCAGTACAACACGATTGAGTTGAAGGAGGCGGCCATTTGACCGGTCAGGCGCAGTCCGATATAGTCCACCGGTTCGAGAAATTTGTATGTGCGTTGGTATATATCAGGGTTTGCATGCTTTAGATAAAGAATATGTGCGATTGGATCTTTGCCCGCCTGCCCCGGAACACCGCCGGTCACCTGTACCCATTTGAACAATTTATCGATTGCGTAACCTTCCAAGTTTATTGCCCCCTTTACAAGCTGCTTTATATATGGAGCGCCACGCGCATCCATCCAGATGATGGCATTGGTCAACGCAGTTCCATCTTGATCCACCGGCACGGTCCCGGACCATTGGCCGGTCGTGGCAATGGCAACGATTCCATCGTTCGAAACCAATCCCCTACCCAGCAAACGCTTGACCGCTATTGTGATTGCCTGCCACCATTCGGTGGGCGTTTGCTCGGCGCCGCCTTCAGGCAACAGCAGTAGCTTTGTTTCCTCGAACTCACTGCCGATCAATTCCCCCTGTGTAGAAACCAACGCGACTTTTGGACCTGACGTACCCAAATCTATGGCCAGGATGTACCTGTCATTCGCCGACATCATACCCCTCCCTCCAATTATTTCTTACTTTTTCGCTTTTGCTTCCGAACTTTCCAGATTTTCCTTCTCTATGTGTAGAAAATCAGATTTGAGCAAACCAAAAACAACAACATCGCGATACTTGCCATCTTTATAATAGTGGCTCCGCAGTAATCCTTCTTCCTTGCACCCTAATTTATGTAAGAGCTTGATAATGGCTGTATTATCGGCAAAGGATGTGGATTGGAGCTTGTGTAAATTGAGCGTATTGAAGGCATATTCCAAGACCATGTAACTTGCTTCATATCCAATCCCTTTTCCTTGTACCACAGGGGATAATCTGATTCTCCACGTTGCCAATAGGTGAATCCGGTTAATGTTATACAGGCCAATGGTACCGATCAACTGATTTTTCTCTTTGTCTTTATCCTTGAGAAAGATAGATAAGGCCAGGTCTTTCTCGGATAAACCCTTGAACCATGCCAGTTGCTTTTGTTTCGATATCGGCTCGTGTACGAGATACTTCATAATATCTTTATCCCACCTGAATTCGAGCAACTGGTAGATATCTTCCTCTTCGATCGGTTTGATCAACAGTCTTTCAGACTCCAAATATCTCATATGTGTTCTCCGCAAACTATGAAATGGTTAATTGATACATTTCATTCAGGCTCATTATTCTATGTTGTTTGGCAAGCACGATTATTTCCTCTACCAGATTCCTGATCCCAACTCCTTTGTGGCTCAATTCATCGATCTGTTCCAGTGACATTTGATTATATGCTTCCCTTGACAAAGAATCCTTTATATTCCTCATATATTTTATTTCAGGGGTGTTGATCACATAATTCATCGGATGGACACAGATTATTTTGATGCCCGGTGATAGAAATCGATCCAGGTATGACGATAGTTCGAAACCCAATTTGTTGAAAAGATGAGTACCATCCTCGAAGAAAATAGGGAAATGTACCAGGCCCGATTCATGTAATATAGGAAAAATACCGGGCTGCATGATCGTTCCCAAGTTAGAAACATACTTGAAGCCAAATCCGTCATGGAGTAGATGCGTAATATCTGTGACATCGAAGAGACGGTGGCTTCGAAACCCAATTGCTTCAGGTGCAAATTTGATGCAAGTTTCGATGATGGAGCGAAATCCATCCCCATGCGAACTGTTGTTCAAAAAATTCGGATGAATGCCTCTTTCGATAAGTCCATCTTCATAATATTCGCTAATTATGCGGCTTTCATGGGTTACGAAGGTTGTAAGCTTCAAATCATGTTTGCACAGCTCATTTAAAAATATCTCCAGGACTGTCTCCGAGGCCCAGTCGATATCGGATGTAAAACAAAAAACTGGTTCTTTATGCCATATCCGCTCTTGTGTGATTTTATCCAGCAGTTCGTTTATTTTCATAACCGTATATAGAATCCTTATCCTGATTTGTTAGATTGATGGGCATTATGAAATATCCTGCCTTTGCCGAGACACACAAAATCCTGATTTCGGACTTTCCCAGCTATTTCGCGATTTACTGCATTTAAGTCATCGATATATGTGGAAGTATACTCCGAAATGGTCTGGCGCGCCCGGAAACCGTTCTCTTCTCATCTATCCTCTCTCGCCCTCTGACAAGCAGCATGCAGCACTCCAACCCTGGCGTGTTGCTCCGTGCACATCGCACATGGCATAGAAGCTTGATTAACTTGGTGCACAGCACCTGACAGTTGGTACTTGGAGCATAAACCCTAGGTGGTAAAATTCACTATCAACTCATATCACTACATCAAACCCACCGGGTCGGAAAACACAAAAAGTTCTTTTCTGGGAACAAAAAACCTCCGTGTGTTCTGTGACTCTGTGGTGAACTCATCAAAGGAACTACACATGTCCGACGACCTCCAAACCCGCGCCATCAACACCCTCCGCTTCCTCTCCGCCGACGCTGTCCAGCAGGCCAACTCCGGGCATCCCGGCCTGCCCATGGGCGCGGCCGCCATGGCCTACACCCTTTGGACCCGTCACCTGTGCCACAACCCACGCAACCCCCGCTGGCCTGGTCGCGACCGCTTCATCCTCTCCGGCGGGCACGGTTCCATGCTGCTCTACTCCCTCCTGCACCTCACCGGCTACGACCTCCCCCTCGATCAACTCCGGAACTTCCGCCAGTGGGGCAGCCTCACCCCCGGCCATCCCGAATACGGACTGACCCCCGGCGTCGAGACCACCACCGGCCCCCTGGGACAGGGCTTCGCCACCGGCGTCGGCATGGGGATCGCTGCTGCACATCTTTCCGCGAATTTTAACCGGCCCGGCTTCGACTTGATCGATTCCTACATCTATGCCATCGTCACCGATGGCGACCTGATGGAAGGCGTCGCCTCCGAAGCCGCCTCTCTGGCCGGGCACCTCTCCCTAGGGCGTCTGGTCTACCTCTACGACGACAACCGCATCTCCATCGACGGCTCCACCGACCTGGCCTTCACCGAAGACCGCGCCGCGCGCTTCACCGCCTACGGCTGGCACGTCCAGAAAGTGGCCGACGGCAACGACGTGGATGCCATTGACCGGGCTATCCAGGCTGCCAGAGCCGACCCGCGTCCCTCGCTCATCATCTGTCGTACCACCATAGGCTTCGGCGCTCCCAACAAACAGGGGACCGCCAAAGCGCATGGCGAACCGCTCGGTGAAGAAGAACTCAAGCTCGCCAAAGAGAACCTGGGCTGGCCGCTCGAACCCCGCTTCTACATCCCCAAGGACGTGCTTGCCCATTACCGGCAGGCCGTCGAACGTGGGCGCCAGGCCGAAGATGCCTGGAACCAGAAGTTTGCAGCTTACAAAGAGAAGTATCCCGAACAGGGCACAGAACTCCAGCGCCGCCTCCTAGAAGCAGGGAAACTCCCGGCTGGTTGGGACGCCGACCTGCCCGTCTTCCCCGCCGATCCCAAGGGCCTGGCCACCCGCGCCGCCTCCGGCAAGGTGCTCAATGCCCTTGCCCCCCGCCTGCCCGAGCTCATCGGCGGATCCGCTGACCTGGCCCCCTCCAACAACACCATGCTGGCAGGAACCCCACCCTTCAGCAAGGAGACCCCGGCCGGGCGCAACTTCCATTTCGGCGTTCGCGAACACGGCATGGCCGCCGCCCTCAACGGGATGACCCTGTTTGGAGGCCTCATCC
>DAOTXM010000021.1:0-21806 GCA_034435215.1 Anaerolineales bacterium
CGGCGGACCCGGACTTCACGAGCGTTGTCCCTGCTGGTTGGACGCAGACGGAAGGGGACGACCCGACCACGGTGACGGCGGTGGCGGGCGCGAACGTGAGCGCGGGCAATGACGGCTACTACACGCCCGGGACGGTGACCGGGCACCTGTACTACGATGTCAACGGCAACGGGACGCAGGACGCGGGCGAACCGGACTTGGCGGATGTGGACGTGGTCATCACCACCTCGACAGGTGGCACGATTACGGTTGCAACCGACGCGAACGGGAACTGGACCGCCACGGTGCCGCCGGGGACGACCACGGCCGATGTGAACACGGCGGACACGGACTTCACGAGTGTTGTCCCGGCCGGTTGGACGCAGACGGAAGGGGATGACCCGACCACGGTGACGGCGGTGGCGGGCGCGAGCACCTCAGCGGGTAACGACGGCTACTACACGCCCGGGACGGTGACCGGGCACCTGTACTACGATGTGAACGGGAACGGGACGCAGGATACGGGCGAACCGGACCTGGCGGGTGTGGACGTGGTCATCACGGACGCCAACGGCAATACACAGACCGTGACGACGAATGCCAGCGGGAACTGGACCGCCACGGTGCCGCCCGGGACGACCACGGCCGATGTAGATGAGGCCGACCCAGACTTTCCGGCGGGTTACACCCAGACGGAAGGGGATGATCCGACCACCGTGACAGCAGTAGCAGGCGCGAACGTGAGCGCGGGCAACGACGGTTACCAACTGCAGAGTGCCGTGATCAGTAATTTTGTCTGGAACGACCTCAATGGCAATGGCGTTCAGGATGGCGGCTTGGAAGTTGGGCTGGATGGCGTCCGTGTCTACATCGATAGCAACAACAACAATACTTATGATGTGGGCGAACTAACGGCAGTCACTGCGGGCGGCGGACTCTACTCCATTGGCGGGCTTGCCGCGGGCACATACAACGTGCGCGTGGATACCACAACGCTTCCTGCAGGTTTCAACCCAACCTATGATCTGGACGGCGGCAATGACAACGAAGCCAGTGTTACCCTCAGCGCGGGACAAATCCGTGATGATGTAGACTTCGGGTACCAGCAACAGAACGCGGTCATCTCGGACTATGTCTGGAACGACGCCAACGGTGATGGCTTGCAGGTGGGCGAGAGCGGCATCAGTGGCGTCCGCGTATTCATTGATCTGAACGGCAACAACACCTACGATGTGGGTGAACCGACCGACGTTACAGACGCCAATGGACTTTATTCGATTGGAAACCTTGCGGCGGGTACATATCGTGTACTTGTAGCTACTTCGAGCCTGCCCGCCGGAGGTTATATACCGACCTATGACTTGGATGGCATGCTGGATAATGAAACCAGTGTCACAGTGACGGCTGGGCAGGTTCGCGATGATGTGGACTTTGGCTACCAGCCACAAAACCCGGCCATCCAGGTGACGAAGACGATCACAGCCGTCACATTCGACACCCCACAGGCGATCCGGATAACCTATTCCATCCTGGTGGAGAATACCGGCAACGTGGACCTGAGCAATATCCAGGTGACGGATGATCTGGCGACGACTTTTGCGCCGGCCTCATCGTTCAGCATCGTATCCGTCCTGTCGAGTGCGTTTACGACCAATCCCAGCTATGACGGGGATACGGATGGCGGCGTCAATCCGACCCACATCAACCTGCTGGCAGGCACGGACTCGCTGGCGATAGGGGCAAGTGGAACGATCACCCTGGTGGTGCTGGTGGATACGGGCGGCCGGGCGGATATTTATACCAATACCGCTGTTGCCCAGGGTACGCCACCCTCCGGCCCGTCTGTTCAGGATAGCGACTCGATCCCCGGACCCAACTTCATCGATCCTGCCTTGACCAAGGCGGTGGATCCCGCGCAAGCATCCGTGGGCGATGCGGTCACATTCACGATTACTGTGTTCAATAATGGCAATGTGGGCGCGACAGGCGTGGTGGTCACAGATACGCTGCCAGACAACCTGGATTACATCAGCGCAACCTCCATCGATACGGTGACTTCTCTGCCACGCGGTACGATCACGCTCATCCCGCCTCGGACAGTGCAGATCGATATCGGCGCTCTGGCTGTGACCGATGTGATCGAGATCACTATCTTGACACGTGTCAACGCTCTGGGTCAGCCCCCCATTTCGAATGTGGCTACTCTGATCGCCGATCCTCCCATTGCAGGGGTCTCACCCGACCCGGTCCAAAATAATGCTTCTGCGGTTGCGTTGCAGATTGTGACGACTCCTGGCGGTGGTGGCACTGGCCTTGGCGAAGTACGAGAGTTGCCTGCCACAGGCTTTGCGCCCAACAGGGTTACTATGCTGCCCGAGCAGCCTGCCGAGCAGGCTTATACTAAACTGGGTGACTTGTGGCTGGAAATCCCCAGACTGGGGATCAAGACGTCCATCGTGGGGGTACCTCGCTCTGGGGGCGCCTGGGACGTCAGTTGGTTGGCCGGGCAGGCCGGATGGTTGCAGGGAAGCGCATTCCCCACCTGGCAGGGGAACAGCGTCGTGACGGCGCATGTCTACCTGCCGAATGGGAAACCCGGACCATTTGTCGATCTGGCGAAACTGCGCTGGGGTAACCAGATCATCGTGCATGCCTTTGGTCAGCGCTATATCTATGAAGTTCGCACGAATCGTATCGTACTGCCGGATGATCTCGCGGCGCTCAAACATGAGGATCGCGCCTGGCTGACGTTGCTGACTTGTAAAGGGTACGAGGAAAGCGGTAATATCTACAAATATCGGGTCGAGACGCGCGCGGTTCTGATAAAATTCGAACCGGAACCATGAACAAAAAACGGCTCACTGCAAAGTGAGCCGTTTTTGATTCTGGATTGCCTGTTTTCGAATATCCAGGCAGGCGACCGGCGGCACCCGGACACGCTTCCTTACCGTTGCTACCTCTCGGTCCTGGCGGGGTTCGAAAGGCTCCGCCGCGCCGGGCCTGCCCGGACAGGCGCAAGCATACTCGAAGAAGGGGCGGCTGTCAATTCGAACCGTTTTTTACAGCATGCCCATTTCTTTTTCAGCCAGGCTGATGGCCTCGGCGAAGATTTGCATCCCTTCATCAACTTCCGATTTGGAGATGCTCAACGGCGGCGCCACGCGAATCACGGACTTGGCGCAGCTCAGCATCAACAAGCCGCGTTCGAAGGCCAGGTCTATTACGCGCTCGGTCAGTTCTTTGGCCGGTTCTTTCGTCCCTTGATCCTTCACGAATTCCACGCCGATCATCAATCCTTTGCCGCGGATATCCCCGATGCTCGGATGGCGATGCTTGATCTCCTCCAGAGCATCCAGCGCGTATTGTCCCATGTTGGTTGCATTTTCCAGGTATTCGTTTTCAATCAGGTCGATGGTTGCCAGGGCGGCTGCGCAGGAGAGGGGGTTGCCGCCGTAGGTGTTGCCATGCGTGCCTTTCCCCCAGTCCATCACGGATTTACGCGCCACGCAGGCGCCCAGCGGCATGCCCGAGGCAATGCCTTTGGCGGCGGTAAACATATCCGGTTCCACGCCATAGTGCTCGATCGCCCACCATTTACCGGTGCGTCCCATGCCGCATTGCACTTCATCCACGATCATCAAAATGCCGTATTTGTCGCATAACTCGCGCAGCGCCGGGTAGAAGCCCTCCGGCGGGATGATGTAACCGCCCTCGCCCTGGATGGTCTCTACCAGCACCCCGGCCACTTCGTCTGGCGGCAGGATGTGGCCGAGGATCTGCTCCTCGATATACCGCACAACCGTCTCGCCATAATCCTCGCCGGGCTTGCGGTCCAGCACCGGGCGGTAGGGATCAGGATATGGCGCATGCACCACACCGTTCATCAGGGGGTAGAAGCCGCCATGGTAGGCTGGCTTGCTGGCAGTAAAGGTCACTGCGCCCATTGTGCGCCCGTGGAAGGCGCCCGTGAAGCCGATGAAATTCATGCGCTCAGTGTGATAACGCGCCAGCTTGATGGCCGTTTCCACCGCTTCGGTGCCCGAGTTGGTCATGAAGGATAAGGCTTGTTCTTCGAAGGGTGCAATTTCATTCAGCTTTTCCCCCAGTTCGATCCACTTCTCGTGGTAGAAATCCGATGAGATGTGAATGAACTTTTCAGCCTGTTCCTGGATGGCTTTGACGACCTTCGGGTGGGCGTGTCCGGTGGAGACCACGGCGATACCGCCCATGAAATCCAGGAAACGATTACCGTCCACATCCCATACTTCGGTGCCTCTGCCGTGATCCATTGTAAATGGATAACCACGTGGATAGGACGGTGAGATCACGGCGTGGTCGCGCTCGATCAGCGCTTGGGCTTTTGGCCCGGGTAACTTCATTGGTTGCATAGAACAGAAACTCCTTGTAATTTGGAAAGCGGACTCTTGTGCTGGGCTTGTCGCAGCATTAGTCCGCACACCTGACTTATTCAGATGCCATTTGCGCCAGGGCTAACGCGCCAAGCAGGCCGGCGTCGTCACCCAGGGCGGCAGTCGTGATGATCAAGTCATCGAGATAACGGGGATTGAAAACATGCGCGCGCAGGCTGGCTTCGAACGGTTCGAATAGCAATGCGCCGCTGCGTGAGACACCCCCACCGAATATGACGATGGATGGATCGAAGGTATGCAGGAAGCTGGCCACACCGATGCCCAGGAATTCACCCGCGCGTGCATAAGCAGATTTTGCCAAGGCATCCCCGCGTCCTGCCGCTTCAGCGACCACCCGCGCGTTCAATTCCTCAGCGCTGCTCAATTCGGACATTGTGCCTGCTTCCAATTGTTCACGGACGTAGCGTACGATGGCGGGACCCGCGGCCAGCGCTTCCAGGTGACCCTCGAACCCGCAGGAGCAGACCGGGCCGCCTGCCAGCACGGTCACATGCCCGAGTTCGGCAGCCAGGCCGTGATGTCCGTGCAGGAGGCGATCACCGACGACCACGCCGCCGCCGATGCCCGTGCTGATGGTCAGATAGAGCACATCATGATGACCGCGTCCGGCGCCGAATTTCCATTCGCCCAGCGCAGCCAGGTTGGCGTCATTATCCAGATGGGCGGGTACGCCGAAGTGCGCCGAGAGCTTTTCGGTCACCGGGAAATCGACCCATTCAGGGATATTGGGCGTAGCCAGTACCACGCCGGCTTGCGGGTCGAGCGGACCCGGCGAAGCCATGCCGATGGCCTGGACAGATCGGTCCTTTGGCCAGGCTGATTCAATGGCATGGACCAGCCGGTCGAAGGTGCCGGGTTCTTTTGCGTAACTGCGTGTGCGCTTGTGGGTCAGGGGGGTGAGATTGTCTGATTCGTATGCGGCTGCGCGGATGTGTGTACCGCCTATATCCACTGCGACGAAGGTGCTCATACGAACAATTATACCCAGTACTTCATGAAAGTTGAAAGAATCCCTGAAGTGCAGACCTGATTGACGTTTCTCCCATTCACTGCTAAACTCGCTTTGATGAGTGGTTTGCGGAGCGAAATACGCTTTCAAGGCCTACGTCGTTTCCTGCGCTGGTTTGTACCCGGGCTGGGGGTCAAGCGCTGGTTTTTGGTGGCGCTGGCAGGGATGACGTTGTTGGGGGTGGGCCTGGCCATCCTGCTCCTGGATGTGTACCGTACTGAATCCACCAACCAGGCCTTTCTCACGTTTCTTTCTTATGCATCCTTGCGTTTCCTGCCGCGTTGGGCGCGGGTGGTCATCTTTGCCGGGTTGGGTCTGGGGCTGATCAGCTTCGGGATCTGGGAAATGAATCGTGCGCTTATGCGGCCTTATATGCGTCCTGGCTCGCATGTGGTCGATCAATTGGCCGATTTCCAGCGTCGTGGGCGGGGACCGCGGATCGTTGCCATTGGTGGCGGGCATGGCCTGTCGACGCTCTTGCGCGGCTTGAAGGACTACACCCATAACCTGACAGCCGTCGTCACAGTGGCGGACGATGGTGGATCGTCTGGGCGATTGCGCGAGAGCCTGGGGATCTTACCGCCGGGTGACATCCGCAATTGTCTGGCGGCGCTCTCCAATGACGAGGCCTTGCTGACGCAATTGTTCCAATATCGCTTCAGCGGCGAGCCGGGCTTGGACGGGCATTCCTTTGGCAACCTGTTCATCTCAGCGCTGAGTGACATTACTGGCAGTTTCGAAGAAGCGGTAGCCGAATCGGGTCGTGTACTGTCGGTGCATGGACGTGTGCTTCCATCCACTTTGCACAATGTGAAACTGGTGGCGGATGTGCGCCTGCCTTATGTAGTCAACGAAGTGCGTGTACAAGGGGAGAGCCGCATCCCGGAAGTCGCCGGGCGCGTGCGGCGCGTGTGGTTGGAACCCAATGATGCGCCCGCGTTTCCACCTGTGATCCGGGCTTTGCTCAATGCAGATATGATCCTGATCGGACCTGGCAGCCTGTATACCAGTCTGTTGCCCAACCTGCTTGTCCGTGACGTGATGGCGGCAGTGCGTAACAGCCGGGCGCTTAAGGTATATATATGCAACATCGCCACCCAGGCGGGTGAAACGCAGGCCTTCACCTGTTACGATCACGTACGGGCTTTGGAAGAGCATGTGGGCGAAGACTTGTTCGATATCATTCTGTGTAATGATGCTTACGATGTCCATCTCACGGATGATTCCCATTGGGTGATTGTAGACGATAGATCCCGCAGCGATGGTCGCGTATACACCACCGATCTGGTAGACGATGACCATCCCTGGCGGCATGATTCGCTCAAACTAGCGCGCATCCTGATGGATCTGTTCTACGAGCGAACTGGCCCGCTGGGTGAGTAATGAAACGGTTTGATTGTGATAAAATTAACAATTGAACTGCTAACCAAGTCCTATCCGCTGATTGCCTTCACTGCACCGAGGGTAGTTTCCGGATAGATATTACTTTGACAATCTCATATTTCAAAAATGTCCCGAAAATGGGGGTGCGGCGGGGCCTTCGCCCGCCGCACCCCCATTTTCGGAGCTTTATAGGCGAATGTGACATTGTCAAGTTACGTATCTTCTCAAAAGGAAAGGGAAGACTAAACCCTACATCCCGATTTATTGAAAAGGTACGAGACTACAAATATTCTATACCTAGGAGGTTCATCATGACTGTTAAAGTAGGGATCAACGGATTTGGCCGCATCGGGCGGCAGGTGCTGAAGGCGATACGCGATTACTATCCGAACGAATTGGAAGTGGTTGCGTTCAA
Source organism: Anaerolineales bacterium (assembly GCA_034435215.1). Lineage (GTDB taxonomy): Bacteria > Chloroflexota > Anaerolineae > Anaerolineales > Villigracilaceae > JAABUE01. Next base: position 7,217 of record DAOTXM010000021.1, read on the forward strand.
TGACATCGGCGATCTGAAAACCATGGCGCACTTGCTCAAATACGACTCGAACTATGGTCGCTTCGATGGCAAGGTGGAAGTCGCTGAGGATGGTATTGTCATCGACGGTAAGAAGGTCAAGGCGTTCAAGGAGACCGATCTGGCTGCGATTCCCTGGGGCGACCTGGGGGCGGAGATCGTCGTCGAAGGCACCGGTATCTTCACCATCAAATCAGATGGCGTGAACAAGAAAGGCAAGACTGTCAAAGGCGCCGAGAACCACATTACCAAGGGTGGCGCCAAAAAGGTCATCATCACCGCTCCCGCAGAAGGCGAAGACCTGACCGTGGTCTTTGGCGTGAATGAGGATAAATATGACCCCGCTGCCCATCACGTGGTCTCCAACGCTTCCTGCACGACGAACTGCCTGGCTCCGGCTGTCAAGGTGGTGCACGACCGGTATAAGATCCGCCGTGGTTTCATGACTACGATTCATGCCTATACCAACGATCAGAAGATCCTCGACCTGCCGCACTCCGATCTGCGCCGCGCGCGCGCCGCTGCGATGAGCATCATCCCGACCACTACCGGTGCAGCCAAAGCGCTCAAACTGGTCATCCCTGACCTGGCAGGCAAATTCGATGGGTATGCCCTGCGCGTGCCAACTTCCACAGTGTCCGTGGTGGATTTCACCGCCGAGCTTGAGACCGAAACCACTACCGAGGAGCTGCGCCAGGCTTTCCGTGACGCTGCAGCCACCCCGCGCCTCAAGGGTATCTTGCAGGCTGTGGACGAACCGCTGGTCAGCATCGATTACAAGGGCGATTCGCACTCTTCCTCCGTCGATCTGCCATTTACCAGCGTGCTTGGCAAGGAAAAGAGTAACTTTGTCAAGGTCGTCACCTGGTATGACAACGAATGGGGCTACTCCGTCCGCACGGCGGATCTGGCTGCATTGATGGCGAAATCGCTATAACCCTCTCCCCAGCCCTCCCCCAAATCCACAGGATTTGGGGGAGGGAATGGGTGAGGCAGGAGATACCTATGTTCAACAAGAAGACCATTCGTGATATCGACGTCAAGGGCAAGCGCGTCCTTGTGCGCGTGGACTACAATGTCCCCATCAAAGAAGGGGTGGTGGGAGACGATACCCGCATCCGGGCGGCCATGCCCACCCTGGATTACCTGCTGGAAAAGGGCGCTGCGCTGATCCTGTGTTCACATCTTGGCCGGCCGAAAGGTGGCCCGGACCCGCAATTTTCCCTCAAACCTGTGGCGGATCACCTGGGCCAGTTGATGGGTATGTCGGTTCAGTTTGTAGATGAATTTGTGGGTTCCAGGGCGGAGGCGGCGGCGAAGGCTTTGAAACCTGGCGAAGTGTTGGTGTTGGAGAATACCCGTTTCCATGCTGGCGAGACCAAGAACGATCCCGAATTGTCGAAGCAATTAGCCGCGCTGGCCGATGTCTACGTCAACGATGCCTTTGGTTCTGCGCACCGGGCGCACGCTTCCACAGAGGGCGTGGCGAAGTTCCTGCCGGCGGTGGCGGGTTTCCTGATGGAGAAGGAGATTCAATACCTGGGCCAGGCCGTGTCCAATCCCGAAAAGCCTTTTGTGGCCATTCTGGGCGGTGCCAAGATCAGTGACAAGATCGGTGTCATCAAGAATCTGCTGACGAAAGCCGACAACGTCCTGATCGGCGGAGGAATGGCCAACACCTTCTTCAAGGCTCAGGGCTATAAGGTGGCTGATTCGTTGGTCGAGGATGAAGCCCTGGATACCGCCAAGGAGATCCTGGCGCAAGCTGGCTCCAAGCTCCACCTGCCTACGGATGTGGTCATTGCCGAAAAGTTCGAGGCGGAAGCCGCGCACAAGACCATGGCAACCGGTTCCGTCCCGGATGGCTGGCGGATCCTCGATATCGGGCCAGAGACAGTCGCTGGCTATGCCGGGATCATCCACGAGGCCAAGACCGTCGTCTGGAACGGGCCGATGGGCGTGTTCGAATTCCCGGAGTTTGCTAAAGGCACCTTTGCCATCGCACAGGCCGCGGCTGAATCCGGTGCGGTGACCATCGTCGGTGGCGGCGAGTCGGTAGCGGCGGTCAAGCAATCTGGTCTGGCCGATAAGATTACGCACATCTCCACCGGAGGCGGCGCTTCCCTTGAAATGCTCGAAGGACTGACGCTTCCCGGCGTGGCGGCGTTGCAGGATAAATAATCCCTATAACCGTAGAATTAAGTGACAGTCACCTGCCTGGTGACTGTCACTTTTTACTTTTTCCATGGAACTTAAAAAGCGGGGCTCTTTAGGAAACCTTTTCCCGGAAATTCCTGGAGAACCCAAAGCGGTAACGGTTTCTGTGCAAATAAGATGGGCTATAATGAGGCAAATATTCCCGCAGGAGATAGCGTATGCCCTTTGCTGATGGTGAAAACATCGGTCCATATCGCATCATGGAACAGTTGGGCCAGGGTGGCATGGCGACTGTCTACAAGGCCTATCATGCTGCATTGGATCGTTATGTGGCGCTCAAGGTGCTGCATCCGGCTTTTCATGAAGACCGGACCTTCACGGCGCGTTTCCAGCGTGAGGCGCGCGTGGTGGCAAAGCTCGAGCATCCCAATATTGTACCGATATACGACTATGCGGAGCATGAAAACCGACCATATCTGGTCATGAAGTACATCGAGGGGGAAACGCTCAAAGCGCGTCAGTCACGCGGACCATTGCATGCCGTTGAAATCACCCAGATTGTGGATGCGGTCGGCGCAGCGCTGGCGTATGCTCACAGACAGGGCATCCTGCACCGCGACATCAAACCGTCCAATGTGCTGATCGGCAACGACGGGCAGATATACCTGGCTGATTTCGGTCTGGCGCGCATTGCCCAGGCGGGTGAATCGACCCTTTCGTCCGATTCGATCATGGGCACGCCGCAATATATTTCGCCGGAGCAGGCGCGCGGCGACAAAGACCTGGATGCAGGCACGGACATCTATTCCTTTGGTGTGATGTTATATGAGATGGTGGTCGGACAGGTGCCGTTCAACGCGGATACGCCCTTCTCGATCATTCACGACCACATTTATACGCCCCTGCCCCTGCCGCGCTCCATCAACACGCAAGTGCCGGAAAGCGTGGAGCGGGTATTGCTCAAGGCGCTGGCCAAAGAGCGCCCTGACCGGTACGAGGATGTCCCATCCCTGGTACAGGCGTTCAAATCTGCCTGGGAATCGGCGGGCGTGCCCATGCAGGGTACGGCATTGACCCTGCCCGCTGTGGCAGCAAGGCAGGAAAAAAAGATAGAGACGGCCCAGAAGATAGAATCTGGCAAACCCGTTGTTACGAAAGAGCCTGGAAAGAAACGTTCCCCTTGGATCTATGTGGCTGCCGGTGTTCTATTGACGGTCTGCTGTATCTTTGGGTTCTTTGCCGTTCGGCAGTACCGCCTGAATTCACAGGCAAGTCAAAGACCACTGCCCACTCTTACACAGCAGGCCGTGGAAATACCTCCCCAATTCGAACCCACTTCTGCAAATCCCGAACCGCAACCACCAGGACCGGGCGATTTGCCACCTGAAGTACAGGAGGCTCAGCGCAATGCGGATACGCGTCCGGAAGATCCATTCGCCTGGCTCGATCTGGCGCTGGCGTACTGGGATGCTGGTATGCAGCGACCTGCCTACGAGACCCTGAACCGCGCGGCGGAATTGGGCGCGGGCGATCGCGGTTTCCTGGTCGAAGCCGGCAACCAGTTCCACAAGCGCCAGGCCTGGATCGCCTCAGCGGCCATGTACCTGCGCTTCATCAAACAGGCGGCCCCGGCGGGGGAGGTCCCGGAGGAAGTATTCAACAATTTCCATGAGGCGGTTTATAAAGCTGCCCCAAATCCGGAGTTAGAAGTCACTTATCCACTCATCGAGGAAATCCTGAAAGTGGACCAACCCATTGGCCTGGTGGCGCAGTCACGGCATGCTTACTTCAATGGCAGGTTGGACGATGGCCGGGTGTTCCTCAACCAGGTCAAGCGCCTCAAGCCGGATTATCTCGAAGCTTCCCTGCTCGAAGCTGAATATGCTATCATCGAAAATCGTTACGAAGAAGCAAAATTGATCTTGCGGCCCCTGGTTGCTAATCTGGACGCGCCTCCATGGATCAGGATGATGGCCGAAGAACTTGCCAGTCGTATCCCATAGCATTTGGACACAGACCTCACAGATTAGACGAATCCCGTTTTCGTTTTTCACGGAAAGACAACCGTCTGGTTCAGTGCAATCCATACCCCAATCATCCCATCTGAATTTTGGGTAGATTACAAGACAAGGAGAATTATGCGTACACCCATTGTTGCTGGAAACTGGAAAATGAATAAAACTGTCGAAGAAGCCCGTTCGCTGGTCTACTCGATGAGCCTTAGATTGCGCGAGGTCGCAGGCGTCGAAAAAGTTCTCTGCCCGCCTTTCCCGGCGCTGCTGGCCGTCTCTGCCCTGCTGCAGGGCACCGATATCGGTTTGGGTGCGCAGAACCTGCACTGGGAGGCGAAAGGCGCTTTCACCGGCGAAGTCGCTCCTAATATGGTGGCGGAGTTTTGTAAATACGTCATTATCGGACACTCGGAACGCCGTGCGTATTTCGGTGAAACGGACGAGACCGTGAATAAGAAAGTACACGCTGCCCTGGCGCATGACCTGATCCCCATCGTGTGCGTGGGCGAGACGCTTGCTGAAAACGAATCAGGCCGGACGGGGGAAATTGTCCGCCGCCAGATCAGCCTGGGCCTGGCTGGCGTCGATCCCGCCAAAGCCGCGGGATTGGTCATCGCCTACGAACCGGTCTGGGCCATCGGGACAGGTCGGGCGTCCAGCGGTGAGAACGCCAATGCCGTCCTGGCGAACCACATCCGCCCGGCGCTGGCAGACCTGTTCGGCGCGGAGTCGGCTCAGGCCATCCGCATCCAATACGGTGGCTCGGTGACCGCCGCCAACGCCGAGGAGTTCTTCAGCCAACCCGAAATCGACGGGGCGCTGGTGGGCGGCGCCAGCCTGAAAGAGGACGAGTTCGTGGCTATTGTGCAGGCAGCGGGCAGACTGTAGATCATAGACCGTGGACGGTGGTGTGGTCCGCCGTCTATTGTCCATCGTCAATGTTGACTCAACTCTCCGGCCTGTTATGGTTCCTGCTGATGCTGGTACCCCTGATTGCCCTGCAGCGTGTACTGCATCGGGAGATCCAGGCTGCGTTGTACATCGCCTCCGGGGGAAACGCTAAATTGACCATGGCGGTCTTTTCCCTGCTGTTCTTTCCCGGCGTGGTCTTGCATGAATTCAGTCATTTCATCATGGCCAAATTGTTGTTCGTGCGTACGCGCAACTTTTCTGTCATCCCCAAGATGATGCCGGAGGGTTACCTGCGTATGGGCTACGTGGAAGTGGCCGAGACCGACATCGTGCGCGATTCGTTGATCGGTGCCGCGCCGTTGATCTTGGGTAACCTGGCGGTGGCTTACATCGCCATCTACCGCCTGCACCTGATTCCACTCTGGGACGTGTTGCGCAACGGACAGATTAACCTGTTTCTGCTGGGCCTCAGCCTGCTTCCGGGTGTCCCGGATTTTGCCCTGTGGTTCTACCTGACCTTTGCCATCAGCAGCACCATGCTGCCCTCGCAATCCGACCGGCACGCCTGGCTGCCGCTGGGGCTTTCGGTAGTGATTTTGTTCTCGCTGGCGCTCTTCGCCGGGGTCGGTTCTTGGATGATGACCAACCTGGCGCCGCCCTTGAACGATTTCTTGCAATCCGTCGCCACCTTGTTCGGCTTGAGCGCGGTCGTGCACGCAGTCTTGATCCCGCCGGTGATGCTGGTCCATAAGTTGCTGGCTCGCTGGCTGGGCTGGGATGTGGGGTGAATAAAGAGAACGTATCAAGGTGGAGCTTTCTTACAGAATAGTTACTCTCTCCGACAAGCTGCTAGGCACATGCATTTGCTTCCACAACCGCCTGGGCAGATTTTACCATTCCTACCTGACCCAGTCAGCGAAATTGAGACAAATCAAACACCTAACATTATCTTTCCCTATCACGAATTTCTGCTACCAGAGTGAGCGCCGCGAGGTCGCGTTTTTTGAACTCGCTCAATAAACGGTCGGTTGTTTTCGCCACCAGATTTTTCATTCGCACCGGATCCTGGCGGTTTTCAGGGGATGTCCGGTGGGTTGGCAATGTGATCGTAACACACGGAGAACCGTGGATTTGTTGGAGTAAACGCACGTCATGTTGGTTTTATTCTCCGATGAAAATGGCATTGCGAGGCAGTTCGTCGGCTCCCGGCTTTGCCCTTCGCTTTATATCTCCCCGCAAGATGCTAAAGCGGCCAAAAGATCAGAATGAGAGGGATGGCAACGATGGCAACGATGATTTCTAAAAGCAGTCCCATGCGCCAGTAATCGCCAAATTTGTAGCCACCGGGTCCCATCACCAGCGTGTTCGATTGATGCCCAATGGGCGTCAGGAATGCGCACGAAGCGCCGATGGTGATTGCCATGAGGAAGGGATCGACGGACACGCCCATCCCATGCGCAACGCTGATCCCAATGGGCGCCATCAGAACAACGGCGGCTGCGTTATTTACGAGATCGGAAAGGAACATGGTTCCCACTAAGATGAAAGCCAACGTGACGGTCGCAGGCATCTGGCTGGATACATCTAACAGGGAATTTGCGATCAATTGCGCGCCGCCGGTGGTTTCGAGCGCCCCGCCGACCGGGATCATTGCCCCGAGCAAAATGATGATCGGCCAATCCACGCTTTCGTAAGCCTCCTGCAGGGAGACGAGTTTGGCGATTACCATAACGACAACCGCCAGGACAACGGAAACCTGAACAGGAATAAGCCCAATTGCCGCGGCCAACAGGGCGGAAATAAAAATGGCGAGCGCCAGGATCATCTGGCGGGATCCTCTAATACGCAGGTCACGCCCTGCCAGAGGCAGGCATCCGAGAACCTCCACCACCTTCTTGAAAGTCTCCACGTGACTTTGCAGAAGCAGGACGTCACCGGTCTGAAAGCGGATGCGATCGAGGCGACCTTTCATGAGTTTGCCCTGGCGCGAGATGGCAAGCAAATTTACACCATATTTTGCCCTCAGATCGAGACTGTGGGCAGTACCTCCCGACATCGTTGAATTGGGCATGATGACCGCTTCCAGCAAGGTGACATCTTCCGATTCCAAGTCCTCTCTGTGGATTTTCTCACTACCCACCAGTTCGAGCCCGGATGTGCCCACCAGTTTTTTAATGTTCTCTGTATCCGCGCTGATGATAAGAATATCATCATTTTGCAATTTTGTATGCGCCGATGGCTCCATGCGGCGCTCATCGCCTCGTACCAGGCCGATGACCAGGATTTCCGCTTTCGAAAAATCGTTGATCTCGTACAACCGTTTCCCTGTCAAATTGGATTTCTCGGAGATGCGCACTTCGGTGATGTAGTTTTCGATGTCAAACAGGCTGTCGGACGATGATCTGCCACGCCGCGAAGGGATTAATCTCCAACCTGCCAACACAATGAACAACAAGCCTGCCAGAGCGACACCTGCACCGACTGGCGTAAAATCGAACATGCGGAACGGCTCCGCACCGGTCTGTTCCCGGAAGGAGGCAGCGATGATATTGGGTGGCGTGCCAATCAGCGTGGTCATACCTCCCAGGAGAGATGCAAACGCAATAGGCATAAGCAGTGATGAAGCCGGGATCTGCTTTTTGTGGGCAAGTTGAAGCACAACAGGCAATAACAAAGCCAGTGCCCCAACGTTATTCATGAAAGCAGACAGCACTGCCACAAGCACAGTCAGGGCGGCCAGTTGGACCGTGATCCCGCCCTTCAAGTCTGATAGCCGCTCGCCGACCAGATCGACAACGCCGGAATTTTGCAATCCCCTGCTGAGCACGAGCACCGCCGCCACGGTCACCACTGCCGAGTTGCTAAAACCGCTGAATACCTGTTCCAACGGGACGAGACCAGCCAGCGCTACGATCAACAACGCGATGAGCGCGACCACATCATAGCGCCAGCGACCCGCGATGAAGAGGGTCAGGGTCAATGCCAGCGTTCCAAAGATGATCCATTGTGCAAGGGTCATGACTCATTTCTCCGCTGTTCGGAAATCCGTAGCACTTTCGCGCCTCGAATTTTGCCCTGCTTGAGTTCCCGCAAAGCCTGATTGGCGGCCTCCAATTCGTATTCCCGGTACTCTGGCCGGATGCCCGCCTCAGCGGCAAGACTTAGGAATTCGCGCACATCCTGCCGGGTGACATTGGCGACGGACTTGATTTCCTTTTCCATCCACAGATGGGACGGGTAATCCAGCCTGAGCAGATAATCTTGATCGACATCTTCCTTGCGGATCGCATTGACCACCAGCCTGCCACCGTTTTCCAGGTTTCTCAGCGCCTCGACGATTGGCTTCCAGACCGGCGTGGTGTCGATGATCGCGTCCAGCTTCTGGGGGGAGGTCGCCTCGATGTCTCCTGCCCAGACCGCGCCAAGCGAACGGGCAAACTCCTGCTCTTCCGGGCTGCGGGTGAAGACGAAAACGTCCGTATCTGGATACAGATGTTTCGCCATCTTGAGCACCAGGTGGTTGGAACCGCCAAAGCCGGTCAGACCAAGCGACTGCCCGTCGTGGATGTTCGCCAGTCGCAGCGAACGATAGCCGATGGCCCCGGCGCACAGCAGCGGCGCGGCCTCGGAATCGCTCAGCGCCGCGGGGATGGGGTACGCAAAGTCCGCTGGGACGGTCATATATTGCGCGTAACCACCATCGGCATCCCGTCCGGTGGCGCGGAATTGCGCACACAGATTTTCTTCGCCGGCTTTGCAATGCGCGCATGTACCGCAGGCGGAGTAAATCCACGCCACGCCGACCCTATCACCTGTAGTAACTGTAGTAACGACTTCAGTCGTTCCTGAGCGACTAAAGTCGCTACTACGTTTTCTACTAATTTCTTCGATGACCCCCACGACTTGATGTCCCAAAATTACGGGCAGTTTCGGCGGCGGGGTGCGCCCTTCGATCTCGTCCAGCTCGGTGTGGCACACCCCGCAGGTCAGTACGCGGAGGAGCACTTCGCCCTCGCCGGGAATCGGATCAGGGACCGTGCGCAGGCTGAGGGGAGTGGGATGCGACTTTATGTCCGCAAGTTCGGTCAATAGCATCGCTTTCATGTTCGTCTCTTCGTCCTTATCACCCTGAGTAGCGCGAGGAGTGGCTCAGAATGAACTTAGAGTAAAAATGGAATAAACCGTTTGGTCTTTTGCATGTAGGCCAGGTATTCTGCTCCAAAATAGTCGATGCACTCCCGCTCATCTGCCCGGGCGGTGGCGATCAGGAACGTCGTGGCGACCAGGGACAGAGCCCCAGCGGGCAGACTTGGCGCTTTGAAGAAGATGCCCCAGGCCAGCAGCAATAGCGAACTGTAGAGCGGGTGACGGATGTAGGCATAGATGCCGGCCGTGACTAGAGCGGTGGTCTTTTCGAAGGCCAGCAGGCTGGGATCGCCGGAGCGCTCTTCGGTCGGTCGGCCGTGCGCCCGCAGGGAGCGCACACCGAAGGCCAGCGGGACGAGACTGGCGAACAACAACGTCCAGGAGATGAGTTGGTGCCAGGCGAAGGGATTGATAAACCACTTTTCCACGTTGAGCAGGAACAGCAGCAGGATGCTCTCCCAGGCGAAGAAACGGTAGAAGCCATGTGAGTCCGGCTGGCGCAGGGAGGCCCGCGAGATATAAACCAGTACACCGGTTGCAATGACAAATGCGATCAGTTTCCACATAAACTATGACCCATTTCTCACTGAGCAGAACGATAAGACAGTCGAGTTTCTCAAGCTGGTTTGCGCTTCGACTACAGGCCTCACTATCGTTCGGCCCTCCGCTCAGCGCGATTCTTTTTCCAACTCCGCGCGCACGCTGGCGAGCTTGTCAGCCATGGATTGTTCGCGGTCGGTGCGTGTACCGATTTTGATGACCGTGGAGATGCGCGGCACGCCCAGCGCATGCAGTTTCTCATGGCAGATCTTGATCGCCTGCATGATCTCATCCCATTCGCCTTCCAGGTTGGTGCCGTTGGCGTGCAGTTCGTAAGACAAGCCGGTCTTTTCCAGCACCTGCTGGCAGGCAGCGACATACTTTGCCAGCGAGGTCTCCACACCGATCGGGATGATGGTGAATTCAGCAATTGCCTTCACTTTTATCCCGTCCCAAACTGTCGGTCACCTGCGTCGCCCAGGCCTGGGACGATGTAGGCATGCTCATTCAAATGGTCGTCGATGGCGGCCAGGTAGATGGGGATGTCGGGATGTTTTTCCTGCATGACCTGGATGCCCTCCGGCGCGCCAATCAGCCCGACGAACTTGATCTTTTTCACACCCCAACGCTTCAACACGTTCGCGGTGGCGGCGGCCGAACCACCGGTGGCAAGCATCGGGTCCAGGATGAGGCAAACGGAGACGGTTGGCTCGACCGGCAGCTTGTTGTAGTATTCCACCGGTTTGAGCGTCTTTTCGTCCCGGTACAGTCCGATATGCCAGACTTCGGCGCTGGGCATCAGTTCCCAGACGCCTTCCACCATCCCCAATCCAGCGCGCAGGATGGGGATCAGTCCGATTTTTTCCTGTAGTTCCTGCCCGGTGGTCCTGGCGAGCGGCGTTTCCAGATCGCGGGGGACGGTTTGCAGGTCGGCGGTGGCTTCGTAAGCCAGCAAGGCGGCAATCTCGCGCACCAGCTCGCGGAACTTCTTGGGGTTGGTGTTCTTATCGCGCAGGCGGGAAAGTTTATGGGCAACCAGCGGGTGTTTGGATGCATAGACGTTGGACATGCGGCCTCCTGATTTTGGTAATTTTATTATAGCCTCGAAGGTGATATTCGGCCCGTGACTTTTGCCTCGATTTTCGCTACACTGGATATGAAATATCAAGGGTCGAGTAGGCGGCGGGCCTCAATACCGATGATGATCTTGGCAACCAGCGCCGCCATATCGAGACCCGGTTTCGTTGGTTTTGAATGAGCTCGAGAAGGTCGTTTATGCCCATCGAATTCCGTTCTGAAATCCCTGACAGCGACCAGTTTTGGAGGCTGTTCGAGTCGACTGGTTGGAATGAAAACTACCATCTTAGGCCAGAAGAATGGATGTGTGCCTTACGCTCCAGGTGGTACATTCTCGGAGCCTACGATGGCGAACAGTTGGTTGGCTTTGGCCGCCTGGTCAGTGATGGGGTCTTGCAAGCCATGATCTACGAATTGATCGTGCTGCCCACATACCAGGGACAGGGCATTGGCGGGCGCATTCTGGAAAGGCTGGTGGAGAAATGCCGGGAATCTGGCGTGCGCGATATCCAGTTATTCTGCGCGCGGGGGAAACGCGAGTTTTACGAAAGGTGTGGTTTTATGGTACGTCCCGAGGACGCGCCGGGCATGCAATATGTTCGTCAAGGGTGGCTTTTTAAAAAGTGACAACCCACACCCCGATTTATTGAAATGACAAATTCAAGGAGACTGAGATGAAACTGGACGGAATTCACATTTTATTGACCTACCAATGCACCTTCGAGTGCGATCACTGCTTTGTGTGGGGCAGTCCCTGGCAGCACGGCACGCTGACGCTGGAACAAATCAAGGTGATCCTGGAACAAGCTAAAGCAGCGCGTGTCGATTCGATTTACTTCGAAGGTGGCGAGCCATTTCTGTACTACGCTCTGCTCCTACGCGGCGTGGCGATGGCACATGAGATGGGTTTCAGCGTGGGGATCGTCACCAACGGGTACTGGGCGCAGACCGTCGAAGATGCGCTGGTCTGGCTCGAGCCGCTGGCGGGGAAACTCGATGACCTGTCCGTCAGTTGCGACCTGTTCCACTACAGCGAGGAAATGCTCCGGCAGGCGCACAACGCAGTGCAGGTGGCGAAGCAGCTTGGTATCCCGGTTGGAACGATCAGTGTGGCGCAGCCGGAAGAAACGCAGGCGGCTAGCAGTCATGGCCAGCTCGAGTCGGATGCGGCGGTCATGTACCGCGGGCGGTCGGTCGAGAAACTCCTTTCGCGCGCAACACGCCAGCCTTGGGAGCGCTTTACTGCCTGCCCGCATGAGGATTTGCGCGACCCCGGCCGCGTGCATCTCGACCCGCTGGGGGAGCTGCACGTCTGCCAGGGGATTTCGATCGGCAACCTGTTCGAGAAGCCGCTGACCCAGATTTGCGCTGAATACGATGCAGACGCGCATCCCGTGTGCGGGCCGTTGCTGAACGGCGGACCGGTCGCGCTGGTGACCGAGTACGGTCTCCCGCATGCTTCCGACTACGCCGATGCCTGCCACCTGTGCTACGAAGCGCGGACGGCACTGCGGGCGCGTTTGCCCGAAATCCTGGGGCCGGACCAGATGTATGGGGAGTTCTAATTGTTTTTGGGAGGAAACCATGTCTGCCTTGGTCAAACGGAATCCGCTGATTGCATACTTCATCCTCGCCTTCGCTTTCTCATGGACGATCTACTTATTGCTTGTCGCTGTACAGCAAGGTTGGACGGATGCGCAAATCCCGTACGCTATTCACTACCTCGGTTCGTTTGGCCCTGCCTTCGCCGCGTTGATCGTCACTGCATTGACTACGGGCCGAGATGGATTGCGCGAGTTGGGCGGGCGCATGATCAAGTGGCGCGTGGGGTGGGGCTATGCCGCGTTTGCAATTCTTTCCCCGATCTTGCTCTTCCTTGTGGCAATCATCGTTGTACGCGCGATCAAGGGTGAATGGCCTGACCTGCGTCTGCTTGGGCAGGCCAATTATCTGCCGTATCTCGGCTGGGGCGTGCTCCCGCTCTGGTTGATCAGTTTCGGATTCGGCGAAGAGATCGGCTGGCGCGGTTTTGCCTTGCCGCGTTTGCAAAATACGATGAATGTTTCGAAAGCCACGCTCATATTGGCTTTGGTCTGGGCTTTGTGGCATATGCCCGCTTTCTTCTATCTCGATACCATCCAAAACCTGGGTGGACTCCTCATTATCCCTGGATTTCTCATTGGCATTTTGTTCGGCGCGGTGGTGTTTACCTGGCTCTATAACGGTACAGGCGGGAGTATCCTGATGGTTGTCATCTGGCACGCATTGTTCGATCTGCTGACAGCCTCGAAGGCGGGACAGAATATCATTCCCGTCATAACCAGCGCGGGCGTTATCGCATGGGCATTATATATCGCCAACACCGAAAGGCCGTGGGGATTCCGGTTCCAACAAAAGCAAACTCTTTAGGATGTAGCTATGTGGTTCGATCCGTTGATTTCATTTCTTCTTCGTTCGCCTCTGCACCCGCTGCTGGGCGATACGATGCTGCTCACCGTCACCGGCCGCAAGACGGGGAAAAAATACACTACGCCGGTCGGCTTTTACAGCGATGGAGATTTTCTATGGATTCTCTCCAGCCGGGACCGCACCTGGTGGCGCAACCTGCGAGGCGGCGCTGAGGTGGAAATGCGTTTGCGCGGCAAGGATGTGACCGGCTTTGCCGAAGCCATCCTGGATGAAGAGTTGGTGACGGTGCAGGTAATGGAGTACATCCGCCGGATACCGATGTCAGCCAGGTCGCTGGGCGTGCGTCTTCGAGAAAACGGCGAGCCGCATCCCGAAGACGCGGCTCGATTGGCGCAGGAGCGTTTGTTTGTAAGAATCCAGGTCAAACCAACAGCTTGATCAATTCAAATGCGCCCGCGGCGGCAAACTCGATAGAAAGGTCTTTGGCCACATCGCCAATGAGGTGCCAATATTTTTTCTTGATGCCGGGCAGGACGCCTTTCGCATTCTTCAGATTCTCAGCATTGCCCGATTTAAGCCACTCTTCAGCGCTGCCTTCGGTCTCTTCTTCGCCGGGCGCGGCCATGATCTCGCGCCGGATCCAGCGTTCGAAGGCGGGTGAAAACAACGCATACAAGCCATTGCGTTCGTCGATCACCCCCCGCTTTCCCAGGGCGACCAAATCCTGTGGCGCGCGAGGCCGCAGCCGCGCCAGGTTCTCAGCGTTGGGAACGGTTTTCTTGGAGGCTTTTTGCAGGCCCAAAGTCAAGGTGACCAGCAGGGTGATCTTTTCGCTTTCAGAACAGTGAGACCACAGGTAAGTGAAGTGAGCATCAGCCTGTCCCTCGAAGTTGGCGGTGGCGAATCTGGTCAGCGCATCCCCATCCAGGCCTTGCTGTTTGCCCTCCAAAAGATAGTGACCGGCCATCTGTACGAAGAAGGGATAGCCGCCGCCCAGTTCCCAGATGAAATCCTGTTCTTCGGGTGAGCAGGAAAATTCCGTATCTTCCAGGTAGGCGCAGATCATCTCGTCCACTTCGGCGCGGCTGAAGGGGCGCAGCACCACGTTGGCGAAGATGTTGAAGAACGGGGAACCCTTGATCTCCTCAGAGTGACACAAATCGACCAGCTCGCGGCGTGTGGCCGGGACGAGTGCCACCCCGTGGTGGATGGCCAGCGCGCGCAATCCGCCGAAAAAATCGCCCTTGAAGTTGGGGTTCTGGGTGACGTATTCGAACTCGTCCATGTAGAGGATGGTGGTCAGGCCTTTATCGGTGACT
>DAOTXM010000022.1:0-2011 GCA_034435215.1 Anaerolineales bacterium
AGATGAGCCTGGACGAAGCCATCGAGTACCTGGCGGACGACGAACTACTGGAAGTCACCCCGGTTGCGTACCGCATCCGCAAGCGGATTCTCAATACCGAAGAGCGCGGCAAACAGCAGAAGAAGGCCAAAGAGTTGCTGGAAGCGTAAAATAACCTGAAATAAAGAGAATCGTGTTATGACGGGATGGAGGTCCGAGGTATTTTTCCCGCCAAAAACGGCAGAGCCCGCTAGAAGGGGCTGTTGACTTGGGGACGGGAATCGTGTAATCTGAAGTACTGACAGCAACAATTAAAGCACTCCGAGTAGCGCTGGTAAGGAGGTGTCCCGTGAAAGTCATCTATGCGGTTCTTTTCTTTCTGACCATTTTGCTGGGTATATATGCTTTGACGTTCATGTTCGGCAGCTCCCATGTTGGGGCTATGCTGGTGCTGTGCGGAACCTTTGCCGGGGCGCTCATCTGGGCTGCCAGACGCTTGCATGTCCAGGTATGGATCTATGTCGGTTTCTTTACCCTGGCAGGGTCGATTGTCCCCACGTCCATGCTTATGACGAATCACCTGCCGACTTGGGCTTCGATTGCGCTGTTCGTGTATCCTTCTCTGGCGCTGATTGTGGCTGCCATGCTCCTCCTTTCAGGTCTCGAACTTCGAAAAGAGGAACGGACGATGTGGACGGTTGCAAACGGGGATTTACAGGCAAAGCGTAAACGGTTTGGCAAGGCGGCTGCACTCGCTTTTGTTCTATGTGCGCTCTTGCTGGTCAAAACCTTCTATAACCTGTACTGGCTTTTGATCTGGGACAGCACCACGGACCCCCTCGGCTACTTCTGGTTGGTCATCCCCGACCTGGCTGCGATTTATGCCGGTATCCTGTTGGCTTATACCCTCCCGGATAGAATGAAATCGATTGGCATCTTGTATGCAATCCTGGTTCCGGCTCTGATGCTCCTGGTCTTTGTCCTCGCCAGACAGATCGATTTCCGCCAGTTGACGGAAGCGCGGGCAAAGCGAATTAGCCTGGCGATAGAGACCTACTTTGCCCGGGAAGGCCATTATCCGCAAGATCTCCAGCACTTGAGGCCTCGTTATCTTTTCTGGCTGTCTGGCCCAGTGACCCTCTACGGGCAGGATTGGTGTTATGAGGGCGGAGACAATTTTTACCGCCTCGGTTACGTGGATCGCGAGCATTGGAGCGATCCGCGCCTGATCGGGCGGATTTTCAGCGCGAAAGGAGATGCCCCTGCCCTTCGACGCATGTGCGAAGCGGAGGTCATCGCGCTACAAACACGTAACCCGGATTACCCATACAGCTATTGGATGGAAACTGGAGAGTAATATTTCTTAGAGACGCTTAAGGGGGTATCCCCTATTATTACAACGCAAGGTTGCATTGCTGATATGCATTCACTGCCATTTTTTGGGGATTTTCTTGGAACATTGCGCTGTAATACTATCCTTGTGAGAAGATCAGTATCAGTACTTCACGAAAGTTGAAAGGGTACCCGAAAAACTCCCAGTCATTTCGTGATCTACTGAGTATTGACGTTGACTATTGGCAACTGAAACTGATCGTAGACGAACTGGAGGCTCCCGTGCTGTTATAGGCCTCGATCCGGTAGGTGATATTTTTGCCTTCTTCTACGTTGATGACTTCCGAGTAGGCGGTCGAATTCGGAGCCAGTTCTGTGACCAGTTCGTCGTTACGATATATACGGTAACCGCTCTCGTTATCTGCGCGGTCGCTCCACTTCAGGTCGACGGTTGCGTTTGGTCCCGATGCGCCATACCCGCAAAGGTACTCCCAGTTGGAAATGCCCGGCGCTGCGGGCAGGCTGGCGGTCGATGTGGGAGGCGGGTTCACAGTTGGGACCGCCCAGTAGCTGCCGGAAGCGGTCGTGAATTCCCCCCAAAGCCAGCAGGTCCTGTTCCCGTCTGGCAATTTGATCACCCAGTAATTGTCTGTCGGAGCTTTGCCGGCGATCTCCACCGTCGCGCCCGGCAGGAACGTAA
>DAOTXM010000023.1:0-2393 GCA_034435215.1 Anaerolineales bacterium
ATCCAACCAGCTTATCCATCCAGTCCAGGATATCCTGCTGGACTTCCTCACGGTTGGTTTCGTTCAAAATCTCGTGACGCGCCCCCGGGTAAAATTTGACCGTGATGTTCGTCATCCCATTCGTGCGATAGCGCTCGACCAATTCATTGACGGAGGCGCCGTTCCCTCCGGCCGGTTCCAGCTCTCCCGAAGCGATCAACAGCGGCAGATCCTTGGGAATGCGGGCTTCATTTTCCGGCGACCAGACCTGTGCCGCGCCGTTGAAGAAGTCGATCACCAGCCGGTTGCTGAACGGGAAGCCGCACCAGGGATCATCTACATACTTTTGCACTTCGGCTTCATCCCGCGAGAGCCATTCGAAACCGGTCTTATGCTCGAAGGGCTGATTGAAACCGACGAACATATTCGCAAAGAGCTGGGAGGGGGCATCCTCTGTGTAGTGATGTAATAATTAGGTTCCCCAAAAGAGGCCTACAACGCAAAAAACAGGAAGCGCAGCACTTCGTAGTACTCCGCGTGCTCGAAGTGGACGGTCAAAGGGTCTTTCAACTTTACACCGGGATAGAAACTGTAGGTATGGGCTTTATGGTGTTCCTTGAATTGAATATCGACCGAAAAGTGGTCTGGAAGCGTTATATGGCATTCCGATACGTCCCCATTCAGGGCGTGCGCCATCCCTGCTCGGATGCGCGCCAGGCCTAGTTCGGGATGGATGCTGATGGTCGAGTTCCCAACGCCCTCTTTGACTGCAACAGTCTCGATATGCGGATTCAGGTCTCTGGCTTCCTCGCACAGGCCTTTGTCACCCGAGACAAAAACCACTGGCACATTGAACATGGCGGCAGAGTATGTGTTGAACAGGAATTCAGAAGCATCGCGGTCATTGAGAGTGATGCGCACCCATTCGCCAGTCATCGTATGCGCCAGGGGGCTGGCATTGGACCCGGCGCGGGAGTGATAACCGATCATCGCTGCGGCCTGGAAGCTTTTATCCAACCCCTGCATCATCATCAGCGGCTCAGGTGCCCAATCACGGATCAGGCGGACTTCATGGGGCAGCTTGGAAGCGATAATGTTGCGTCCATCCCCATGCGCATCCTTGACCAGGATCTCAGTCGCCCCGGCCTCCAGGGCGCTCTCGCAGGCAGCGGCAACCTCGGCGGTCATCTGTTCGCTGGCAGCGGCATATTCGGCTTTATTTAGATCGGTCTCGTCCCAGTGGGTGACTCCGGTAACACCTTCGATGTCAGCGCTGATGAATACTTTCATGGTTTCCTCCTTGCCTTATGTCTGCGGGAACAGTTCAAGGATAACACACCTCACCATAAATATTCAGGGGATACTGCAAGCCTATAGCTTTTTTCTATAAAAACACCCCGCACCCCGATTTGTTGAAAAGATGCGTTGAACGGTCGACACCTGCGCAATGTCTTTTGCGATCTTGCGCAAACTGATCTCCCCGCTCGCTTTCAGGTTGTGCAAACAACGCCTTTGGGGTGGTGCCGGAAGAGTGAGCTACTCCCTGAACCAGTTGGTCTGCTGCCGGGCGCGCGTGGGCGGTTCCACGTATACGCTCGGCAGGGTAAAGAAGAAGGTGCTGCCCTGCCCCGGGAAACTTTCCACGCCCACTTCGCCGCCCAGCTTCTCGATCACGCGCGCCACGATCGAGAGTCCCAGGCCGTGACCTTCGGCGCGCACCTGGTCCAGGCGCGTGAACTGGTTGAAGAGCTGGGACTGGTCCTCGGGCCGGATGCCCTGGCCGTTGTCCCGCACCCAGAAGCGCGCCAGCTTGCGCCCGTTGGGGAAGACCTTGTACTCCGGGTCGGCACCGAGTTCGATGCGCGGTGGCTTGCCCCCGTATTTGACCGCGTTGCTGATGTAATTGATCCAGGCCTCCTCGACCCAGGGCGCGTATCCCACGACGGCGGGCCAGGCGGAAGCATCCGGGACGATCAATTCGGCGTTTGCATCCGCGAGAACGCTCCACAGCCGCTGTTTGGCCGCGCTGACCACGCCGGCCATCTGGATCGGTCCGGTCTTGACATCTGTTTGACGGACTGCCGCCAGCAACAACAGTTCCTGGATGATGTTGTTCATCTTCAGGCTGGTGCGCACGATGGCCTGCAGGGCGGCCTTCTGTTGTTCGGCCGGGATTTGCGCCTGTTTATCGGACAACATGGCGGCAAAGCCCAGGATGGTCGTCAGGGGCGTTTTCAGGTCATGCGCCACGTTCTGGGCAAAGGACTTCGAGTCCCGCAGCAGTTGGTCCTTTTCCGATTCGTCCTTTTCCAGGACGATGTTCACCAGGTAATCGACCTGCGCTTCCTTCCTGTCGAGGTCATACACGGCGTCATCCAGCTCGCCCAGGGAGACCATGACCACATAGGACAATG
>DAOTXM010000024.1:0-5973 GCA_034435215.1 Anaerolineales bacterium
CGGTCTGACCGATTTCGGCTCCCTGAAGTTACTGGCTCGCCAGTTCTCGGCATTGGCTGACCTGGGCACGATTTTCCTGCTGTATTTGAGTGTGGCAAAGCTCTATAACCGACGCACGGCCTTGCTGGCAGCGGCGTTTTCCGCGTTTGCCGTGATGCAAATCCAGCAGTCGCACTTCTTCACAACGGATTTGTTCGTCAATTTGTTCGCGTTTTTGGCGATTTATTTTGCAGTTGGAATTGTCGTCCACAAGGAGCATGAAGGGGACGAAGAAAGTCTGCATGCAAATCCAGCAATACGCGGTGCGCACTACAAATTACGTGGTCCTTTCTTCTGGCTCAGTCTCGCCTTTGGCCTTGCTTTTGGTCTGGCCATGGCCTCCAAAGTCAATATCTACCCGCTGGCGCTACTGCTACCGGGAGCATTTGCTGTTCGTCTGATCCAAAACAAGGCGGAACGCGAGCGCTTCCTGACTACTGACGACTGGAAACTGATCACTGTTTACTTGATCATGGGTGGTATTGCTGCTTTTCTGGCTTTCCGCATCTTCCAGCCCTACGCCTTCGATGGGATCATGCCCAGCGAGCAATGGCTGGCGAATATCGCCGAGCAGCGTGTGCAGGCGCGTGGCGACGCCGACCTGCCCTGGAATTTACAATGGGCGCGGCGCACGCATTTATATTCCTTCACGAACCTGACGGTCTGGGGTCTCGGCTTGCCGCTGGGGGTTCTGGCCTGGGCTGGTTTCCTGTACATGGGCTGGCGCATCCTCAAAGGCGAGTGGCGGCACGCCCTGTTGTGGAGTTGGACGGCATTCTATTTCATCTGGCAATCGTTGCAATTCAACCCGACCATGCGCTACCAGTTGCCGATCTATCCCTTGCTGGCGATGATGGCAGCATGGGTCGTTACTTCGTTTGCCCGTTCTCCCGCTTCTACCGTTACAACGGCCAAACGGGTAAACTGGAAAACGATTACCGCAACAATCATCGGCGCAGTTGTACTCATCAGCACTGCCGCATGGGCTTATGCTTTCCATACCATCTATACCCGCGATGAGCCCCGGATTGCGGCCTCGCGCTGGATTTATCAGAACATACCTGGGGCAATCAACTTGCGCTACGAGGCCAGATCAATGGTGCAACAACCCCTGCCTGTCCTCACAGACACGGCCGTTCAGGATGGATTGCCGTATACGACTCCTTTTTCCGTTACTGTGGATGTGGCCGACAAAGATGTGAAATTTCATGGCCTGTTAAAAGAAGTCTATCTTCCGCACGTTGCGGCGCTGGCCGGGTCGGGTCCGCAAACACTGACCTTGAGCATTGCGACCTCACCCGATCCACTCCCGGACCAGGTGCTTGCCACTTCGTCTGTGACCATGGACTTTTCCCCGGTCCTTGATCCGCGTGGGCCATCCGCGACGTTTACGCTTGACACACCTGTACTACTATCATTAGACCAGACATATTACTTGAAACTCGAAACGACCGGTAGCCCACTGACCCTGAGCGGTGCTGCCGTTGCGAACGAGACCGATTACGATTATGGCCTGCCCTTCCGCACCGTATATGACGGCTTCGGGGGCATCTATCGCGGCGACTTGAATTTTCAGGTTTATTGGGACGATAACGCCGATAAACTGGCCCGTTTCATGGAAACGCTCAACCAGACCGATTACATCTTTATCCCGACCAACCACCAGTACGCGCAGATTACGCGCCTGCCGGAGCGTTACCCGCTGACCACGGTCTACTATCGCGAGTTGCTTGGCTGTCCGCCGGAGCGGGATATCATCGAATGCTATCGCGTGGCGCAGCCCGGGATGTTTCAAGGAAACCTTGGCTTTGAGCTAGCAACTGTCTTCGAATCCTATCCTCAAATTGGGCCGTTCGTGATCAACGACCAGGCTGCGGAAGAAGCGTTTACTTTCTACGACCACCCTAAGGTTTTCATCTTCAAGAAGAGCGCGGGCTACAACCCCGAACAGGTTGCCTCCATCCTCGGCGCGGTGGCCCTGACTAACGTGGTCCATTTGACGCACAGGGAAGCGGCATCGTATAAGAGCATGATACTGCCGGAAGACCGCCTGGCTCAACAGCGCGCCGGGGGAACGTGGTCGGATTTGTTCGATTACGACTGGTTGCAAAACAGGTATCCGGTGCTTGGGCTGGTCATCTGGTATCTGTTCGTCTTCCTGCTGGGCGTGTTGACCTATCCTATCATCCGGCTGGTCATGCCGGGATTGGGCGATAAAGGCTATGCCTTGTCGCGCACGCTGGGACTGGTTATCCTGGCGTATGTCCCCTGGCTGCTGGGTTCGCTGGGAGTGCCGCATACACGCGTCACGATCGGGCTAGTGTTCCTTGCCATAGCGGTGACAGGCCTCGGTCTGGGATGGATGCGCAGGAACGAGCTGCGCGAAGAGTGGAAAGCAAACCGTCGTCAATTCCTGATGATCGAGGGCATCTTCCTGTCCTTTTTCCTGTTCGATCTATTCATCCGCCTGGGCAACCCCGACCTGTGGCATCCAGCCAAGGGTGGCGAGCGCCCGATGGATTTTTCGTACCTCAACGCGGTCATCAAGAGCACGGTTTTTCCGCCGTACGATCCCTGGTTTGCGGGCGGCTACATCAATTATTACTATTATGGTTTCGTGCTGGTGGGTACGCCGGTGAAGCTGCTTGGCATCGTGCCGTCGATTGCTTATAACTTCATCCTGCCGACGCTGTTTGCCATTGTGGCCACCAGCGCGTTTTCGATTGGCTGGAACATGTTGGACCGTGGACAACAAACCACAGACCGTGGTCCGTCGCCTATCGTCCATGGTCCCTTCGTCGCCGGCCTCGCCGCCGCCCTGATGATGGTCGTGCTTGGCAACCTGGGGACGATCCAGATGGTCTTCCAGGCGCTGGCACGCCTGGCTGCGCCAGGCGGAAGCCTTGCCGATGTGGACTTCTTGCAACGCCTGGTCTATGCCGCGCAGGGGCTCTACAAGACGATCGCACAGGGAGTGGTGTTGCCCATCGGGCGTGGGGAGTGGTACTGGAATCCCAGCCGCGTGATCCCATCAGGGCCGGGCAACGAGATCACCGAGTTTCCCTTCTTCACCTTCCTGTACAGCGATCTGCACGCCCACATGATCGTGTTGGTGATGGCGACCTTCGTCATTGCCTGGGCGCTGGCGACCGTACGGGCGCGCCGCACTTCGTTGCTCTCCCTGGTCGTTGGCGCGCTGGTGATCGGGGCGCTGTACCCGACCAACCTCTCGGACATATATACCTACCTGCCAGTGGGACTGACCGCCCTGGTATACGCCATCTGGCGTGCCAGCGACGCGCCCCTGGCAAATTGGTTGCCCGCCCTGTCACCGAACGTCAGACGGATCATTTTGACGGTTTTGGGTGTCGCTTTGTTGACTGTGCTCTCCTTCTGGTTCTATGCGCCCTACCGGTCCGCTTACAGCCAGGCCTACAGTAAACTTGACCCGTGGACGGCCAGCCAGACGCCCATTATGTCTTACCTGACGCACTGGGGGCTGTTCCTGTTTCTGGTTTACTCCTGGTTGGTCTGGGAGACCCGCCTGTGGATGGCGGCCACGCCGGTCTCTGCGTTGGGGAAACTCAAACCCTTCCAACTCTTGATCGAACTGGCAATCGCAATGTCGATCGTGCTCCTGCTCTACCTGGCATACCGCAAAGTTTGGATTGGCTGGATCGCCTTGCCGCTGGCTGCCTGGGCGGGTGTGTTGCTGCTCCGACGAGACCAGCCGGATACGAAACGCCTGGCTTTATTCTGGATCGGAACCGCCCTGCTGATTACGATCGTGGTCGAGCTTTTCACCGTGCGCGGTGACATCGGCCGCATGAATACCATCTTCAAGTTCTACCTACAGGCCTGGACCCTGCTGGCTATCAGCGGCGGGGCGGCTTTTGCCTGGCTGCTGGCCGACGTCCACACCTGGCTGCCACGCTGGCGCAACCTCTGGCAAACCGGTTTGATCATCCTATTTGCCGGTGCAGCGCTCTACACCATCACCGCCACCACAGATAAAGTCAGCGACCGCATCAACCCCGAGGCACCGCGCGCATTCGATTCGATGACCTACATGGCCTACTCCGAGTACTGGGACACCAGCGTCATGGACCTCAGCCAGGATTACCGTGCCATTCGCTGGATGCAGGATAACATCGAAGGCTCGCCGGTCATCGTCGAGGCCAATTGCCCCGAATATCGCTGGTGTACGCGCTTCACGATTTATACCGGCCTGCCCGGCGTGGTCGGCTGGAACTGGCACCAGCGCCAGCAGCGCGCCCTGGGTCCGCCGACCATGGTCACGGACCGCGTCGACGCCATCGGGCAGTTCTATAACACCATCGATCCCGCATTTGCGCGTGATTTCCTCGCCAAATATGACGTGCGTTATATCGTCGTCGGTCAGGTGGAACAAATCTATTATTCAGGTGACGGCTTGCTTAAATTTGGGCAATATAATGGGACTTTATGGAAGGAAGTTTACAGGGACAGGCAAACTGTGATCTACGAAGTCTTGCCCTGACACCTGATAGCTGACACATGACACCTGGCACTCACATCCTCCACCTCGCTTCACACAGCGCCTGGCTTGCTGCCGTAGGCCCCGCTGGACTTTGGCGGGGTAAAAAAGGCGCCTACCACGCGGACAGTTTGTCCACGCAGGGCTTCATCCACTGCTCGAAACCGTCCCAGATTGTGGACGTGGCAAACGCCTTCTACCGTGGCCAGCAGGGACTGGTGTTGCTTGTGATCGATCCATCGAAACTTATCTCTGAGTTGAAATGGGAACCACCTGCCGAGCCTGAACCGTCCCACGCGCGCGCAGACGACCTGTTTCCGCATATTTATGGCCCGCTCAACTTGGATGCGGTTATCAGGGTAGTTCCCTTTGAACCGGATGTGGACGGGTCCTTCAGCCTACCACCGGGATTATGAGTCTGTCGATCCGCCCCGCCACTCCGGAGGACGCCGGGCTCGCCGCCCGTTTGATGTATCTGTCCATGGGCGAGCTGGCAGATTATCTCTTTGGTGGCACACATATTTCTGTGGATGGAATCCTTGCAGGCTTGTTTTCGATGGAAGGGAACCGCTTCAGCCGGGGTATCGCCGATCTCGCCGAATGGGATGGCCAACCTGCCGGGATGCTGGTCAGTTTTCCCGGCTGGGAGTTCACCCGCCGTGAGCTGGCCATAGGGATGGGGTTGCTCAAGTTATGTGGACTGCTGGATGTGATGCGCTTGTCACTACGGGCTTTGTCGATCGCGAATGGCGTGGAAACCCGCCGCGACGAGTACAATCTGGCCAATATGGCAGTATCCCCTGATTTCCAGGGACGCGGGATCGGTTCCGCTCTCCTGGCGCATGCCGAGCATAAAGCCCGCCAGTCTGGCTTGGTGAAATGCTCCCTGATCGTCGATACGGAAAACCCGAAGGCGCGTCGTTTGTACGAGCGTTGCGGATATCACGTGGTGTTCACCAAGACCTATCCTGGCCCGGCAGAAAATGCCCATGCAGGGTATCATCGAATGGTGAAAGAATTGAACTGATCTATGGGCTGGTTCCTCTCCTGGTACCTGACTGTCACCCTGCTCGGTTGGTTGACCTTTCCGTTGGTCTATCGGCTGTTCCCGGCATTGGCCGACCGGGGTTATAGCCTTTCACGGGCAACAGGGTTGCTGGTTTGGGGCTATTTCTTCTGGTTGTTGACCTCGCTGGGTCTTTCCCAGAACGATGTGGGTGGTCTGTTACTTGGTTTGCTTATCCTGACCGGATTGGGTATTTGGGCCTTGCGTTCAATAAACCACAGACAGCAAACCACGGACGACAAGGGGATCCTCAATGGTTTGTCGTCTGTGGTCGGTTGGGCAAAGCAAAATCATCGTCTGGTCATAAACGTCGAAATCCTGTTCTTCCTGGCCTTTGCCTTCCTGGCTTTTG
>DAOTXM010000025.1:0-2936 GCA_034435215.1 Anaerolineales bacterium
CTACAAGACAGATCAGTTTGCGGCCTCCCTGGATGTGCTGCGCGGTCTGACAGGTCAAACTGAAAAAGAGATCTACGCTGATTTCACGCCCTATCGCGTGATTTGCGACCACGCCCGTTCGGCCGCCTTCCTGATCGCCGATGGCGTCGTGCCTGGCAACGTCGGACGCAACTACATCTGCCGCATGATCATCCGCCGCGCTGCCCGTTTCGGCACCAAGATTGGACTGCACGAGCCCTTCCTTGCCAAAGTGGCGCAGGCGGTCATCGATCAATATGGCGATTTCTACCCTGAATTGCGCAAGAACCAGGCTGCCATCCTCGATAATCTGACTCGGGAGGAAATCCGCTTCGCGCGGACCGTCGAAGCTGGCACCGATCATCTACAGAATCTGCTCGACGCTCTCCTCGCTGAGCAGAGTAACGAACGCAGCGAGGAACGTAGTCGAAGCGTCCTCAAAAAGGAAGGCATCACCGTCCTCGACGGCCGCAAAGCCTTCGACCTGTACGCCACCTATGGCCTGCCCTTCGAGATCGCCCGCGATATCGCCCGCGAGCAGGGTCTCGACATCGATGAAGCCGGCTTCCGCGCCGCAATGGACGAGCACCGCATCGCCTCAGGCAGCGGAATGGCCATGGGCGCACTGGGCGGTGAAGATGCTGAGATCTGGAACAACAAGATCAAGGCACTGCAAAAAGACAAAAAACTTCCACCAGAGGGTGTTCGTTACAACCCGTATGAACTGCTCGAAGTGGAGGGGACCGTACTTGCTTTGTACAATGGCGGTAAATTCTTCGACGAAGCGCACCCTGACGATTATGTCGAAGTCCTGCTGCCGGAAACAGGCTTCTACGTCGAGTCGGGCGGTCAGGTTTCGGATATGGGCATCATCATGGCCAAGCCTGACGAGAAGGGTGACATCGCCTGGGCGATCGACATAATGGACATGCGCAAACCTGCCGCGGGCGCGATCGCCCATGTAGGGACTGTCTCTTACGGCGTGCCGAAAGTGGGCGACAGAGTCCTTGCCCGCGTGGACGCCCAACGCCGTCACGACATCATGCGCAATCACACTGCCACGCACCTGTTGCATGCCGCCTTGCACCAGGTGTTGGGCGAGATGGCGCGCCAGGCCGGTTCGCTGGTGGCTCCTGACCGCCTGCGCTTCGATTTCACTCACCCCGAAGCGATGACCCCTGAGCAAATCGAGCGCGTGGAGAAGCTCGTCAACGATGCTGTCGCCGCGGATATGGCCGTGATGCCCAAATTCAAGCCGCGCGAAGAAGCCATTCAGGAAGGCGCGATGGCCCTGTTCGGTGAAAAGTACGGCGAAACCGTCCGCACCCTGACGATTGCGCCCAGCGGTTTGGTCAGCAGTTCGATATCGAGCCCGTACAGCAGTTCAACTGCTGAACGATCAGAGGAACGTTACTCCTACGAGCTGTGCGGCGGGACTCACCTGGAGCGCACGTCCGATGTTGGCGCCTTTCTCATCACCAGCGAAGGCTCGGCGGCAGCCGGCATCCGCCGCATCGAAGCGGTCACAGGCCGCGGGGCGTATGAGCTGATCGCCCGTCGTTTCAAGGCTGCAAAAAAAGCTGCGGCGCTGCTCTCAGCCACGCCTGAAGAATTACCTCTCAAAGTAGAAAGTCTGCAGGATGAACTGGCGGAACTTCGCAAGGAGCTAACCACCCTGCGTCGCGATTCTGCGCTTTCAACTTTCAACCTTCAACTTTCCAAGGTACAAACGGTCAATGGCATCAATTTGCTGGCTGTCGAAATCCCCGGTCTGGACAAGGATGCGCTTGGCAGGCTGGCCGACACCTTCCGCGAGAAATATCCCGAAAATGGCATTTGTGTTGTCGCTTCACCTGCCGAGAACAATGTAGTCGTGATGGCTACTGTGACACAGAACCTGATCAAGAAAGGACTCAAAGCTGGCGATCTGGTTGGTTATATCTCACGCCAACTGGGCGCGGGCGGTGGTGGCGCGCCACACCTGGCCTTTGGCGGCGGCAGAGATGCGGGCAAAGTGGGCGAGGCGCTTGCTTCCGTGCCAAAATGGTTGGAAGAAAAGACAAGATAGTAAGTTGGGGCGGGTCTGAGAGCCGCCCCAACATTTTTAACCAAACATATCTAACAATCGAAACCAGGCTTTGCCAATATTTACGAACCAGGCCTTGCCCTCGTAAAACGGCACGCGCAGAATATGCAAGCCATCGAAGGGGTTGAAACGCTCCACGCCAAGAATGGCGTTCGCCATTTGCTCTCCCATGTAAGTCGCCAGCGTGACGCCGTGGCCAACATAACACATCGAGTACCACATCCCATCCACCTGGCCAGCATGGGCAGTCTGGTCCATAGTCAAGCCCAACGTGCCGCCCCAGAAATAATCGATGGTTGCATCTTTTAGATCGGGGAAAACCCGCAGCATGCCACGGCGCAGGATTTCGATATTCCGCCTGGCGCTCAGGCCTGCCGCCGTCCCTTCGCCGCCCCACACCATACGATTCTCCCGCGAAAGCGCATAATATGCGACCATATTCTTGGTATCGTAAACCACGCGCTTATTGGGGATGAGCGTATGCGCAAGTTCTTCCGGCAGCGGTTCGGTGGCAATGATATAACTCTCAGCAGGGAAGACTCGCCTGCGAAACTGGGGGACAATTTGCCCGACCCAGGCGTTGGCTGCCAGGAACACTTCTTTTGCGGATACGACCCCTCGTTCGGTCCGGACCGTGAACCTGCTCCCGTTATGAGCGGCGGTTTTCTCGATCCCGGTGACGCGCGTCCCTTCATGGATATCTGCCCCGGCCCGGTCAGCGGCCAGAGCCAGGCCTTGCACGAACTTTGCCGGTTGCAACCCGGCGCTGCGGTCGTTGACCATCAGCCCGTGGTAAGAATCCGTTCCCAGTTCGGAAGCAGCCTCCTCGGGC
>DAOTXM010000026.1:0-4371 GCA_034435215.1 Anaerolineales bacterium
CCACCCTGGCGGCGGTGGTCTCCATCCGCGAGGGTTACTCATATCCCCAAAGAGAAAAAAACCGGGTGTACCTGAGCAGCGACAGCGGAGAGAGTTGGAAGGAGATCCGCAGCGGGTTGAGCGACCGCGTCCACGACCTGGCCTTTGACCCGCGCGACCCTGCCGCCCTCTACGCGGCTGCCCTGGGGGGCGTTTTTGTCAGCAGCGACCGTGGCGAAAGCTGGGACCTCGCCAACACCGGGCTGAAGGCGGTGCAGATTACCTCCCTGGTCATCAACCCGGATGACCCTGCCATCCTCTACGCCGCAGCCGAAGAGAATGGCATCTTCATCAGCATGGATGGCGGCGGGTCATAGGACCCGGCCAATGCCGGCCTGGATCGCAGACCGGTGTTCACCCTGGCGATTGACCCGCAGACGCCTTCCACCCTCTACGCCGGGACCGAGGACGGCGTATTTGCCAGCACGAACGGGGGCGAAACCTGGTTTGCCAGCAGCACGGGGATGTCTGAACA
Organism: Anaerolineales bacterium; assembly: GCA_034435215.1. GTDB lineage: Bacteria > Chloroflexota > Anaerolineae > Anaerolineales > Villigracilaceae > JAABUE01. The sequence continues at coordinate 515 of DAOTXM010000026.1, forward strand.
CACCGGGAGTAATCCATCCATCCACCTGTTGCGGATCGACCCGCAATCCCCGGCCACCATCTATGCGCTGGGAACAAGCATCGATGGATTATTCAAGAGCGGCGATGGCGGGCATAACTGGAGACCTATCGATACCGGCCTGGATTACAATACGATCAATGACTTCGTCATTGACCCGCAGGTGGGTGAAATCCTTTACATCGGAACCTATGAGGGTGTGTATAAAAGCCAGGATGGCGGGGAGAACTGGGAGCCGGCCAGCACCGGCCTGCCGGAGGGGGCCATCGTGAAATCCCTGGCGATCGACCCGCTGGCGCCCGCCACGCTGTACGCCTCCTGCTTCGCCAATGGGTTGTTCAAGAGCACGGACGGCGGCAGCACCTGGAGCGCGCTGGCGCTGGACCTTCGTTACACCAATTGGAAGATCCGCGCCGTGGAAGTTGCCGGCCAGACCCGGCTCTACATCCTGGGCACCAGCAACGAGGAATTCAATTATTCAGAGGATTCGCTTAACCTGCTCTCAAGCACAGATGGGGGCAATTCTTGGCAGGAAGTGGCCCTCGACCTGAGCGGCATCTTCGTCTTCACCCTGCAGGCCGACCCGCTCACCCCCGGCACCCTCCATCTGGGAACGACGCGCGGTGTGTTCAGCACAAGCGGCCCCTAAGGGCTGCCTTGCCTCAGGGCTTGCCAATCAGTTGGACCGCGTCGATCATGTCCCAATTGCCGAGCTGCGCCTGGTCAATCGTCACCCGCAGCGAGCGCACCCGCGCCTGCACGCCCTCGACCGGGATATCGAGCAGGGCAAAGCAATCGTCCGTGCGCTGCGGTTGTGCCGTGTACACCGGGATTGCAGCACCCGCCTCAGTTAGCACCTCCACCAGGATGATCGAACCCGGCGTGTTGACCTGGCGGATGAGGATGCGGGTCGGGATGACCGCCTGGTCATAGGTGAGCAATAACCAATCCTTACCGCTGGAGGAATAGCTTGCCCAGGCTGTTATATCCCTGCAGGAAGTGGTGTCTGGGGCTCCGACTGCCTGCATGGCGGAATAGTTCCCTCCCGAAACCTGCGAACTGGCGCTGGCGGAACTGGCATACTGGCTGATCTCACCCGCGCCGGGTGTTCCCATGACAATGGCCTGGGTGGGCTTGGGGGTGGCCGTCCAATCCAGGTATCCAATCGGCAGGAAGGTGTAGGTGGGCAGCGGAGTGAAAGACGGCAGCGGCGTATAGGTGGGGCGCGGCGTATAGGTGGGGCGCGGTGTATAGGTGGGCTGGACGGTCGGCGCGGCTCCAAAGTTGAGGGTCCATTCCCTGGAGCCGGCCTGCACATGGAGCGTGCAGCCCGCCAGGCCGAGCATCAAAACCAGGTGCAGGCACAGGTGGGCAAATCGTTGTGGGGAATGTTTGGATTTCATCCGAGTTTCCTGCGGCGGCTTCATGGGGTTCGGAATGGAAAATCTTCAAGCGGGACGGCGATGGTTTCACTGCCCTGGCCTTCAGAGGCGTTCAGGATGATATCCAGGTACTGCCAGGAGCCGCCGCTCATCCAGGATTGGCAGGTCGTAAAGACAGTCTGCTCCTTGAAGCGGAAAGCGCTGGCGATATAGCGGAACCTTCCGGCAGGATGATCCCAATCCAGTCCGAGAGCGATATGGAACTCGTAGGTCCCGGTGCCGATATTGTGCTGGGTGTAGGAATCATTGGCGCGGATATACATCTCCGCCACCCTTTCACCGCTCTCCACATCGGTCATGACGATGAAGGCGTCCAGGTCCGGGTTGCGGTTCTCCACATCCACGGAGCAATTCGGCGAGAAAATTCCAACACCGGGGACCTGGACTGTATAGGGTGCATAACCGCCCTGGGGGAGCGGGGTCGTCACGAACGTTGCCAGCAGCCCGGTTGTGGGATACGGTATGTGGGTGGGATAATCCGTGGCGGTGGGGTAAGGTCGGGCAGTGCGGTAGGGGGCGCTGGTCGGGTAGGCAGTGGCCGCGCCGACCCATTCGATGTCCAGCGGGCTTGCCCCTTGCGACTGGCGATTTAGAAGCAAGATCAACAGCAGGAGCAGGATTAGCACCAGCACTCCCATGCCTGCCGCGATGAACGGGACAAACGTGCGCCAGGGATGGGACGCAGCCCTGGCTTGGCGGGTGCCTGTTTCCCGGGCTTCCCCAGGATCCAGGGAAGCGCCGCAGTTGGGGCAGAAGCGGTCTTCCGCCATGGCGGCTGTTCCACATTTCCTGCAATACATTCCCGGCATGGTCATCCTCCTTCTGTCTTAGGATACCTCAAGGGTTTCCACCTCCCGGGCGATGCGTAAACTGCGCGGGGTGGAGAGCAGCAGGGATACACCCAGCAGCAGGCAGATCGCCGCCGGGAGACCGGCACCGAGCGAACGGGAGGAGATGGCCTGCGCTCCCAGGAGAACTGCCACAATCAGCAGGATGACCCCCGCGAGGATGGTTGTTCGGAGGCTGCGCGCCCGTTTGCCGGCCAGCTCGCCCAGCGCCTCGCGGAAGACTTCCGGGGCGGAGGCGAATTTGTGCAGCACTTTTCGGCGCGAGTCATCATCCAACTGCAGGATGATGTTGAAAAGCATCGCCCGGTAGTTAATATCCGCTGCGAGCCGGTAGACCTCCACGTCCGCGCCCGGCTGCCCTTTCGCCGCCTGGAGTAGAAGCTCGCGCGGCGATGCACTGCCCACGAAAAAGCCATCCGGGTCGCGGGCGGCGTCATACAGGGCATCCCCATCCGGCCACTCCCGAAGCGCATCCAGGCAGGCCTTGTCCATTTCCGGCACCAGGAATATGTATGCTGCCTTTTTTTTCTTCGGCGTGAGTTGGATCGTTGTGTTGTCCTTGACCTGCAGGCTTTCCACTTCGGCAGCGGTGAAGGAGAACGATTTCCCGCTCAAGGTCTTGAGCGCCATGCGTTCGCTCAACGGCAGCCCATACATGCCGCGCCGGAATTGGTCGGCTTCCGGGCGCAGGCTGGCGATCTTCTTCTTTTCCGTCAGCGCCGAGACCGCCGCGCCCACCGCGCCGAAAAGGAACCCCGAGTCCTGCGTAACGCTTAACTGCAGGAAATGAATTTGCCGATCGGTCAGGATGAGATCCCCAATCGTGAAATCGGCAAGTCCATGCATCCCGGCCCCGTGGATCACCAGAAGGATCCGTTCCTCTTCCTGTCTGCGGCTGGCAGATTGTTTGACGGCCGCCTCTTCCGGCACGCTCTCTGCAGGTTGAACAGGTGGTGGGCCGGATAGGCGACCGGCAGGGGGCTCCGCTTTCGCCGCCGGAGGAGGAGCGGCGGGTTTCAACTCCTGCGGGGTGAGAACAGCCTGGCAGCTTGGGCAGGTCCCATCCGCTTTAGGCAGGACGCGCATCTTGCAATTGTGGCAGGTGATGATGTTCATCCGAGTGTCATCCTTCCTTCTACGATGTTTGCAATGGGAGTTCCGGCGATATTGTATCGATCCATGGAAAAGGAGAAACAAGAAACCAACCCTTGCAAAGGTTGGGATTCAACCACATGGCTGGCTGCACGAGGGTTTTCCTGGGAATGGCAGTTACCTTGTGTTATTGGATGGGCAGTATGGTGTTGGTATTTTGAATTCCAAAAAAGGTATCTTCTCAATATTTTGGGGCAACCGTTTTCGACACCCGCCAAATATGGGAAGAAAGCCTGTTTTATAGCCGTTCTTGTCGTATCTGGCGTAGTAATTTTGGGGTTGCCCCTTTTTTTGAGAAGATACAAATCTTCAACGTCTTCACGCCTTAAACCTACTACAGAAGGCTTGGCATTTCCAAAAAACTGGTTGTTCATTTTTGCCTCCAAAGAAAAACCCA
>DAOTXM010000027.1:0-13437 GCA_034435215.1 Anaerolineales bacterium
ATTGTGGACAGGCGCAGCCTGTCCACAATACCCCACACCCCAATTCGTTGAGAATAAGCTTCACCTGTGTAAAATGGCCTTTCAAGGAGAGTTTATGGAAGCATACTGCATGAAATGCAAGACCAAACGCGAAATCCAAAATCCAGAAGCCGCATTTAATGCAAAGGCAGCAGCTGTAACAATCGGCACTTGTTCTGTTTGTGGAACAAAGTTATATCGTATGGGGAAGACCCCCGCGCACGATGGACTGACTCCACCTGATCCAACGAGCTACCGTGAGGGAAAGCTGGTCATTGTCGAGTCGCCAGCCAAAGCCAAGACGGTAGGGCGATTTCTTGGAAAAGGCTACACAGTCAAAGCCTCCGTGGGACATGTGCGCGATTTGTTGCGTTCCCAGTTATCCGTGGATGTGGAGAATAACTTTACGCCGAAATATCGCGTCCCCAAGGAAAAGAAAGAAGTCGTAAAAGAGCTGAAGAAACTGGCCAAAAAGGCGGAAGAAATCTACCTCGCCACTGACCCCGACCGGGAGGGGGAGGCGATTGCCTGGCATCTGATGGAAGCGGCGCACATCCAACAAAAGCTGGCCCGGCGGGTCGTCTTCCATGAGATCACCGAACCAGCGATCAACGAGGCCTTTTCTCACCCGCGCGACATCAACACGGACCTGGTCAATGCTCAGCAAGCCCGGCGGGTGCTGGATCGCCTGGTGGGGTACAGTATCAGCCCGATTTTGTGGGAGAAGGTGCGCAGCCGGCTTTCGGCTGGACGCGTCCAATCCGTGGCGCTCCGGCTGATCGTCGAGCGAGAACGCGAGATCGACGCCTTTGTCCCGGTGGAATACTGGACGATTGGCGCAGAGTTCAAACCGGAAGGGATCGATTCCACGTTCCTTGCCAAGCTGGCAAAAATCGATGGAAACGATCCGGAACTACCCAGTGAAGAAATCGTCAAGCCCATTCTTTTCGACATGGAAACAGCGGCGTACGCGATTTCAAAGGTCAAACGCGGCGAACGTCGACGTCGGCCTGCCGCTCCGTTCATCACCTCCACCTTGCAACAGGATGCTTCGCGTAAACTTGGCTTTACAGCCAAACGCACGATGGGCCTGGCGCAGGGATTGTATGAAGGCCAGGACGTGGGCGAAGGCGGCGCTACGGGTCTGATCACCTATATGCGCACCGACTCGACCAACGTTGCCGAAGTAGCTCAAAATGAAGCGCGAGACTATGTGCAGGGCAAGTACGGCGCGGATTTCCTGCCGCCCGAACCGCCGCAATATAAAGCCAAAGCCAAAGGCGCGCAGGAGGCCCATGAAGCCATCCGCCCGACATCCGTGATGCGAGATCCGGAAAAGGTCAAACCCTATCTCGAGCCGGCCATGTTCAAGTTATATCAGTTGATCTGGCAACGCTTTGTCGCCTCGCAGATGGAAGCGGCGGTCTTCGACACTTTGCAAGTTGAAGTGACTGGCCAGGCCAGTACGCATGAATATCTGCTGCGGGCTTCTGGCTCGGCGGTCAAGTTCCCCGGTTTTTTGGTCGTGTATGAGGAGGCCAAGAACGAGGACACGAAATCCGAAGAAGAGGAGGAGAATGTCCGTATTCCTGCTGGGGTGGTGGAGGGACAGAAACAGGAATTGGTCCGCCTGATTCCGGAGCAGCATTTCACCCAGCCGCCACCGCGTTATTCCGAAGCCTCGCTTGTGCAGGCATTGGAAGAGTATGGTATTGGCCGTCCCTCGACCTACGCGCCGACGCTTTCGACCATCCAGGCGCGTGGATACGTGGAACGGATCGACCGGCGTCTCATTCCAACCGAAACGGGCATGTTGGTGAACGATCTGATCATCCAATATTTCCCTGAAATCGTGGATTTGAATTTCACTGCCCGCATGGAAGAGGATCTTGACCGGATCGCTTCTGGCCAGACCGAGTGGGTGCCGGTATTGCGGGAATTCTACGGGCCATTCTCGAAAAAGGTCGAAAAGGCGCAAGCCGACATGCCGGTTGTAAAAACCGGACCGGAGCCGATCGGGCGGGTTTGTCCCGATTGTGGTAAGGAACTGGTCATACGTTACGGACGTTATGGCAAATTCATCTCATGCAGCGGTTTCCCCGATTGTCGTCATACTGAGCCCTGGTTGGAAAAAATCGGTGTGACGTGCCCCAAAGACAGTGGCGACATTGTAGAACGCAAAACCCGCAAGGGACGTATCTTCTACGGCTGCTATAACTATCCCGCATGTGACTTCACTTCCTGGAAGCGGCCGATCGAGCAGCCCTGTCCAAAATGCCAGGGGTTGCTGGTGATTGCCAACAAACGTGAAGTACAGTGTCTCAAATGTGAAGAAGTGTTCATGCAAGATGATGTCATCCCGGAAGCCTCCAGAAATTAGGATGGTTTGGTATATAATATGTAATAATCAGTAGATCACGAACTGGTTGAGAGAAGCCCGAAAACAGGGTGTGGAACGGGCATATGTCCATATCAACCCTGTTTTTGGGGAATTCTTTCGGCCTTCGTGAAGCATTGAGATTGTCTTTCTGAGACATGAAGGGATTTGGTATGGCCGCATTACTCCAAGTACTCGCAGTAATAATCAAAAGACCGGCCGTTGCAGCCACACTCGGTGCGATTGCTGGCCTGATCATTGGATGGTTTGGCATCGGGTGGGGGGTTTGGCCAATTGAGTGGACCAATGGCACGCCCGAAGTCATGCGCTCGGACTTGCAAGCAGATTATTTGCGGATGGCGGTCGATTCATTTCGGGTGAACGGCAATCAAGCGCTTGCGGTGAAACGTTGGGAAGATCTTGGTACGGGTGCAGCCAGCGCGTTTGATACTGTGAAGCAAGACCCGCAGGGATTGGATCCTGTATCTATCTCGAATTATGAGCAGGTGATTACAGCAGCCAAGGGGCCGATTGGAACAGGCACATCGGTTGCACCAGAAGGCCAACCATCCTCTATGAGTACCATCTTGATTAGTGTGGCAGGCATTTTATTGTTGGCTGTGCTCGCTTTTGGTGCATTCTATGTGCTGCGTAATGTCATCCGGTTGAAGCCGCGTGGTGAAGCCTCTGCAGCTATGCACGCTGCCGAAGTAAGCCGCCAGGCGGAGCGCACCGACTTTCAATCTCTCGGTCTGGCTCCCCCGGTCACCCAGACCATGACCACCTACATCATGGGCGATGATTTATATGATGAGTCCTTCAGCATCGATACGCAGGGTGGCGATTTTCTGGGCGAGTACGGTGTGGGCATCTCGGAAACGATCGGTGTGGGGGATCCCAAAAAGGTGACTGCGTTGGAAGTCTGGCTGTTCGATAAGAACGACATCAAGACCGCGACCAAGGTATTGATGAGCCCGCATGCTTACAACGATGCGAATCTGCGTGCACGCCTGGAAGCCAAGGGCGAACTGGTCATGCTGGAGCCACAAGGGCAGATCATCCTTGAAACTGCTACGCTCCAGTTGTTGGTAACAGTCAACGATCTGGAATATGGTGTTGGTGCTCTACCGCCCGAAAGTTATTTCGAGCGGGTGACTTTGGAATTGGCTGTCTGGCCTAAGGAAGGATAAAGACTCAAAAGGCTGGGTTCGACACCCAGCCTTTTCATTTCCACGCTTCCTCCAAGGAGTTGATCACCTTTATTCTATCTTCACAATCTTGAGCTTGATCACCCCTCCCGGTGTTTCCGCTTCGACCGTCTCCCCGACTTTGTGATCGAGCAAAGCTTTGCCGATGGGGGATTCGTGCGAGATCAATCCCCTGGATGGGTCCGCTTCTGCCGGCCCAACCAGGTGATAGGTTTCTTCCGGAAAGTCCTCCTCCTGAATGGTGACATGGGAACCAATCGAAACAATATCATTGCTGTTGTTTTCCTCGATGATGATCGCATTGTTTAGCAGGTATTCCAACTCCTGGATGCGGCCTTCGAGAAATCCCTGATCTTCTTTGGCCTTGTGGTAATCCGCATTTTCAGAAAGATCGCCCATCTGGATGGCCGCGCGCAGACGCGCAGCCAGTTCTTTGCGTCTTGGACCGGTCAACTCGTCGAGTTCGGCACGCAAACGCGCAGCGCCTTCGCTGGTGAGATAGGTTGGTTCTTTCATGTTGGATTTCCTTTCCTGCTGTGAATATTCCTAGATTTTGGGTAAATAAAAGACCAAGACCCGGTCAACCTGGACCGGGCCTTGTTGCACGAACAAAATAACCCGGTTATGGTTTTTCGAGGGGGTTGAAGAGTTTCTGGTGCTCTTCGATGGCGTACCGGTCTGTCATGCCGGCGATGTAATCACAGATCGTCCGTTCGAGGCCGCGCTGGTTGATGTAAGCCTTGAACTGATCCGGCAACGTGGACGGCTCATCGCGGTAGGCATTGAAAATTTCTTCTACAATTCGTTCAGCCTTGACTTGCATGCGTACTACCCGGTAATGGCGGTACATCTTATTGTATAGAAAGTCCTTCAGCTCTCGGTTTCGACGTCTCATTTCCTCGCTGAAGCCAATCACATTATAAGATAATTTCTGGATATCCAACGGTGACCCGGCTCCGCTTTCTTTCAAACGCGCATCCGTGCTGGTGACCAGGTCGGTGACTTCCATGCCGATCAGCTGTCGGATCAATTTGTGACGGGCGACATCCTCCAGTTCGGGGCCGCGCCATTTCATTTGATCGGCCAGGATTTCCCAGAGTGAGATGCCTTCCAACATGCGCGGCGTCAACATGCCGGAGCGCAGACCATCGTCCAGATCGTGGGCGGTGTAGGCCAGCTCATCGGCCACGTTGGCGATCTGCGTTTCCAGGTTGCCGCGCAGGTCGGGGTTGTAGGCCGAGGCGTCCGAAATATCATATTCTGATTCGTGCTTGACCATGCCCTCGCGCACTTCCCAGGTCAGGTTCAAGCCGGGGAACTCAGGATAACGCTGTTCCAGCTCGGTGACGATGCGCAGGGATTGTTTGTTGTGGTCGAAGCCTCCGTGTTCCTTCATCAAACGCGCCAGTGCGGCCTCGCCGGCGTGACCGAAAGGCGAATGGCCCAGGTCGTGCGCCAGGCAGATGGCTTCGATCAGGTCTTCGTTGCCGCCCAGGGCGCGGGCAATGGTGCGACCGATCTGCGCCACTTCGAGCGTGTGGGTGAGACGCGTGCGGTAATAGTCGCCCTCGTAGGTGATGAAGACCTGTGTCTTATGCTCCAGGCGGCGGAAAGCGGTGGTGTGGATGATGCGGTCGCGGTCGCGCTGGAAGGCGGTGCGGTAGTCCGGCTCGTTGTCGAGATAGGCGCGGCCTTTGCTGTCCTTGCTGCGCATGCCGTAGGGAGCCAGGCTTTTGTCCTCGATCTCTTCCAGTTGTTGGCGGGTGTAAAACATATTTCTATCTTTCTCTAATGCAAATGTCATTGCGAGCGACTAGAAGGAGCGAAGCAATCTCCTGTAACTTGGGGATTGCTTCGTCGTTACACTCCTCGCAATGACAATGAAACAATGGGGCGAGAGGGGGTCGAACCCTCACGGTGTCACCACCGACGGATTTTAAGTCCGTTGCGTCTGCCGATTCCGCCATCGCCCCGGTGAATATATTCTACACAAGGAAAGGATTTCGTCAAGCGTTTATGCTTTTTCTGGCTTTCAAATCTTTGAAGATAAATGGAGCGTATAACAATAAAAATGTGATCACCCCAATCCCCTCCATCCACAGAATATACCATGGCCATTCCGGCAACAAATCCAGCGGGCTGGGGACGCCTGGCTTGGCGTTGACCATCAGGTAATTGCTGCCCAGTACATTATTGACAAAGTAAATCACCAGTGCATAAACGTTCGTCCACAACGCGGCTTTCAGCATGGACTTCCAGGTTGGGCGGAAGCCCTCGACGACAGTCATGTAGATCGGGGCGGTGACGATCAACCCGTGGGAGAGGAAAGTCTGGAAGAACCGAAAGTGTGGGAAGCCGTAGATGCCCAGGTCGGGGGTGGCCAGCGCCTGCAAGCCTCCGCCGATGCCGAGGAAATAGGCAAATTCATAAATCTTGTAATTGCGTGTAACCAACATAATGCCGGAAACCCAGACCATCAGGCTGCAAATCTGTAAAGGCAGCATGCTCTGGACCGTCCATTGGCCGTTGGCGATCTTCCAGATGTGCCAGGCGGATTCGTTTGTCCACAGGATCAAGGCCAGGGTCCACCTCAGCAGGCTGCGGCTTGTCCTGAGCGAAGTCGAAGGAGCCTGGTTCGAGGCGTTTTTGGCGCGCGCCAACAACAGGTTGAGAACCAGCAACGCCAGCAGTCCACCGATGTGGGCGGGACCAAAGAGGTCGAACGGTGCACCGTGGTAGTCCCAGGCGAAGAATTGATCCATAGTTTAAACTGTCTGGGCTTTCAGCCTCCAGTCTTTGATGATGAAGGGAGTATAGAGGATCAGGCAGGTCAACAGGCCGATTGCTTCCAACCAGAGAATGTACCAAGGCCACGCAGGCAGCACGTCCAGCAGGCTGGCAGTTTCGGGCTTGTGGGCAACAAACATGTAATTGCTGCCGATGGCCTGGTTGATGAAAAAGACGATGATCAGGTAAATGTTCATGCCGACGAAGATGCGCCCGAACGATTTCCAGGTGGGACGAAAGCCCTCGACGGTCGTCATATAGATCGCAGAGGTAACGATCAGTCCATGGGAAAGGAAGGTTTGAAAGAAACGGTAATGCGGGAAGCCGTATATGCCCAGGTCGGGGGTCAGCAGGGCCTGCAGCGCGCCGCCGATGCCCATGAAGTAAGAGAATTCGTAGATGGTGTAATTTTTCGTCACCAGCATGACGCCGCCCAACCAGACCAACATGCTGCACACATGCAGAGGGATCATGGTCTGGATGTTCCATTGGCCGATGGAAGCGTTCCAGATGTGCCAGCCAAGCTCGTTGACCCACAGCACGATCGCCATCCCCCAGCGGACTTTCGAGCGCTCTGTCTCGCTTTTTGCCCGGTAGCGCAACAGATAGAAATTGAGTAACACGATGCTGAGCAACGCGATCAGGTGGGCTGTTCCCATAAAAGCGAATTCTCCACCGGTGAAATCCTTTGCAAAAAATTGGTCCATGCGGGTCTCCTCAAGTATGATATGGCACTTCTCTCATTGCTTCTCATGATAACAGTTTTCGATGCCTTGCGTTGCGTTCGAAAGAGAACTTGCGTCCAATCTGGAAAAAATCATTTCGAAATTCCGCCTGCGAAGTTCCTGTCTTTGTTCAGGGGGATAGCCCTCATATTGGTACGGTAAAAAATTCACCGGATGGGAGGCCTTGAGTAAGATTTCCCCTTGAACAGGCGGCATGGGCTGTGACCAATCATAGATGTAGTGAAAGTTGACCGCCAGGAAACCATTGTTGTGACAAACGAGCGGCGCAAAGAACCCCATCATTTTCGGTGATATTTGGAAGTCAGGATAATTTTCCTGTACTTCCCGTGCAAACTCGCGGGGATACACCAGCAGGTAAGATGAACGGTAGTTCCATAATAATTGAAGGACTAAAATTATGATCAGGCTATTTACAAGCCATCGGCCAGCAGGTTTCCGTGCGGCCAGATATCCCAGGCTGCTGGCGGCAGCCAAAACAAGGAAAGGCATCAACTGCCTTGCCAGCCTTCCGTATACGACAAACGAATGGGTCAGATTGGAAGGGATTACCAGACATAAATATATGAATAAAAAACCAGCCAATCCAACGCGCGCAGTCATATCGGCCTGTTTTTGCATGCGAAACAGAGTGGCAATGCAAAGCAAGCCAAGGATGGGAAATAAGAAGTGTTCGGCGTGCCAAAAATATACGAACGGCAGGGACCAACCTTCGCCAAAGGCGCCCTGCGTGATTTTCTGGATATAAACTCGGTAACTATCGAAGAAATCCTTTCCTGTCGCAAGGTAGATTCCCAATAGCAGGGACAACGAGATGAGGAAACCCAGACCGAGAAATAACGATCTTTTCCAGAACCAATGCTTTTCTTTTATACCATTGAAAAGGTTTACCGACATTCCAAAGGCTGCTATTGCCCAATAGCCGTTATATGAAACTAAACAGAAAAAACCCAAAATCCCACAAAAAAAAGATTGCTTTGGGGTAACGGGTTCTTCGAGCGCGATATACAAAGCCAGCAGACCGAAGAACATTGCCAGGTCATACGGAAGAAAATGCCTCGCGTAATACATCAAGACTTGACTGCATGCAGCCAGCAGGATCGCATAATTGGCGATTGTTTCCCCTCCGGCTCTCAAGGCAATCTTCCAAATCAGGAATAAATTGAGGATAGAGAACAGGCTGAAAAATATCGCAGGAGGAGCCGCGGTTGTATGGAACAGGTTTTGCATCACAGCAGGGACCATCGCGATGACTTTGAAGCCGAAATGTGCAAATTCATCCGTCAGGGTGAGCAGGGCTGTTTTTAGGTTCCCTTCCAGGAGGAGCGCTGCCGCATCCTGGGCAAGGCCATAGCGACTTTCGTCAGGAAAATAGAATTGTCCCCCTCGAAAAATCAAGATCCAGCGCAAAACGGCAGAAACAGATAATGTTGTGAGTACGACGTGATATTTCTTGAAAAAGTGTATGATCACATTTACCATATGATTCGAGAGATGTCCGAACACCCCAATTTTCAGGTATTTTTCGAATTCGATATTATGTAGTTGTAACACTAGTGTACAGCAGAACAAAAATGAAGTCAAAGAGGAAAAAGACTGGAAAATAGAGGCCAATTTATGCTACAGTATATATAGGCAGAACCGTTTTTTATGGGACCAGGAGGTGCCTATGAACGCCAGAGTAAAACAAAGGATGAAAATCCTTCTTGCCGATGACGGTTCCCAGCATGCGCAAGCCGCAGTCAAATTGTTACAGGAACTCCCCTTGCCGCCAAAGTGCCGTGTACATTTACTACGCGTGTTCCCGCCCGGCCAAACCTTTGCTGTGGGGCAGATGGAAAGGAATTTGAAACGCACCGAAGAACAACTATGGGAAAGCGGCATCAACGCAAAGGCCGAGCTTGTGCTTGGCTACCCGGCTGAAAAAATCGTCGAGACAGCCAGGGAAATGAGGCCCGATCTTACAGTGATCGGCGCAAAGGGTTTGCGCGCCACCCTGGGAATTTTGCTGGGCGGCGTGGCCCAGCAAGTTGTGGAATATGCCTGCTGTCCGGTGCTGGTGGTGCGTGCCCCTTACCGCGGACTGCGTCGCGTTTTGCTTGTGACGGATGGCTCGCTTTACAGCCAGCGCGCCGTGCGCTATCTGGGCAAATTCCCACTGCCCGAAAAAGTGGACCTGCGTCTCATGCACGTTTTGCCACCGCTGGTCGCGCCGATCATCATGGAACCCTACCTGGGCGGACGGGATGCGTTTGTCCCCCTGCGCACCCCTGAAGAAGATGCTCGGCTCAAAGCGAACCAGGAACGAGCTGGACAGGCGCTTCTTGACCGAACCCATGACCTGCTCCTGAAAAAGGGGCTGGAATCCACCTCCGTGCTGGCCCGCGGTGACGCTGCAACCGAGATCATGGAGTATGCAGACAAAGAAGATATCGACCTGATTGTTGCAGGTTCTCGTGGGTTGAGTCAAATCCAGGGCTGGTTGATGGGCAGTGTCTCGCGCAAGCTGGTACACTACTCGAACTGCTCGGTGCTGATCGTCAAGCAGCCGGAAGCTAAGTAAATTCACCCTGAGCGGAGCGACAGCGCAGTCGAAGGGTGGTTTATAAGAATGTTGAAGTTCGATACAACGTTCTCGATGTCAATGTAACAGCAGTTCTGCTCAATCGTTTTAGGGTCCATGTAATCTGCCGACCACCTTTACGCATGGCCGGGTAACGTCGTTTTTATGTGGAGCGTCTGGTAATTCTGTAGTCAGATCCTGGCCAGGAAAATGCAGACGTTCATGCATCTCCCTGCGCCATTTGGGGCAATCGGTTACATCGTAGACGATACCATCATAAGCGATCCACTTGCGCGTGCCGCGTTCGTCATTGTTGCGACGCAGTTCAAGAATCATGAAAATTCTTTCCGGGGAGACCATCTAACCACTTATAAGGGTGGCGGTATAATTGCCCCAATCTCTAATCAAAAATCAAAAATCAAAATCAAAAATCAAAAATCGTAAATCATAAATCGTAAATCGTAAATCAAAGAATCCCATGACCAAACTCGTCGAATGTATTCCCAACTTCTCTGAAGCCCGCCGCCCCGAGGTCGTTGACCAGATCGCTGCAGCAGTCACATCTGTGGACGAGGTTCATCTCCTGGATCGTTCATCTGACCTGGACCACAACCGTACCGTGCTCACCTTTGCCGGTCCACCAGATGCTGTGGAGGAAGCCGCCTTTCGCGCCATCAGGACCGCCGCCGAGCTGATCGACCTGAACAAGCACAGCGGCGCGCACCCGCGTATCGGCGCCACGGACGTCTGTCCCTTTGTGCCGCTTTCCGGTGTTACTATGGATGATTGTGTCGCTCTCGCCAAACGGCTGGGTCAGCGTGTTGGCGATGAACTCCATATCCCGGTCTATCTCTACGAACAGGCAGCCACGCGCCCGGAGAATACCAACCTGGAGAACATCCGCCGCGGCCAGTTCGAAGGGTTGAAAGAGGAAATCATCTCCAACCCGGACCGAAAGCCGGATTACGGCCCATCCGAATTGGGCTCCGCCGGGGCAACGGTCATTGGTGCGCGTAACTACCTGATCGCCTATAACGTCTATCTCACTACTGATGAGGTCGAGATCGCCAAGAAGGTCGCCAAGACCATCCGCCACTCTTCAGGCGGTCTGCGCTATGTCAAAGCCTTGGGATTGCTGGTGGATGGCCGCGCCCAGGTCTCGATCAACCTGACAGACTATCGGCAGACGCCGATGGCGCTTGTGGTGGAGACGATCCGGCGGGAAGCCGGACGTTATGGTGTCAGCATCCATCACAGTGAACTGGTCGGCCTGATCCCGCAGGAAGCGCTGGTGGATGCGGCAGTCTGGTACACACAGTTGGATGCGTTCGACAAGGAACAGATTCTCGAATCCCGGCTATACGCCGTTACCGCATCGGACCGGACCCGCACCTGCCCCTCGTTCATCGACGAACTGGCTGCCCCCACGCCGACTCCCGGGGGAGGCTCGGCGGCCGCATATTCTGCTGCGATGGGCGCTGGGTTGGTCAGCATGGTTGCCAGCTTGACGATTGGCAAGAAGAAATATGCCGAGGTCGAAGCGCAGATGCAGGCCATCCGCGTGCATGCCGAAAAACTGCGCGAAGAACTGACCAACGCCGTAGACGATGACGCATCCGCATTCGAGGCTGTCATGGGTGCATTCCATTTGCCCAAAGATACGCCGGAGCAGGGTGCGGCGCGAACGGCTTCCATCCAGAGCGCAACCCTCAATGCGGCGCACGTCCCGCTGCACGTAGCGGAGGACGCGGTCAAGGTGATGGAGCTGGCGTTGCGCTGCGTCGAATCCGGCAACCTCAATGCCATCAGCGACGCCGCCTCGGCTGCGGCCATGGCCAGGGCTGGTTTGACGGCGGCAGGCTACAATGTCCGTATCAATGTGGCGGCTCTTCCCGATCCATCAGCGGGAGAGCACTTCATCGATCAAATACGGAAGCTGGAATCACAGGCAGTCGAAATCGAGAAATCCATTCGTGAGAAAATGCAGGAACGCGGCAGGTTTTCTCTGGAATAATCATTTCAAGGTGACAGTCACTTTCGTGTAGCGCCTCCGAAGCAATATTTGCACCGTTCTATACGCAGCACAGTGCGGGTGAGCGGAGAAGCTGAAGTGACTGTCACCTAATAAGGAGCATTTATGGGCTTGAAACCAGACCACTGGATCCGCAAGATGGCGACCGAGCAGCGCATGATCGAGCCATTTGTGGAAAGCCAGGTGCGCGACCATGTCATCTCTTATGGCGTTTCATCTTACGGTTATGACATCCGTGTGGCAGACGAGTTCAAGGTGTTTACCAATGTCTTTGGCGCAACGGTGGATCCAAAACACTTCGATACAAAGAGCATGGTTGACATCAAAGCCGATGTGTGTGTCATCCCGCCGAACTCGTTTGCCCTGGCGCGCACGGTGGAATATTTCCGCATCCCGCGCAAGGTGCTGACAGTCTGCCTCGGCAAGTCTACCTATGCGCGCTGCGGGATCATCATCAATGTGACGCCGTTCGAGCCGGAATGGGAAGGTTTTGTCACCCTGGAAATTTCGAATACCACGCCCTTGCCCGCTAAGATCTACGCCAATGAAGGCATCGCCCAGGTTTTGTTCTTCGAGGCGGATGAAGAATGTGAAACCTCATACGCGGATAAGAAGGGCAAGTATCAGAAGCAAAAGACAATTGTGCTGCCGAAATTGTAAGGTGGTGACGACTTTAGTCGTCCAATCTTAGCGGCTAAGATCGCAAGTGTGCACGCAAAACATGTCAGGGATAACCCTATAAATGGAAAACAGGCCCGGGCATAAGTCCGAGCCTGTTTTGCTGAGAGCAGGTTTGGGTCAGGAGCGAGCCGTGTCGTATTTCTTAACGTCAGCGATGGCTTTGTCCACTTTCACGAAGGGCAAGACGATTAGTCCCGCAATGAAGAAGAAAATCAAGGATAGGATGCCGTACCGCAGGCTTCCAAATAGCTGGTTGGCCAACCCGAAGATGAGTGGACCGATCCAGGATGTGCCGCGTTCGCTGATCTCATAAAAGGAATAGAATTCGGCTTCTTTTCCATCCGGGATCATCTGCGCGAACAGGCTACGGCTGATGGCCTGTGAACCGCCCATGACCAGGGCGATGAACATGCCAAGAATGAAAAACTGGACGACAACACTCTCTCCTTGTAAGCCGCCGTATGCGTAGATGACCACACCTGACCAGATGACAAGGCTGAAAATGATCGATTGCTTGGCGCCGACCCATTTAGCAAGGCGACCCCACAGCAGCGCGCCGCCGAAGGCCACGAATTGGATCATCAGAATCACAGCCGTAAGCGTCTGTTGTTCGAGTCCCAATCCGCCTTGGATCAGTGGAGCAGCCGCGAAGGTGGCGGAAACTGCAATCACAGTTTGGATACCATCGTTATATAAAAAGTAAGCTAACAGGAATTTGAGCGTTTCGGGGAACTGGTTGACTTCACTCAATGTTTTGCGTAACTGCTTGAAGCCAATGCTTGCATAGGTCTCACCAGCCGGCAAGGAGCGCGAAGCATGACGAGCGCGCAGCCGTGCCCAGGTTATGAACGAGAAACCCAGCCACCAGAGACCGGCCGATGCAAGATTAATGCGGACTGCCAGGTCGCTTGGAACTCCAATTTTGTCACTGAACAGGTAGAAGGCCAGGTTGAGAGCCAGTAGAATCCCACCGCCCAGGTATCCCATTGCCCAGCCATACGATGAAACCCCATCACGTTTATCTTCGC
>DAOTXM010000028.1:0-1930 GCA_034435215.1 Anaerolineales bacterium
GTGTTTTGGGTGAGCGTGGCTCGCCCAAAACACCCCACACCCCGGTTCATTGAAAAAATAGGTTTTCTCAATTATACAGGAGTTACGTAATGGAATGAGGCGAACCCGAAAACAAGGTGTTTTTTGCCTACTGTGGCATTCCAGTTCTATCACAAGGGATGTTACAATGAAACCTCCACAGGAGTCACTATGAAACCATCCCACCTGCGTGGTCGCTACATTCGCATCCTGGCATTTTTTGCGGGAGTCATCGCCCGCTTCATTCTCTGGGAAATCATTTTTCGTTACATTGGATTGCGCGGTTGGGTGCGGCGAACGCGTAAAGAGCGTTTTCGCCGTGAGGCCGTTCGTTTCCGCGCGCTGGCTATTCGCATGGGAGGGGTAATGATCAAAGTCGGCCAGTTCCTCTCCTCGCGGCTGGATGTGCTGCCGCCCGAAGTGACTGATGAGCTGGCCAACTTGCAGGATGAGGTCCCGGCGGAGGATTTCGAGGGCATTCGCGCCCTGGCGGAAGCCGAGTTGGGCGCTCCGTTGACGGAGAAATTTGCCAGCTTCGACCCGGAACCGCTGGCGGCTGCCTCCCTGGGTCAGGTACACCGGGCCAGGCTGAGACCCGACCTGAGTGCAGACGAGGGTGCAGGAAAAGAGTTGGACTTTCAGAACGTGGTCGTCAAGGTGCAACGGCCGAACATCGCCTCCATCGTGGACGTGGACCTGTCTGCGCTCCGCAGGGTGGGTTCCTGGCTGATGCGTTACCGCCCGATCCGCGACCATGCAGACGTGCCTGCCCTGTTGAAAGAATTCTCGACCACCCTGTACGAAGAAATCGACTACTACAAAGAAGCCGATAACGCAGAAATATTCTTTGCGAACTTTGCCCATGATCCGGATGTACATGTCCCGCGCGTGGTGCGTTCCCTGAGCACCCTGCGCGTACTGACGCTGGAAGACGTGTACGCCATCAAGATCACCGATTATGAGACCATTACCGCGGCCGGGATCGACCGGAGGGAAGTGGCGGAACGCCTGCTGGGCACCTATCTGCAGCAAATCTTCGAAGACGGTTTTGTCCATGCCGACCCGCACCCGGGCAATTTGTTCGTCACCCCCCTGCCAGTCGCCGAAGGCCAATCTGTAAAGTGGCAGCTGACCTTCGTCGATTTCGGCATGGTCGCGCGTGTCCCCGAATCGATCAAAGACAGTCTGCGCGAACTGGTCATCGCGGTGGGTACGCGGGATGCCTCGCGCGTCGTCAAGACCTACCAGATGTTGGACATGCTGCTGCCAGGAGCCGACCTGAAATTGATCGAGCAGGTCGAGGCGCAGGCCTTCGACCGGTTTTGGGGCATGTCGATGCAGGAACTCCGCAGCGTCAGCCCGGATGAAATCCGCAAGTTTGCCCACCAATACCGCGACCTGTTATTGAGCATGCCGTTCCAGGTGCCGCAAAACCTGGTCTACCTGGCACGCACGGTCGCCATCCTATCAGGCATGTGCACCGGCCTCGACCCCGACTTCAACCTGTGGCTGCAACTGGCGCCTTATGCCCGCAAGCTGGTGGAGGCAGAAGCTGTCTCCGGCCTGGATTACTGGCTGGACGAACTGGGCGAAATGCTACGAAACCTGCTGGCTCTCCCCGGCCAGACCACCCGCGTGCTGGCGCAAGCCGAGGGAGGTGGATTGACCGTCCAGGCCCCACAGGTGAGCCGCGAAATGCGTTCCCTGACCCGCTCGGTGGACAAGTTGACAGGCAGCGTTGTTTTCGCTGCGTTGCTGCTCGGTGGGGTACTGCTGGTCAACGCCGGGAACAATACCTTCGGCGGAGGCCTGTTAGGCGCTGCCGGGTTGGCGTTGTTGTGGGTATTGTTCGGCCCTAAGGGGAAATAAAGAGAGATTAAGGAGACGTGGGGTGTTTCAGGCGGTCAAAGTC
>DAOTXM010000029.1:0-6587 GCA_034435215.1 Anaerolineales bacterium
ATCTCCCAGGGCGCAAATGGAAACAGAGAACGCCTGCTATGGCCGCTCACCTGACCGATCATGCCTGGACTGCTAAAGAACTGCTGACTTCCATCCCTCTAAGATGCTAACTGCTCCTAAAAGGGAGACTACCCAAAACTGCGCGTAATAAAAAACCAAATCCGTTAACATGACGTCGCAAAGTTCCAAGAAAATCTCGAAAAAATGGCACAATCATTTTTTCGGTTATCCCTAGTCATGAACTGCATAAGTCCTATGAAATTAATGTTTCAGGTGCGCGCACAGGAACTCGCCGGTATACGAACCCTGTGCCACGCATAGTTCTTCCGGCGTGCCCTCGGCCACCACCTCGCCGCCCCGGTCGCCGCCTTCTGGCCCCAGGTCGATGATCCAGTCGGCGGTCTTGATGATGTCGATGTTGTGTTCGATGATCAGCACCGAGTTGCCCGCATCCACCAAGCGCTGCAACACTTCGATCAACTTGTGTACGTCCGCAGCGTGGAGTCCTACCGACGGCTCGTCGAGCACATACAGAGTCCGGCCGGTGGCGCGCCTCGACAACTCTTTCGCCAGTTTGACGCGCTGGGCCTCGCCACCGCTCAGGGTGGGGGCGGGTTGCCCGATCCTGATATAGCCCAACCCCACTTCTTCGAGCAGTTGCAGCTTGCTCACCATTTTAGGGAAGGCGGAGAAGGCTCCCAAGGCCTGGTCGACCGTCATATCTAGCACGTCGGCGATGTTGTGCCCTTTGAAGGCCACCTGGAGCGTTTCACGGTTGAAGCGCTTGCCGTGACACACGTCGCAGGGCACATACACATCCGGCAAGAACTGCATCTCGATGCGCAGTTCGCCTTGTCCCTGGCAGGCTTCGCAGCGCCCGCCGTGCACGTTGAACGAGAAGCGCCCTGGCTTGTATCCGCGCACCTTGCTTTCAGGCAGTTCGGCGAACAGCTTGCGTATTTCATCGAACAGGCTGGTGTAGGTACCGGGGTTGGAGCGCGGCGTGCGTCCAATCGGTGACTGGTCTATGTTGATGATCTTGTCGAGGTGTTCGACACCTTCGATGCGCTCGTGATCGCCAGCCTGCGTGTGTGCACCCATCAGCCTGGCCGCCAGCGCGTTGTACAGCACATCACTCATCAGGGTCGATTTGCCGCTGCCCGAAACGCCTGTAATGCAGACCAATTTGCCTAATGGGATTTTGATGTCTATTCCCTTCAAATTGTTCGCCCGCGCCCCGACGATTTTCAGCGCTTTGCCATTGCCGGTACGCCTCTTCTTCGGGACCGGGACCTGCTTGCGCCCCGATAGATACGCCCCGGTCAAGGACTTTGGGTGCGCCAGGATCGCCTCGGGATCGCCCTCAGCGATTACGCGACCACCATGCTCGCCAGCCGCCGGACCCAGGTCGATGATCCAGTCTGCGGTGCGGATGGTCTCGTCATCGTGTTCGACGACCAGCACGGTGTTGCCCAGGTCGCGCAGGCCTTTGAGCGTGTTGAGCAGGCGGGTGTTGTCGCGCGGATGTAATCCAATAGAGGGCTCATCCAGCACGTACAATACACCCACCAGCCGTGAGCCGACCTGTGTTGCCAGGCGGATGCGCTGCGCCTCGCCGCCGGAAAGTGATCCAGCCGAACGGTTGAGCGTCAGGTAGTCCAGCCCCACATTGACCAGGAAGTTCAACCGTTCGTAGATCTCTTTGATGACGCGCTCGGCAATTGCCTTTTGCCGTGCGTTCAGGGAGGAAGAAAGGTTTTCGATCCACTTCAACGTGTTGAGGATCGGCCAGCCTGTCACTGTGATAATATTGACACCCCCAACGGTCACGGCCAATGCTGCCGGGTTAAGGCGCGCGCCGCCACAGGTCGGGCAGGGGCGGTCGGACATGAATTCGCTGATTTTGGCGCGGATATATTCCGAATTAGTCTCGCGATAGCGCCGTTCCAGATTGCCGATCACGCCCTCGAAGGCGCGCTTGAATTTGAACTCATTGCCACTGGCATTCTGGTAGCGCATCTCGATTTCTTTGCCATTGGTCCCGTATAGGATAATATCTAGCTGTTCGCGGGTCAGGCTGCTGACTGGTGCATCCAGATTGATCTTGTAATAGCGCGCAGCCGCCTCCAGACTTTGCCAGTAATAGCCGCCTTCTTCTTTTGGGCCGCTCCACTCCATGCTGGCAATCGCACCCTCGTTCAGCGACCGGTCAGGGTCCGGAATGATGCGGTCTGGGTCGATTTCCAATTTGTTGCCCAGTCCCTGGCAATCCGGGCAGGCGCCGTGTGGTGTGTTGAAGGAGAAGGTGCGCGGTTCGATCTCCGGCACGGTGCTGCCGTGTTCGGGGCAGGCCAAATGTTCTGAAAAGTGAATATCCTCACTAGTATCGATATTATTTATCGATACATAGCCTTCACCAAATTTCAGCGCTGTTTCGACTGAGTCCGTCAGCCGCGTGCGCGCCGCCTGCTGTTCTTCCTCACTCTCTTCGTGTTTGATGACCAGACGGTCGACCACCGCCTCGATGGTGTGCTGCTTGTAACGGTCGAGGCTGATTTCGTCGTCCAGGCTGTGGACTTCCCCATCCACCCGCGCGCGCACGAAGCCGGCCTTGCGGATCTCTTCGAAGACAGCCTGGTAAGTACCCTTGCGCCCGCGCACCAGCGGTGCGAGAATCAGGATACGGCTGCCCTCGGGCAGTTTCTCGACCGCGTCCACGATCTCCTGCGCGGACTGCTTCGCCACTTCACGACCGCAGACCGGGCAGTGCGGCACGCCCACGCGCGCGAACAGCAAACGCAGGTAGTCATAGATTTCGGTTACTGTGCCGACTGTGGAACGCGGGTTGTGGCTGGTCGATTTTTGGTCGATGGAAACCGCCGGAGACAGGCCTTCGATGTAGTCCACGTCGGGCTTGTCCATCTGGCCGATGAACTGGCGCGCGTAGGCCGAGAGCGATTCGACATAACGCCGCTGGCCCTCGGCGAAGATGGTATCGAACGCCAGCGACGACTTGCCTGAACCGGACAGACCGGTAATGACCACCAGCTTGTCGCGCGGGATCTCGACGGTAATGTTCTTCAGGTTATGAACGCGGGCTCCCACCACGCGAATGACATTGGATGACATGGGGTTCCTTATGAAAAATAAAAACAATTTGATTATAGCACAAATGTTTCAACAAATGTAATTTCGAACGCGCAAATAATAATTATACCATTCGGGTATTTTGCAATTTGGTTCCCTCATTTTTGATTTTTGCTTCCCCCGTTCTGATAAAAACGGAAGGTCTGCAAATTTTCGTATAATCTGGCCATGTTAAAACCCGCCTATAAAAAAAGCAAGATTCCATTGGGGCCGGTTCTGACCCTGGCGCTTGGATTGGGTTGGTTGTCGTATCAATTTATAAAAGCTGATTCCATTTTCCTGAAAGCTTCTCCACCTCCCATGCCAACGATCCTAACACGGGCGGAATGGGGTGCTCGCCCGCTCGATTTGAATGCGCCAGGAGAATTCGGTCTTTTTGATTCGCAGACCAACCCCACAGGCGTATTGTATTATCCCTCTGATCTACGCGGTATCCTGAACACAATCGTTGTCCATCATTCGGCCATCCCCCATGCCAGCCCTGCCGAAATCCAGAGTTTGCATATGGACGAGCGCGGCTTTGCCGATGTGGCTTACCATTTCCTGATCGATACCGAAGGGATCATCTACCAAGGTCGGGAACTCAACATCCGCGGCGCGCACGTGCAGGGCTTCAATACCGGCTCGGTCGGAATCGTGTTGCTGGGTAACTTCAATGACGCGCGACCTGGCGAAGCCCAACTCAGCAGCTTGCGTGGCCTGGTAGATTTCCTGCGTTATACCTATGAGATCCGATATCTGGCCGGACACAGGGACTATCCCAACCAAAGCCCGGACGGCACGGAATGCCCGGGCGACACCTTGTACCCATTGTTACGCGGTCTGGCAAAGGAGTTGGGAATGAGATATGGCATCGGCGGTTACGTCAAACCGGATTGGATTGAATAAAAAAAACAGAATGGGATGTGGCACACCACCCACCACTCCACAACCCCCCTTCTTAGACTTGGCATGATATACTGCAAGCAACTTCTCAAATCCGGCGGGGTTAACTTTAGCAAATCCCCGCCGGTAGGGTTTTTCAGTGCCGGAACACGAATTCAACGAAACAGATGTGCTGTTGCGCGCTTCGCAGGGTGACCGTGAGGCGTTTGGTGAACTCTACGCGCGCTACATCGACCGTATCTTCAATTATGTGTACTACCGGACGGGCAACACGCATGACGCGGAAGACCTCACTGCTCGTGTCTTTCAACGGGCGATGAACCACATTCACAATTACACAGACCGCGGCGTCCCGTTTTCTGCCTGGTTGTACCGTATTGCGCACAACCTGGTCGCCAACTGGCATCGCGACCGCAGTCGCAAGCAGGAAATCCCGATCAGTGACATTCCTGTGTTGCCTGCCAAAGGCGACCATCCGGAGACCAAGCTCGTCCGTACAGAAGAGCAGGATGCGCTTCTCAGACTCATCCGCAAACTGCCTCCGGAACGACAACATTTGCTTATCTTGAAATTCGTCGAGAACCTCTCCAACGCAGAGATCGGGCAAATCATGGGACGTAGTGAAGGGGCTATCAAAAGCCTCTATCATCGTACCCTTCTGGCATTGCGCGATCAGATTGGCGACCAGACCCAAACCTAAGGAAAGGACTCTATGCTTCATATCGTTACCGATGGTGCTGCTGACTTCCCCGCTGGCTGGGAAGAAGAACTCGATGTCCAGATCATCCCTATCAATATTCATTTTGGGGAAGAAACATATCTGCAATATGTAGAAATGAACCTGGAAGAGTTCTATAGAAAAGTGGACACTGGCTCAATTTTTCCGAAAACGTCCCAGCCTTCTCCGCACCAGTTCTCGGAATTCTACAAAAAAATAGCCAAGCCAGGCGATACCATACTTTCGATCCATGTGACCAGCAAACTGTCTGGTACCTATGCTTCGGCTGTAAGCGCAGCGGGAGAACTGAAAGGGAAATATGATATTTTCCCATTCGATTCGGGCGCCGGCTCCTTGGCCATTGCATTCATGTGTCGTGCAGCTCGCCTGATGGAACGTGCCGGGAAGAGAGTGGAAGAAATTTTGCATCATCTTGAGGCCGTCCGTGAAAAGATAGAAATCATTCTCACCCTGGACACACTTGAATATGCCCGTCGCAGCGGGCGGGTTGGCACACTTTCTGCTGCCCTGGCTTCTTTACTGAACGTAAAACCCATTGCCAGACTCCAAAACGGCGTTCTTAACATGGTAGATAAAGTTCGCACGCGCAAGGCTTCTTTGGAACGTGTTTTGCAACTGGGGAGGGAAGCATTTGATGATCAGCCGGTTCATGTGGGTGTCGTTCATGCACGTGATCCAGAATCTGGGGCGAGCCTGCTGGAAAAAACCAGGAAATATTTCAATTGCAAAGATTCGGTACTATCTGACCTGTCTGTATCGTTGGCGATCAACTTAGGTCCAGGTACCGTCGGACTGGTGTTATACCCCGCCGAATAAGAGAGGAAGTATGAGCAAGCAACGCAACAAACCCTCCCTCGAAAATATTGAATCTCTGGAAGCGCATCTGGCCGGGACCCTGCGGCCTGTTGCGTTGCCCAAGGATTTTGTCCACCGCCTGCGTAACCGCATTCACCTGCCAGAGCGCGAAGTGCTCGTCAGCCGCTTGCGGGACTGGAACCGCCTGTTGTTGGTCTTCGGCAGTGTGATGTCGGGTATGGTGATCGTCATCACCGTTACCCGTGCCCTGTATTACATGGTCGGGCGCAGGAATATGGCTTAGCTTGTAATCATAGATTTAGCCCCGAAGGATTGCTCAAACCTTTCGGGGCTATCTTATTTCTGCAAGCAAACCATCACATAGCTTGCGTGCCTCATCCAGTAGATCTGCATCAACTGGCAATTTGAACTCTTCGGTAACACGCAATGTCAGATATCTGGCAGCCTGTTTGAGGTCCGGGGGCAGATGCGATTCCTCGGTGAGCAACTGCAGTAAATCGTAGGCGCTTGATGTGCGGATGGTTTGTCCGCGACGGGCATAATATTCGCGAATGGCGATCCCGGCCGCACGGCGGGCACAGACGCGTGCCTGTCCCTCGTTGCCGCGCGCGCGGGCTTCTGCGGCGCGTTCGAATTCCTGCTCCAGGCGGGCTTTCCAATCTACCATCTCTCGGATTATACTTGTCGCATGGACAAATGGGAAAAACTTAAAGGAAAAGCCATTACGGCTTGCGGTGGTATCTTGAAAGATCCATCCCGTTATCCATCTCGCGAGTACAAAGGGATGCGAATCTACTTTTGCAACCAGGATTGCCTACGCGAGTTCGAGGCAGACCCGGAGAAATTTATGTCAGGCCAGGTAATGCACCCGGTGGGTGGAAATAAAATCCTGGCGAGTGATATATAACCTATGCGATTTTTATATGCCGCCGAGTATTACAGCGCAAAGTTCCAAGAAAATCCCT
Organism: Anaerolineales bacterium; assembly: GCA_034435215.1. GTDB lineage: Bacteria > Chloroflexota > Anaerolineae > Anaerolineales > Villigracilaceae > JAABUE01. The sequence goes on from DAOTXM010000029.1 coordinate 6,553, forward strand.
AAAAAATGGTTGTGTGTGGGGGCGCACGCCCCCAC
>DAOTXM010000030.1:0-5482 GCA_034435215.1 Anaerolineales bacterium
AGACAGCCTGTCCACAATCCCCCTATTCTTACTCGACTGTGACGCTCTTTGCCAGGTTCCTGGGCTGGTCCACATCCAGGCCGCGGATGGCGGCGATATGATAGGCCAGGATCTGCAGCGGGATGACCGTCACCACCGGGCTGAGCATCCAGGGCGTCTCGGGCACCCACAGGACATGATCTGCCATACCCTGCACCAGTTCGTCGCCTTGGGTGGCCACGGCGATGACCATGCCGCCGCGCGCCTTGGCCTGCTGGATCTGGGAGATCATCTTCTCGTGCCAGGGATCCTTGGGCGCCAGGCACAGCACCGGCATGTTTTCGTCGATCAGGGCAATGGGACCGTGTTTCATCTCGCCTGCCGGGTAAGCCTCGGCGTGGATGTACGAAATCTCTTTCAACTTGAGTGCGCCTTCGTAGGCGATCGGCATATTGATGCCGCGTCCCAGGTACAGGCAATTGTGAATGTCCTTGAGCGTTAGCGCAACCCGCTCGATCTGCGGTTCGCTGTTCAACGTGCGGCTGACCAGGTCGGGCACCAGGCGCAGGTCGGCAACCAGGGCGCGGCGGGTCGCCTCATCGATCGCGCCGCGCAAATCTGCCAGCAGGATGGCCAGCATGTACTGGTCGACCAGGGGGGCGGTGAAGGCCTTGGTCGAAGCCACGCCGATCTCGGGTCCGGTTTGCATCGAGATGTACCCGTCCGCGATGCGCATGGCCTGCGAGCCGATGGCGTTGACGATGCTCCACAGCACGGCGCCCTTCTTGCGTCCCTCCTCCATGGCGGCCAGGGTATCGGCCGTCTCGCCGGATTGCGAGATGGCCAGCACGACCGTGTCTTCGTCGACGATGGGATCGCTGTAGCGGAATTCCGAACCGATCACCACCTCCACCGGCACGCGGGCGATCTTCTCGATCAGCGTCTTGCCGACCATGCCCGCATAGGCGGCCGTACCGCAAGCGGTGATGTAGATGCGCCGGATGCGCTGTGCCAGTTCCGGCGTCAGGTTGAGCTCGGGCAGGCGGACGCGCCCGGCGTGGAAGTCCACCCGCCCGGCCAGCGTGTCGGTCAGCGAGCGCACCTGCTCGTGGATTTCCTTCTGCATGAAGTGACGGTATTCGCCCTTCTCGGCCGAGACGGCGTCCCAGGCGATGGTATGCACTTCAGGCTGCACGCGCGTACCGTCCAGGGTCTCGACGCGCACCTCCTCTTTTGTGATCACCGCCATCTGGCGCGACTCGAGAAAGATGACCTTGCGGGTGTGTTCCAGGATGGCCGGGATATCGGAGGCGATGAAATTTTCATGTTCGCCCAGGCCGATCACCACGCCGCCGGCGTTGCCGATGCGCGCGCAGACGATCTTATCCGGTTCGTCCGCCGAGAGCAGCACGATCCCATGCGCGCCCAGCATCTGGTTGAACGTGCGTCGGGCTGCCTCGGTCAGGTCGAGCCCGGCGGCCTGGTGGTGTTCCACCAGGTGCACGATGGTTTCTGTATCTGTATCTGAGTTGAATTGCGTGCCTTCGGCGGTCAGTTCCTCCTTGAGCTCGAGGAAGTTTTCGACGATGCCATTGTGCACGACCACCACCCGCCCGGACGCGCCCAGGTGGGGGTGGGCGTTGCGCGCTGAGGGCGCGCCATGCGTTGCCCAACGGGTATGGCCGATGCCCGGCGCGCCTTTGACCGGCGAGCCATTGACCAGCTCCGTCAGGCGCGATAGCTTGCCCGCATCGCGCCGGACCTCGATCCTGCTGCCGTTATAGACGGCCAGGCCAGCCGAGTCGTAGCCCCGGTATTCCAGGCGTTTGAGTCCATTGAGGATGATCGGCGTCGCATCTTGCGGGCCGATATATCCGACGATTCCGCACATAATTGGGATCCTCCGATTTTTGAAGATTGATATGTCATTGCGAGGAGTGAAGCGACGAAGCAATCTCATCGCATCAGAAGATTGCCAAAGTGCCCTATAAGGGCACGCACCTTGTTACACTCGGTGCTCGCAATGACATCTTGATTTCGCCATCCTCTGCCTTTTTGTCCGCACCATTGCTGGCGCGGCCTTGAGGCAAAGTCTTTTTCGGAGGGAAAGATGGTCGGGTGATGGCGCACCCGGAGGGCTTCCGCTGAACGTTCGATTTTTTCTCCCCTCACCCCTTTCCTTTCTCCCTATGGGAGAGGGGAAAGGGGTGAGGGAAAATTGACTCCATCTCGCAATGGAGAACCCTCTTCCTCGTCATCCTGAGCTTTGGGTCTCGATATACCCTTCCAGGTAGGATGTCACTGCATCCATGCAAGGCTACTCGACCCTCCGCTCAGGATCATGCGCTGACTTTCCCTAAAACAGTTTGCGTCTACCTGCCTCCTCTCTCAACGAATATCGGTGGTCGAAGTGCCCCGCGAGCTGCACATTATATCTTGGATGATGATCTGATTGGGGCCTACCAAGACCATAGTACCTTACGAGTTAAATCCTTGCTTTTTGAGCAAGAATTAACAGGATGGACAGGATATCCAGGATGGTTTCAATGTTTTTATCCTGCTCATCTTGTATATCCTGTTTGGTTTCGGCTTGTCCGAGTTAGGATTCAAAGTACCTCTTTATTCCTGGTTACCTGTTGGTCTCGATACGGGCGAAGAAAGCACACCTCCAGAGATTGAGCGCACCCTCGCCCTTCTCGACCAACGAGATACTTCTCAGACGAAGCAGCAAAATTATACCCGAACAGGCTTCTTAACGTCCTGATTTCGTGAAAAACAGGTCTATACAAGGATACAATACTCCCGTACCAGTTGACCTGCTCCGCCCTTTCCTGTATGATGAGAATGGATGTATCTTATCAACAAGGACAAACCCGGTATGTTTGCTCATCCTCGTTGCAAGGCAAAGAAGGAAAAAGGCCAGAGTTTTGTAGAACTTTCCCTGGTCGTGCTTTTCCTGATGATCTTCGTAGCAGGCGTGATCGAATTTGGATACCTGCTCAACAACTACCTCAACCTGGTGGACGCCTCGCGGGAGGCCGTGCGTTACTCCTCCAACTTCGATCCGTTCAATGTCGATGGCAGCCTGGACACCCGTTTCTTCGAAGACACGATTACGTTGACCCGCGATGTCTTGAAGCCGGTGGAACTGGACGCCTCCCGGGGGGACGACATTGTCGTTACTTTCTTTTCCATTGGGGATGGCGTGTACCGACGTTATCCCAACAACCAGGGCTGGGCTGCGAACAGCAACCAGGTCTCCAGGCTGACGGATGCCGAAATCCAAAGCCGCCTGGATAGCAGCGCGCCGCCCACTGGGGTGCTGCTGATCGAGATCTTCTACCACCAGCCACATCTTTTGAAACTGCCGATCTTTACCATGTTCGTGCGCGACCCGATGCCGGTCTATGTGTACGCAATCATGCCACTGGCGGCTGCGGAGCCGCGTCCCACTCCAACACCGTAAAAATAGAACCTATGAAAAATACTCTCTCCCACCTGTTCCAAATCATTCGAAATAAACTTCGACGGGGTAAACAGGACGCACGCCTGGAACGGGGCCAGGTGCTGGTCATCGTTACGCTGTCTGTGATTGCCCTGACGGCGATCGTCGGCCTGGCGATCGACACCGGCCTGCTTTACTTGAACCACGGCAAGCTGCGCCGCGCAGTGGACGCAGCCGCCCTGGCAGCCTCCTCGCAATTCCGGGAAGGCTATTCCACGACTGAGTTGACCAAAGCCGCCGAGGAGTTCCTGGTCTTGAACGGCATCGACGACCCGACTGCCACGGTGGAAACCTGTGCTACCAACCCCGGCGACCCGTTGCTGTGCACGACCCCGGCGCGCAAACTGGTGCGTGTGCGGGCGACCTCCACCGTCCGGCTGGCCTTTTTATCGGTCATCGGCATTCATACCACCACTGTGACCGCCTCGGCGGTTTCCGAGGCGGCTTCGATGGACGTCATCCTTTTGATCGATGCATCCGACTCAATGACGTACGATGTCGGCCCCGATAATCCGCTACGCGATCCCGCCCAGTGTAACCCCACTCACAAATGCCAACCGTTCGAGAAGGTAAAGGATGCAGCCAAGGCCTTTGTCGACCAGTTATATTTCCCTTACGATCGCGTGGCCATTGTGACCTTCGACGACAGTGCGCATACAGAGCTGAGTTTTTCCGATAATAAGACGGAGGTTCTGAGCGCGATCGAGGCTCTGGAAGTCATTGAGCCGGATGTTTGTGACACCACAACCGGACCTTGCCGATTGTATGAACGCGATCCAATCACAGGCGCTCCTACTGACTTAAACGCAGATGGCGTTATCGAATATTATGGCTTTGATTGTCCTGTGTACCATAGGACTGGCAACCCTGAAACTTGCGGAACCACCGCCACCGGCAAGGGATTGGAATTTGCAGGCAACGAGTTCGGCAACCCGGCCACCTTCCGCCAGGAGGCGCTGTGGGTGGTCATCCTGCTGACCGACGGCGCGACCAACGGCCCTTCCTATGCCTGTCCGAATTCGACCTGGACCAAACCGTTCTGCCGTGACCTGAGTGCCACGTCGCGCCACTGTTATGAGGCCGACGATACTTCCTGCCTGTCCAAGGGCGGGGTGTTCGATCCGGACAAATATGACTCGGATGATCATGCCCGCAATATGGCGGATTTCGTGGCCGAGGACCAGGAAGCGCTCATTTTTACCATTGGCCTGGGTCCCCTGGTGCAAAACAGTGAGCCTTTTTTATGGAGCGACGAAGAGGGCCGGGATCTTGGCGCCGGGGAACAATTGTTAATGTATGCTGCTGAGGTTGGACGCGGCAAATATTACTATGCGCCCAGCGGTGACCAGTTGCGCGATATCTTCCTGGATATCGCCCAGTATCTTGCCACGCGCCTGACCCAGTAAGGGCAGGAAGGATGAATCGATGAAACGATTGTCTATCTTCTCTCTCAAAAACCGTAATGGAACTCACCACGCAGCCGGCCGTTCACAGGCCCTGCTCGAGTTTGCGCTGGCGCTGCCCATCCTGTTGATGCTGCTGTTCGGGATCATCGACCTGGCGGCCCTGTTCCAGGCCTGGTTGACGGTGGAAAACATCGCCCGCCAGACGGTGCGTTACGCGGTCACAGGCCAGTATGACCCAACCTTCTGCATGGATGGGCCGGATGATGGTTCCGATGCCTGCGCCGGGGAGGGCTACGAGGCCGAGCAGGACGCCGCCCGCCTGCTTTCCATCCAGGCATATGCTGACCGGCAGACCGTGGCCCTGTTCTTTACGCCCGGCGCGCAGCAGTCTGAGATCGGCCATTTGAACGTCGTCGTCTGTTCCAGCCGGGACGCGGATCCAAAGGATGGCACGCCGGACTTTACATTTTTCCAGTCCACCTCTGCGGAATATGCTGATTGCCAAAAAAACAATGTTCACGCTGAAGATGCCGGCGCGCCGGGCGACCGCGTGATCATCGCCGTGGATTTCAACCATCCCTATATCACGCCC
>DAOTXM010000031.1:0-5274 GCA_034435215.1 Anaerolineales bacterium
TACCTAAGTTTCGCCCAAATAAACGGCAACCTGGGCTTGGGCGAGTAAAGCAGCGAGGCCGGTTTGCAACTCGCGGGCAAAAGGGTCAGCTGGATTGAGAATAATCTGGCGCACAGACTGATGACTATCCAGAACGATTTGTCCAGTGATATGAACTACATCGCGCATCAGGCGCAGCAAGCCCAAGCGGGCAATCCTGGGGCAATTGGGTGCCAGCCAGCCTCGCGCCCAAACCAGGAGATTATGCGCCAGGACTTCCAGTTGGCAAAGCATTTGTTGAGCAGCGAAGCGTTTCTTATTGCGCTTGGAGGTTGCCAGGGCTTGCTTATCTTCTTTGATCTCGGTTTCGACGCCTCCGCCGCGCAGGTCATAGAAACGCACGTAGGCCAGCAAAACAGCGGCGTTGTCTTCGATCTGGTCAGCCGATTGACCGGTGAGCAGCAAAACGGCCAGCGCGGGCAGCGACGAGATGACAACGCCCACGCCCCATTGACCGTTCTGCTTGCGACACCGCACAGCAATGCGTTTCACAGGGCGATGATAGACTTCGGTTGTTTCCGTAACCCAGCCCATTTGACGGTCGCTATTGAAAGGGTCGCTGATCCATGCCTGGACACTTTCTGCCAGATCTTCTGCCCGTCGACCGGAATAGTCTTTACAGTGCACCTGAAAGTCTTGATCCAAGGCGTAATTGACGTCATCCACACTGCCACCGCCCGAATCAATGCGCAGGATGGTGCGTTTTCTCTGCTGCTGGGTCATCCTCAAGGTTTGTTGCGCCGCCTGGAGCAAGGGCTGCATGGCAGTAGACAGTTGCGTTGTGCCGTTGTACACCCGCTTGACTACGATTTCATCATACCAGCTCGCAACCACATAACCTTCCTGCCGTCCACGCCGGTTACGTTGCTTGGCAAAATAGCCTTTGCTAGCAAACTCGGCCTTGCGTCCACAGGGTCGTCCGGTCATATCCACATCCAGCAATTGCCAAGCCTGAGTGTAATCATGGCGGTAGGCTCGGCTGTGCTGACGAAAGATGCGATCCGTGGCCTGCTCCATTTGCTTCACATTCTCCGCTGTGCAAGCATCCAACGTATCTTGCACGACCGATTGCTCTGCACAACCTTGCCTGCCAAAGGCCGCCTGCAAGGCCGGATCACTGCGCACCCGCTTGTTCACTTCAACCAGACCCTTGGCGCCACTCAGTACGGCCATCAAACCATCTGTCAGCTTCTCATTCGGCGTGTACTTCACCGTTTTTTGGGCGATCTTGACCTGCTCTGCTATCACTTCCAAAACTCCCATGTGCTTGATCTTGACGCCCAAGCCAACCAACGTGGCTCGGGCCGAAATTTGTTGGCGAACTTGTTCGCTAATAATGATAGACTCTTTCATGGTAATGGGCCTCCTGTTTGGATTCTCGGAATTTCCTTTACAGGTAGTCCCATTACTCTTTTTTGGCTAGCCCTTTTCGGGCTCTATCTCGCCTCTATTTCGGGCGAAATTTAGGTAAGTAATCATATTTCCCGGCGTTTAGATTCCAGATCTCGGTCAGCCTGTCCCAATCCCATAACGGGCCTTTGACGATATATGACAATTTATCATAGTACAGGGCTATATTCGCATCGCGGATCAGGTTCGTCCCGGAAGCCAGCGTTTCTTCGTAACCTGCCGGGATAATGTGGTGAAAGTGCCCGATACGGAAATTCCGTGTATCTTCGAGGGGCATGCGCGCGATGAGAGGATCGGCCAGCCCATTGACATCGATCACGTGGATATTGGGTCCATCGCGATAGCCGTTAAGCCCCATTGCGCCAACTACGTGCACTTCCCTTGGGAAGCCAGCGGAATATTTCCATTCCTCCTGGGAATAGACAACTTTCGGGGAGTTGCCCTGGAGAGCAGCAAGCAGTCCTGTACGTTCTCGATAGACAAGGCGTTCATCCGCAATTTTGTGGCTATCCAGGAAAACGAGATTGTTTTCCCTGTTTCTTCCATAGGTAGGTCTTCGTTCCAGCGTGGTCACGAACGGGAGCAGACCGAGAAACAAAATGGCAGCCAAGGAGGCGGCATAGAGCATTGTCGATTTCATCTCGAATGTCGATAGAAGAACGACCGCGACGATCAGAGGCAATGAAAAATACCTTCCGCTCATAAAGTCGCCGCCAATGTAAAGGATATAGCAAAGATATAAGGCGATCCCAACAGCAACTGCCATTCTTCGAATGTTTTGCGAAAGGAATCCAAAAGCAATGGAAAAAGCAATGATTACAAGTGTGATGGTATCCAGGCGCAGGGAGTTGAGAAAATAATACGCACCTTGTTTGAGGAGTGTGAAAGTCTGTATGCCGGTATCGAGTTTGGCCGAGGCCGTATTTGGAAAAAGCGTACCATAGTAGAAAAGGGAAAACAGTTCCCATACTGCAACCGGCAGGAAACCAACAAACATTGCCAGGATCGTTTTAGGTCTGTTCGAACTTTGCCATAGAACAAGGACCAGAGCGGGAAAGAAAATAAGAAGCGTATCCAGTCGATTCAGGATCGCCAGGCCAGCCAGAAGTGATAAGGATGCCACATGGCGTGGATCAACTTTTTCGTCGAGCAGAAACAGGCCAAAGAAACTTACGGCCAGGAAATGGCTCAGCGGATTTTCCAATCCGGAGGTCGAATAGTCTGTGTATGCTTTTGAAAGAGAAAGGATAAGCAATCCCACGACTGCCATTTGCCTCGAGCGGGCAAACTTGAATGCGAAAAGCAGGATCGTGATCAACGATGTACTCAAGCTGATGAGGATATTCCCATAATAAAGCTTGTTCAAACCAAAGGGAGCATCAAACAGACGCGTCAGCAGATAAAAGAAAGATTGCAGGAAAAACCACAGGGGGTGTGTAAATGTTTGAACGCGTTCCCCAACGTTGAAAACCAGACCGTAACCATGAATAAAGTTTTCGATGGAACGAAAAGTGATAAACGCATCATCACTGACCCAGGCAGTGTAGGCAATCAATCCAAAATAAATTGCAAGCAAAGGGATGACAAGCGCGCTATGTTTTGTAACTTTTTCATTCATAGGATTGTATTACAGCGCAAAGTTCCAAGAAAATCCCAGAACAATGGTTGTGCGAAGGGGCGCACGCCCCCACGCACAACCATTGTTCCGGTTATTCCTGGCAATGAATGTGCATCAGCAATGCAGCCTTGCGCTGTCATAATAGGGAGTATATCAAATTTGTAGTTTTCGGTTGGGTATCTTGTCACCAGTGACTTGACATAATAGTTGTCCTTGGTAAAATATGAATTATTGCTCATATATTCAATAATAATCCTATGCCGCTTGACGAACACACTGCTTTCCATTTGGCCAACCTGTTTAGCGCCTTGAGCGATCCCGCACGTCTACGCATCATTGCGTTGCTGCTCGATTGCGAACAAAGTGTAGGAGCCATCGCCGGACAGCTTGGCATGACCGAATCGGCCGTATCGCACCAGCTACGCGGACTACGCCTGCAACGCATCGTCCGTGCCCGCAAACAGGGCCGGCAGGTCTTCTATTGTCTCGATGACGAACATATGGCAGAGTTATTCCGAATGGGCTTGAAACACATGGAGCACGAATAATTTGGATCAACACACACATATTCATTTCAACGATCTAACCCAACAACCGGTCCGCCGTTTGATGTTATCGTTGGTGATTACGCTGGTATTTGTCTTTTTCGAAATCGTCGCCGGGGTCTTGTCCAATTCCCTGGCCTTGTTGACTGACGCAGCGCATAATTTCACCGATGGATTGGCGCTGGCGCTTGCCTGGTGGGCCTTGCGACTTATATCCCAACCTGCCAATCACCAGAAGACCTATGGGTACCACCGCGCCGGAATCCTGGCAGCATTGGTCAACTCGACCACGCTGGTGGTTGTCGCTTTGGGTATTTTTCACGAGGCATACGAGCGTTTTATCGACCCACCCGATGTGCAGGCAGATGTGTTGATCGGCGTCGGGGTGATTGCCATCCTCATTAACGTGATAACAGCCCTGCTGGTCCGGCGCGGTGCGGAGAGCGACCTGAATATCCGTGCCGCCTTCGTACATCTGATGGGGGATGTCTTGTCCACGATGGGAGCCGTCCTCGCAGGTGTCATCATCCGTTTTACGAATTGGAACTGGCTCGACCCGCTGGTCAGTGTACTGATTGGGCTTCTGATCATAGGGAGCGCCTGGAGCATTCTGCGAGAGGCAGTTGACATCTTGATGGAAAGCACGCCCACCGATATCGACATGGATACCATGATCCAGGATATCAATTCCATAGATGGTGTGCGCGGCGTTCACGACTTGCATGTATGGTCCATCACCCACAGCATTCGCACGTTGTCCGCGCACTTGGTAACAGACGATTTGACCATTCGTGAAGGCGCTTCCATCCAGGCCAATGTCAAGCAGGTCTTGAATTACAAGTACAATGTAAATCATGCCACCTTACAACTGGAGTGTGATGATTGTACGTCCAGTATGCTGTATTGCCCTTTTGGGAATTCACAAATCAGCGTCGATCAATCGGGTTTTGTGCGCCCCTGAATTCTTAGAGCCTATCCGAATAACTGGTAAACTTGGCATATGAGCGAACAAACGAGCACACCCCAGCGCAAGCGCGCACGCACGCCGAACAACAAAACGATTACGGGATTTCGTATCTCGGATGAACTGTGGAGCGTTCTTCAACCATTGCTACCTGTGCATGTCAACACGCATCGCTTTGGGGGAGGCCGTCCCCGCGTTGCAGATCGAGTTTGTGCCGATGCTATTTTCTATGTGTTGCGAACGGGATGCCAATGGAAAGCCCTGGATCATACCGATTTGGTTCCCGGCTCGACCGCCCATGATCGGTATCAAGAATGGGTCAAAGCGGAGGTCTTTCTGAAACTCTGGCAAGCTGATGTGGAACGGTTTGATGAGTTGCAAGGCATCGACTGGGCCTGGTTGAGCATGGATGGCGCTATGACCAAAGCGCCCCTGGGCGGTGAAGAGACGGGCAAGAACCCCACCGACAGGGGAAAAAGGGGGCGAAACGCAGCCTCTTGACCGAAGGGCATGGTGTCCCCATTGGTTTGGCGGTAGAAGCAGCTAACCGCCGCGACATGAAATTGGTGAGAGAAACACTCGCAAGCATCGTGGTAGAACGTCCCGATCCAACGGAAGAGCAACCGCAAGGCATGTGCCTGGACAAAGGCTATGACTTTCAAGAAGTGAGAGACATCTTGATCGAGTTTGGTTTCACC
>DAOTXM010000032.1:0-4719 GCA_034435215.1 Anaerolineales bacterium
GCCTGACCGAGATCGGGGAAGAGTTGGGATACAGCGTGCAGGCCATCGGTCCGGTGAAGAACGGGGAGGATGTGCTCTCTTCCAGCCTCATCCGCCAGCGCATCCGCAGCGGACAGGTCGCGCATGCCGCTGAAAACCTGGGCCGTTTCTACGCCCTGAGCGGACCGGTCGTGCACGGCGATGGGCGCGGACGCAGGATCAATATACCAACCGCCAACATCGCTTACCCCAAAGACAAGGTCATCCCGGCCAACGGGGTATATGCCTGCTGGGCCTGGATTGGGGGGGAGAGATTTCCAGCAGCCACCAATATTGGCATCAACCCGACCTTTACCCCCGATAAGGAAATCCCGAACGTGGAAGCCCACCTTTTGGATTTCAAGCGCGAGCTGTATGGTCAAGAAGTCAAACTGGAATTCGTGGAATATTTGCGTGAGGAATTGAAATTCGACAGTGTGGAGGCACTGTTGAAGCAGATCCACGCGGACATTGCGCACACAAGAGAAATTCTCAGCTAATTTCATCAGATAGGAGGGGGACTTTTTTCAATTCGGTATTGAATATCTTGCAATTCAGCTATATACTATCTTTATAGTAAGTATTCTGTTGATGCCATCTTTGTCAGGTTATTTAGAGTACAGGAGCATCTTATGCCACAAGCTGGATTGCACGGAATCGTTGGCGCGATTACCCGCCGCTGGGCGCCCCGCAGGGAATGGCTTTTCCTGGGGTTGGTTTTGGGGGCGATGTTCCCAGATTTGGACAACATCGCTGTGGCGGTTGCCACCCTTGCCAAAGCCTCCACCGCAGGCTTGCACCGCACGTTTACGCACAGTATTTTTACCATCCTTGCCATTCTGGTCCTTTTCTATCTGACTGCTATGGCAACAAAACAAGCCCATTGGCGGCACCTGGGGGTCGGGTTGGCGCTTGGTACAGGCATTCATATCCTGATGGACCTGGTCGGCTGGTTCAGCGGCGTCGAAATCTTTTGGCCGATCCCTTACGAACTGAATTTCTGGACCTGGTTTACCACCCCAGTATGGTTGGGCAAGTTGCTGGAAACCGCGGAATTCCTCTTTTTTGGACTGTACTTTGCATTGCTAGTTTCCCTGGCGCGCAGGAGTAACACAGATATGGAATACCTACCTCGGTTGAGATTCTGGATGGCAGCACAATTCATCCTCTTCGCTATTTTCACACTGTTGACATTTACCATGAAATCGGGGTATTTCACGATCTATGGGGCACTGTATCTTCTGTCACTGATCCTTGCTTTTGGCGTGAGTATCCGCATGCGCAGGACCATCGAAGCGTTGACGTGAGTGGAATGTAACGTGTATCGCACCTGTCTACCAAAATCAGCGCAATGCTTTTATTGGCGGTTAGGCTAGTACTCCAACCAAATGATTTTGGCGAGTAAGAGCAATGATTTTCCGGTAGTTTTCAAGAAGTTCACCCGTCAAAATCACGATGGTCAAGTACTAGTTTCTGGTGCAAAACAACAAACTCCAGAGAGAAAATTGGCCTGCGGAGTAGTTTTGCACCGCGTCGGTGAAGAGTCTTTTTAGATCGTACCTGGACAATCGAATATCAACCATGCTTGCATGTGGTTACGTCGCTCTGCCCATGACCGCCAAGTTTCCGGCGATCACACCCCAACCGACCCAGCGGTGGAAGCCATTTTCGCCGCGATCCAAGCAACGCTCCAAACCATGAGCGCGTTTCAAAACGCTGATGCGGCCTTTCACACCTGCATGCCACTTACGCCCATTGACAAACCACTTGCGGCGTTCTAGCGTTTTGCGTTGTTTGGACTTGTAACCAGGTTTTGGCAGGATGATGCGCTTGACGCCCATCTTTTGCGCAAAGGTGGTAGTGCTCAAATTAAAGTGATAGGTAGTATAGTTAAGACATGATCGCAAAATTATTTAGGACAGCACCAGTCCAACTGATGCCGCCCCCAGGAACATCAAACCGAAAATGAGGTATATGTTCATAATGTACACCAGCCTCCAAACTTACTCGTCGATCTTCTCGATCAAGGCCTGCGTGAAATCCCAAGTACGCCGCATTACTTCCGGATCCATTTTGTCGAAGGTGTCTTCTTTCTGATGCCAGTAAGGAGCCACGCCCTCCCGCGTCATGCCAAAGAGCGTGATAGCCGGGACACCCGCGCGCACAGCATCCGCCATTTCGGTGTTGCCACCGCTGATGCTGGATGGATAGGCGCCCCATTCGGGGCGGTCGGCAGCTAATCGCTGACAGGCGGAAGCAAGTTCCGGGTCCGGCTTGAACGGGACGATGATGCCTTCGCGAGTCAACCAGGACGGACCATCCGCGCCCAACATCTCGAAGACGATCGCGCGCGGGTCCTTCAGCTCGGCGCGGTGACGCTTGTACCAGTCGATCATGCCGTAGTGCTGCACCTCTTCGCATCCGGTGCAGACCGCGAAAACGCGCGTATGCCGGAGCGGTCGTTTTTTCAGTTCTTCGGCCAGAGTCAGCACGAGGCCGGCAGCAGTAGCGTTGTCGTTGGCCCCGGCGGTAAACGGGGACAGGTCGGCTTCGATGAAGAAGGCCGCCATGAGCACGGCGCAGACCGCTGTTGGGATGGTGGCGTACCAGATCCAGTCCAGCGGGACAATGACCGCCAGTGCGTAAAGCACGACCTGCAAGATGTATGTGATAAAAATGACCGTAGTGAAGTTGTCGTAGACTTTGACCCAGCGCGGGGAGCGGAAGAAGATGGGAGTGCGCTGGCTGTCGAGATGTCCGACCAGTATCAGGTCACGTTGGTGCTCGCTCGCTGGTGGGATAACGGCAAACACGTTCTGACTCTCGGCCTTGGGTACGATACGCCGGAAGAGGTTGTCTTTGAAGCCCAGTTCGAGCAACTCGGTGACGATTACCAGCAGGCTGAGCGCCGCCGCAAGGACAGCAGTCAATCTGCCGCCCAGTGGGAAGACTGCAAAGGCCAACAGCATCAGCAAGCTGCCCAGTACATGTGGCAGGAAGATAGAGCGGGCGCTCCGGAAGCTTTCCCAGATGGGTTCTAACCCAATGCGTTGGAATTCTCTTTTGGCATATTCGGCGCCCTGGCGTTCGCCCTCATAGGTCGGACCGCGCGGCCCGATGTCCACGGATAAGGTGCGCACGTGTGCGAGCCAGACAGATACTTGCGGATGAGACGATCTCGGTTCAGTCATGGCGTCTCCCAAAACGGTTTCGATAATTATACAGACTTAAGCAAATTTTTACTCGTCACTTTCTGAAGTAAACCAACGGAAAATCTGCCCAACAATCCATTCTTGAAGATCCGTGTAGTGGGAGAGAAATATTGTTGGGGGTAAAATTGCTGGTACTACTGATTAAAGTCAGGTTCCTATGAAAAACTTCGACCTGCGTTATAACAAGCTCCCCAAAACGGAAATTCACATCCATCTGGAAGGCTCCATCCGCACAGGGACGATCATCGACATTGCCAGGGAATACAATCTAAAATTACCTGCCTACGAGGTGACTGAGCTGGATAAGCACGTCAAGGTGCTGGACCAGATGCGCGACCTGCGCGCGGTGCTGGAAGCTTTCGCCATTTTCCAGAACAGCATCGCTTCGCCCAAGGTGGTCGAGCGCATCGCTTGGGAGTTGTTCGAGGATTCCGCCAAACAAAACATTCGGCTCTTCGAGGTGCGTTTCTCGCCGGACTGGGCTTTTCATATCCACGACCTGGATTGGGATGCCTGCCTGGAGGGACTACTGCGCGCTCGGAAACAAGCGGAACGCGTGTTCGATATGGTCATTGGTTATATTGTCATCACTTCCCGCAGCATGGGACCTGAGTCGTGCGTCAAGACGGTGGATTGGGCCATCCGCCATAAAGACCACCTCCTGGGCATCGACCTGGCCGACAGCGAGGATGAACACCCCATCCGCGAATTCGTCAGGCCGGTCATGAAGGCCAAGGAGGCAGGACTCAAGGTCACGATCCATTCCGGGGAGAACACACCGGCCTCGACTGTGGTAGATACGATCCACGCGGCCAGCCCGGACCGGATCGGGCATGGCATCCATATCATCGAAGATATGGCCGCCGTGGAGCTGGTCAAGGAACGCGGCCTCGCGCTGGAGGTCAACCCATGGAGCAATTATCTGACGAATTCCGTGCGCACCATCGAGGAGCATCCGCTCAAGAAATTGTTCGACTTGGGCGTGCGCGTGACCATCAATTCGGATGACCCCGAAGTGCTGGAAACCAACCTGAACAACGAGTATCGCATCGCTCACGAAATCCTGGGCATGCGCCTGGAGGACATTGCAGTTTGCAACCGTTATGCTTATGAAGCCTCCTTCCTGCCCGACGTGGAAAAGAATAGAATCTGGGAGAAGTATTTTTCGTCCAGCCATTTCGTGGAACACTGATGTTGGAGGATCTCATGTCAAAAGATACACTCCGTCAACTTACCAATGTACTTTCCGTTGTGCTTACGTTAACAGTCAATATCCTTGCCAACGCCCTACCGTTAAACGGTCAGAACACAGGTGAAATCTCGGATCGCTTCCAGGTCTATTTCGTCCCTGCCGGGTACGTCTTTGCCATCTGGTTCATCATCTATATTGGCTGGATCGCGTTTGCCATCCATCAGGCGCAACCTGTACAGAAAGAGAATCCGCGCCTGCGCCGGCTGGGTTATCTATTCGCGCTCAGTGGCCTCTTCA
>DAOTXM010000033.1:0-3952 GCA_034435215.1 Anaerolineales bacterium
ACCTGCAAAACGACGGGGCCTTGCTCATCTTCGCGCGCGGCGGGATCGAAGCAGACCCGTCTTTTATGCCCTCCCCGGACGCGGAATTCCATCTCTGGTCGCACAGCCTGGAGAGTTTCCTGCGCCATGTCCCGCGCACCCGGGTGCTGGTCACGATAGTCAGCGGCGTCATCGCCCCGGGCGCCTTCCACCATCCCATCACCTGGTTCCGGGCTGCGCGGCCGGATAAGCAGCGCCTGGCCTTCATGTACCAGATGGTCCGGCAAATCCTGACCGGTCGGGAGACCTTCGGCCTGACGGCGAAAGTCACCTTTGGGGAAGTACTCACCGGCAGAACCCGTGAACATATCCTGGATGAGGTCTCCCGCGCCGCGGGACGCACCCTGGAGAGCCATCTGGCCTGGCAGGTATGAAAGCGGATATTCGCATCTTCGAAAATGAAAAAGCCTTGAGTCACGCGGCGGCCAGTCTGTTCATTGAGGCTGCGCATGCTGCCTTGCAAACGCGTGCGGCTTTCTTGGTCGCGCTCTCCGGCGGCGGCACACCCTTCGGCCTGTACCGGCTGCTGTCCGCAGACCCTTACCGCGGGCAGGTGGACTGGCCCCGCACCTTCGTCTTCTGGGGCGACGAGCGTTGCGTCCCGCCGGACGACCCGGGCAGCAATTACAAACAAGCCCATGAAACCTTGTTGCGACATGTCCCCATCCCCGGCGGGAACGTCCACCGCATCCAGGGCGAACAAGAGCCTGCGCAGGCCTCCGATGCTTATGCGCAAACCCTGAAGCGCTTCGCCGCCCCCGGCCTGGACTGGCCGCGCTTCGACCTCGTTCTGCTCGGCCTGGGCGAGGACGGTCACACCGCCTCGCTCTTCCCCGGCTCGCAGGTGGAAGCGGCCTCCCCGGTCCTGGCTGTCACCGCAGACTATCAGGGACGCCCGGCGCAGCGCGTTACACTGACCCCCCTGGTGTTCAACAGCGCCCGGCAGATCGTATTCCTGGTCAGCGGAGCAAGCAAAGCCTCCGCCCTGGAAGCGGTCTTTCGCGGCGCCTACCAGCCGCAGCTCCTCCCCGCCCAACGCATCCACCCGACCGATGGCCAGATCATTTGGCTGGTGGACGAGGCTGTGAGGAGAAATTTAGGGAAGAACTCGCTGGTCGAGTAGCCCCGGGCGATAGCCGTGGGGCGTATCGAGACCAACAAGTAGTTTGATAATGCCAAATTTCGGACCTCATCACAAGAGCTCTCGTCGCCGTCCCCGGCGGCGAGGAAAGTGCCCTATAATACCCACGGTTGAAAATTGCGCATCCCTGCTCGTAAAAAAGCGCAATTTTCAACCGACCTGGGTATAAATGGGATACGCCGCTTAGAATCTATCCGCAAAACACCGTAGTAGCGACTAAAGGATTTTCATGATCCAACGCCTCCCCACCTCCATCATCATCTTCGGCGCCTCCGGCGACCTGACGCAACGGAAATTGATCCCGTCCTTGTTCAACCTGTTTCGCAAGCGCAAGACGCCCAGGAATTTCAACCTGGTCGGTTACGGCTGGACTCCCTTTACCCATGAGCAGTTTCGCGAGCACCTGTACCAGGGGCTGAAAGCCTACGCCAGTTTCGAATTTACGGAAGAGGAATGGTCCCTGTTCGCCCCGCACCTGTCCTACCACCAGGGGAAATATGACGATCAGGCTGGCTTCGAAAAGCTGGCGGCCTACCTGGATACGCTCGAGGCCGGGGTTGCCAACCGCCTGTATTACATGGCAATCCCGCCCGGACTGTTCCCGGTCATCCTCGCCAACCTGAACGCCACACACCAGATCCGGGAAAACGGCGGCTGGCGGCGCGTGGTGGTCGAAAAACCCTTCGGCACCGACCTGGCCTCCGCCCGTAAACTCAACAGCCATCTCCACCGGGTTCTGAACGAAAACCAAATCTATCGCATCGACCACTACCTGGGCAAGGAAACCGTGCAGAACATCCTGTTCACGCGTTTTGCCAACACCATCTTCGAACCCGTTTGGAATCGCAATTACATCGACTCGGTCCAGGTCACGGTCGCGGAAGAGGTCGGCGTGGGCCACCGCGGAGGCTATTACGACGGCGTCGGTGTCCTGCGCGATATGTTCCAGAACCATCTGCTGCAACTGGTGACGCTGGTCGCCATGGAGCCCCCGGCCTCCTTCAACGCGGATGCGCTGCGCAACGAAAAGGTCAAGGTGCTGAGCGCCATCCAGCCGATCCACGGCAAAGCGGTGGCGGAGAATACCGTCCGTGCGCAATATCGCGGCTACCTCCAGGAGCCGGATGTCCAAGCCGCTTCCAGCACGCCCACCTACGCCGCCTTGCGGCTTTTCATCAACAACTGGCGCTGGCAGGGCATTCCCTTCTACCTGCGTTCCGGTAAGAAAATGGCCGAAAAGCAGACGCAAATCATCATCCGCTTCAAAGAACCGCCGCTGGCCATGTTCCCCATGCCGCCCGGCCAGAAGATGACCGCCAACATGCTGGTGCTCTACCTGCAGCCCGACGAGGGCGTGCACCTGCGCTTCGAAGCCAAAGCGCCCGACACGGTCGCCGAGACGCGTTCCGTGGACATGGAATTCCACTACGCCGACTCCTTTGGGCCGACCGCCATCCCGGAAGCCTACGAGCGCCTGTTGCTGGATGCCCTGCAGGGGGATGCATCCCTGTTCACCCGCGCGGACGAAGTGGAAATGGCCTGGAGCCTGATCGACCCGATCATCGCGGGCTGGGAGACGCATCAGACTCCGCCCGTGGCTGCCTACGAACCCGGAACCTGGGGGCCGCCCGAGGCGGATGCCCTGCTGGCGCGGGACGGGCGCGCGTGGATGCACGAAGAAGCCAGTCACATCATCAAGGATGGAGAAAGGTATCGTTGAGCTGATTGAAAGTTGTTCAAAAGAATCATTCCTCACCGAGCGGAGGTGCGCTTTTTGCACCGTAGTCGAGGTGCAGTTCCGCGAAAGTCCTCCGACCGCCACTTTGACATGCGCAGCGTCCGCTCACATTTGTTCTGAAGGCCTTCGGGAGGAGGAATGGTTTCTATTGGTTCGCTCAAAAGACAGGCAGGAAGAACGCACATGACAACCCCTTATCTCATTCCCGCCGAAGAGATTCGCCGCGAACAGGTCGTGGTCAATTCACGCTTCATTGCCACGCTGGCGCCCGTGGCCAGCACGGAAGAGGCGCGTGCCTTTATTGCCCGCATCCGCAAGGAATTCTCGGATGCCACGCACAACGTCCCGGCGTACATCCTCGGCGGCGGGAACCACGTGATCGATTATTGCTCCGACGATGGGGAGCCCTCCGGCACGGCCGGCCGCCCGGCGCTGGCTGTCCTGCGCGGCAGCGGGCTGGGAGATGTGGCGGTCGTGGTCACGCGCTATTTTGGCGGCACCCTGCTGGGCAAGGGCGGGCTGGTGCGGGCATACACGGAATCGACACAAATGGTCGTCAGCGCTGTTCGGCGGGCGCGCAGGCAACAGGTCCAGGTGGCGATGCTGGCGCTACCGTATCACCTGCTGGAGCGCATCCGTGCCCTTGTCCACAAACACCAGGGGACCATCCGGGACGAGGCCTTTGCCGCCGACATAACCATGACATTGCATCTGCCGGTCGAAAGCATGCAGGAATTCCAGGCAGGCCTGAGCGAACTCTCCGCCGGAACCCTGCGCGCAGAAACCATCGAAACGGCCGAGTTGCTGGTTCCGATATAGAAGTGGAACTGCTTGAAACTTTTTTTAAAATTCATTCCTCATCGAGCGGAGGCCCTGAGCCTTTCGAAGAGCCGCAGTCGAAGCGCAGATGCCAAAACCCATCCCGTTATAAAAACGGTAGACTCCCTTAAACTTTTTACAAACTTCTGCGTATACTATTTGGGTGCATTTCATTTGAGTTGAAGGAAGTCGAAAAAACGGGTGTGTTGGGGTGT
>DAOTXM010000034.1:0-2353 GCA_034435215.1 Anaerolineales bacterium
CCCCCCCCCCCCCCCCCCCCCCCCCCCCCCCCCCCCCCCCAAAATCCGGGTATCTACCACGGAAATTCCCAGAGAGCCGCATTTATTCTTTCCTTCGATCAAAGGATACGAATTAATGTGGTGATCTGTCATCACCAACTGTGGTGATTAATGTGGTGATTTAATATTTGGGATGCGATGAGGGAATTAGAAGGCCTCGGCAGTTGGTTCGATGAACATGCCGGGGCTTGGGGCGTAGTATGCGTGTTCGTTATAACAAATCGAGTTCCTCAGCGCGGCGGACGGCCGCCCGACGGTTGTTCACCCCAAGCTTGTTGTAAATGTTTTTGGTGTGAGTACGCATGGTGTTGAGGGACACCACGAGTTCGCGAGCAATTTCCGGGCCTGACAATTCGGTCCCAAACAGTCTGAGCACTTCAAGTTCACGCTCGCTTAGATGCTCAACCAAAGGCCCAGGTTTGAGGGCTGAAGGTTGAACATCCTTTTGCTTTCCAGAGGCAATGAGCAATTTTTGAATATATTCCTTTGTGGTTGCGTCTGCACTTGAAGACCTCAATTTCATTAGTAGATCCATCATTTGAGCACCTTCATCCACAAATACCCTGACATAGTCTTCGGGTTCGGCCAGGGTAAGGGCGCGTTCCAGTAACTCGAGAGCGAGGGGGATTTGCCCTTGTGCCTCGTGAACACACGCCTGTAACACCAGGATTTCTATAACGCTCCCCATCCTGCCCCCTTCTTCCGCCGCTATCAAAAGACGGTCTAGCAGTCCAATTGCATCTTGTATAGAGCGTTCTGCCCGGTCGCTCCTGAAGCGGGCGATGAGCGCCCGCGCCAGAGTAATGTGTTCAAATTCACGCAGGTAGCTGAGGTCGTCATCAGCGGACAGGCTCCGCTCATGTGCCCAAGCGAAGGCCTCGTTTAACTTCCCTTGTCTGATCCATATCCGAGCCCTCATTGCCGTAACCGGGCGCAAGTTAGGGAGGGGGGAGCGATGATATGATTGTTCCGCCTCGTCCAGCAACTCGAGAGCACCATCCAAGTCTCCCTGAGATTGCTTCATACGAGCCTGAGCAATATTCGAGTGAAAAAGCCATTCATCAAGCGCGGCTTGCTCGCCCAGATCTAGGCTTTTCTGCATGTGCGTCCGAGCGGCTTCTTCATCGCCTCGTTCGTGATACAGCTCACTCAATCCCAGATACAGCTCTGCCGTACCCTGTAACACAGGTTTCCTCTCTGCCGCCACGAGTTGCAATGCTTTCTCATACGTACGAATTGCGTCCGATAGACGACCCTGCGCGATCCTGATATCTGCCAGGACATACGTGCCGCTGTTCGCGAAGAGCAGGTTCCCTGACCTCCTCAGGTTTGCCATTCCATCAGCCATGAACGTGTGGGCAGTTTCCAAATCTCCATTTGTAAAAGAAGCCAGACCTAACAACGCGTTCGCAAGTCCGCGCATGAAGTAATTCTCTTCGGATACGAGTGCCAGCACTCGACGAGCGTGCTTTTCAGTACTGGCTACATCGCCGAGGGCCTGGGCATGAAAAGCCCGTGCAAGTGCCAGCGGAACTTGTAACGGGCTTGATCTCCCTTCGTTTGAAACAACCGCGTTGACCCCTTGGACCACTGAAAGATCTTTTATGTCCCCTGTCCGCTCCAACAAGCGCTCCGCGTCCCGCATCCGAACCTCGGCAGCCTCCAGCTCGCCCGCGTGAAGCAGATCCCAGGCAAAGCCAACACAGAGCCTGGGCCGGGCACGGACCAAGTCGTCTGGCAAGGCCTCCACCCATTTCCGCCAGGTCGTACTCCGGAAATAGGTTCCGCTATTTGCCGACCATTCCAGTTCGATCAGATCTGCCCCCCGCTCAAACTCACCGGCAGCAAGTGCGTGGCGAATCGCATCGGACCGAAAATCGTTCTGCTCATACCACTCGCTCGCCCGCAGGTGTAGGTCCGCTATTCTGTCGGGTTGTTCCTTTTCCAAACGCGCTTGCAGCACATCAGCGAAGAGATGGTGATAGCGATACCACTGGCGCTTATCATCGAGGGGGAAGACAAGCAGGTTGGCGCGTTCGAGAAATTCCAGCGTATCATCCCCGGAAATGAAAGGGTCAAGGAGGACTGCATCGCAAAGGAGTCCACACAGGCGTTCGAGGATTGATGTGCATAACAAGAATTTCTGGATGCTTTCGGGCTGTTGTTTGAGGACCTCTTCAACCAGATAATCCATCACAAAACGATGGCTGCCAGCGAAAGTTTGAATGAAGCTGGCAGTATTCTTATGTCTCTGCATGGAAATCGCAGCCAATTGCAGGCCGGCGATCCAGCCTTCGGTGCGGGTTTCCAGTGC
>DAOTXM010000035.1:0-9429 GCA_034435215.1 Anaerolineales bacterium
TACTTTCTGACAACCTTTGCGTGCACACTAACCGAATTCGCAGGACAAAAATTCGGACGCCCCGGTATAATGGGGCGTCTCTTGTTATGATGAAACACAACAAACTACTATACCTGCTCCTGATCGCATCCCTTTTCGGACTTCTGCCTGCTTGCGCTCCCTCCGCCGCTGCCAGTGGTCCCACGCCGTTCCCGCCTGAGTATTTCCCGACGGTGGTGGTCCTGACCGGGCAGGCCGCTATGGCAACCAACCTGGCCGGCACCCCCAGCGCCACCCCGACCGAAACCCCCGTGCCGACAGAAACCCCCACCCCGACCGATACCCTGACGCCCGTTCCAACCATTACCCTCACGCCCTCCCCGTCTGCACCCAATGCGCAGATCCGCATCCAAGCGCCGGGGCCGATGTCCAAGGTCACGTCGCCGATCAGTTTGCGGATGCAGGTTGTATCCGGGGGCAGCGAGTTGGTGCAGGTCGACTTGCAGGGAGAGGACGGCCGTTTGCTGGCGCGCAAATTGGAGCGTGTCCCGAGCTGGCCGGGCGGTTATTACGTCTCCCTCAGCATTCCGTTCGAAGTCCGCGCGGCGGCGGAAGTGGGACGCATCACCATCAGCACCAAGGACGATTTCGGGCGCGTCCAATCCCAATTGGGCAGGCGCGTGCTGATGCTTTCGGTCGGTGCGGCTGAGATTACGCCTGAAGGCGATTCCTCGGAACGCGCCGTGTTCTATACACCGCCCCGCAGGGACGCCGTTGCACAGGACGGCGTCGTCAACGTGGAAGGACGTTTCCTGCCGTTCAACGACCAGCCGGTCATCCTGGAACTGCTCAACCAGGAGGGCAGGACGATCGGTCTGCGCGTGCTCGATCCTGCCGGGACTGATGAGTACCTTTTCTCAACTACCATCCCGTACAAAGTGAGCGAGCCGACCCAGGCGCGCCTGGTGCTGCGCCAGGACGACGACCGCCTGGATGGGTTGATCTACCTCTACAGCCAGGAGATCCTGCTCAACCCCTAGGATTCCAGTGCAAGGTTGCATTGTTGATATGCAATCACTGCCAGGCACAACCATTTTCGCGGTATTTTTTGACAACCTTTGCCTGCACACTAAGAATAGCGCCTTGCCAAAAGCATGCCCGGCAGGTATAATGCCTTTTGCCCTCGGGGTGTGGCTCAGCCCGGCTAGAGCGCACGGTTCGGGTCCGTGAGGTCCCCGGTTCAAATCCGGGCACCCCGACAACTCCCTCTTCGTGAGGGAGTCTTTTTTTTAAGTTTGGCTGGGGGGTTTTTGTTGTATATTAGATTGACGGTTCTTTGCCATGGAGTTTCAACATGAAAAAATCCTATTCAATCTCTATTGTATTCGCTATCTTCTTCCTCTTCTTCATCCAGGTGGCAGGTACCCTGGTCGAGTCCATCTATATTTTGGACTTGATGAACACATCGCTCGATGAGAAAGTGCTGGGGTTATTGTTTTTCCTATCGCCAGTGATTTTGCTTCCCTTGCGTATCCAAAAAGCAGACCGCTGGGCCTGGGTCCTGTTTGGCCTGCTATTCCTGGCGCGTGGCGTGACGCCATACCTGGATACCCTGGGTCGCCTGCTGGCTTCCGGGGTCGCGTCAGGTGCTGCCCTGCTCCTATTTCCTTTCCTTGTAACTGCCGGGTCGCGTGAAAACACTCGCGCTCGAGCCGGGATATGGGTCCCTGTAGGACTGGCACTGGCAGTGCTTCTTTCTGTCTTCCTGCGCACAGTGAACTATAGTCTCGATTATTCTCTTACCCCAGATGGCGGCTGGGTTGGTTGGGGGCTTGGCTTGTTATGCGGCTACCTGCTTGCTCGATTTGCTTGGACTTTGGAACCATTCGAGCGGAAAGCCAAACGTGGGTCGACCACAGCAGTATTGGGTATATTTCTCGTTCTTGCCTTGGTTTACTTTGCCTTCTCTGCCCCGGCTGTCATCGCGCGCTGGACGGAAGGGAACTACGTCCTGATCGCCACCGCCGTCAGCCTGTTCTCCGCGGGTTGGGCTACGCTCGCGTTCAGCAAACCAGATTACCTCGAACGCCTCGCGAAGCGCTGGCTGGTGCTCTGGAACCTGTTTTTCACCCTCAGCCTGACCGGGACCTTGCTGGCGCATCGCGTGTCTTTCCCACAGACGCCTGAGTCCATGGCGGTGGTAGTGGGCGCTTCCACATGGGTGCAACAAATTCCGCTGGCTCTGATGCTCTTGCTTTTCCCGGTCATCTTTTTCGATGCGTATGCCTTTTTCGAGCGGATTCGAGAGGCTGACCCTTCACCACGCGCACTGGTTCCGGGCATGCTGCTGGGAAGCCTGGCGCTGATCACCCTGGTCCTCATGCATATCTTCACCAATGTCTGGGGCTATGTCGAACCGGTCAGCCTCTGGTTTCGGAACAAGTTCTGGCTGCCCTATCTGCTGATGGCCGGGATCGTGACCCTCCTGCTGGCGCGCAAAGAATCGCACGAACCAGGAGCCCCCTTCGGGGATGATACAGGTGAAGGTCCTGCTGGACCGTTCCCCTGGGGCTGGGTTGCCCTGCTGGGCGTGTTGTTCCTGGGGACCGCCATCAGCGCCGCCTTGACTTCACGTGTGCGAACCTTCGAAACGGATAAATCGTCGCTGCTGGTCATGACCTACAATATCCAGCAGGCCAACGATGATTTCGGTGAGCGCTCTTATGAACAGCAGCTTGAAATCATCCGGCAGGTCTCGCCCGACATCCTGGCACTTCAGGAATCCGATTCGACCCGCATTTCCCTCAACAACAACGACTATGCTCGCTACTATGCCGGTAAACTTGGCTATTATTCCTACTACGGGCCTAAAACGGTCACCGGCACCTACGGGACAGCGCTGCTCTCGAAGTACCCGCTCCAGAACCCCCGCACCGTGTTCAGCTTCAGCGACCGGGACGAGATCGGGACGACCGTAGCCGAGATCGAAACCGGCGGCCGCCGTTTCACGATCTACAACATCCACCCAGACGGCTCGGACACGGCCATGCTGGTATTCGCGCAGACCCTGCTGGATTTATCGCAAGACCAGCCTTACATAATCGCGTTGGGCGATTACAACCTGCGCGATTACGAAAAAGCCTATCAATTGATCGATAGCGTCTACACCAACGCCTGGACCAGCGTCTATCCTTCCGAGATCAGCCCGGATGGCGTGGATATGTCCGGCGAGAACCGCATCGACCACATCTTCTTCTCGCCTTCCCTGACGGCACGCAACCCGGTCTATGTGCTGCCGCCCGAGTCGGCCACGGACCACCCGGTGCACTGGGCGGAAATATTTTGGGAATAGGTATTACCCTCGTTGAGCGGAGGACCGAATGCCGATGAGATCCACAGTCGAAGCGCATATTCGTAATTGCCCTTCGACTGCGCTCGACCATCGTCTTGCTCCGTTCAGGGCGAATGGTTATTCCACGATCACCCAATCGCTCCCGCTGCGACCGAAGACTTCCGGCGAATACATCTCTTCCGCTTTGGCAGGCGGGACGACGAACTTGCCGGGCGTGGTGGCGCGCGCGATGTAAGTGTATTCGTAAACGCCATCCCAAAGCAGGGAGGTGAAGGCCTCGGCGCGCTCGTCGCGCATATTCTGGTGCTCGTACCAGGGTCCCCACCACCACCAGCCGTACTTGAAATCCGGGCTGCCCGGGTCTTGCGGGAGGCTCTGCGAGACTGCCAGCGCGGGATTGACGATCTCCAGCCCGGCGGGCAGCGGATCGACCAAGGCCACATGGTAGCGGCGGTTATCGGCCACCATGGTCAGTTTCACCTTGACGCGCGCCCCGGCTTTGATGTGCCAGACGCCCTGGTCATCGCGATAGACATCTTCTGGATCATCCACGCCTTCGTATTCACGCTGGACGACGAAACCCATATCCAGCGGATCCAGCCACAAGTCGGTGGGAGCGTATTTCAAACCGAGACGGTAGTACAAACGCCCGGTCCCGTCCTTTTGGAGGATGAGGTCTTGCGAGTTCCCGACGGAGGGATCGACCAGGTAGCTCATCGGGATCGTGGTCTCATGCCGTTCGGTACTGTAGCCCTGGTAGGCATGGCTTCCGGCGTAGCTCTCGCCCAGCCAGATGCGCGCTACGAAATCAGGCGTCTGTGCCTCGTAGGTGTTGAAGTAGCGGTCCAGCGCCAGCAGCACGAAGACATTTTCCTGCGTGTTGTTCCAACGCCCCTGCACCCGGTGCGCGAGCAGCCCGTTGACCAGCTTCGGGATCAGGTCGCTATCGGGGTTGTCGGCCATCAGCGCGTCTAGCAGGATCGCATCCGTGCGGCGGTCGGAGCTGAGCAACAGGTAGGTCTGGTCGTCATACTCTGTCGTAAAGTTGGCAGCCCCGGCGGTTTCGACGGCGCGGTTCGCCACGTAGCGGCGGATGGACTCCAGTTCCGGCCCGGAGTTCGGGTCGTCGACCAGGACCTGCCAGATCCAGCCGACCCCTTCGAGCGGGAGACCGTCCAGCGTGGCTTCGCTCAGCAACTGACGCGCCTTGGCCGGGTCGCTGTCGCCCATCAGGTCGCGCACGTACAGCGCGTAGGCGCTCAGCGTCCAGCGGGTGCGCAGACTGTACCAGGACGGGTAATAGCTCTCGATGTTTTGCAGGTAGGGGGTAAGCTGGTCCTGCATCGTCTGCGGGACTGCGAAGCCCTTCATTTCGGCGCGTTGCAGCGCATGCGCCACATGGATGGTGTTGAACGGGATCGACTCCTGGCCGCGCCGCCAGTACGGGAAACCGCCGTCATAATTTTGCAGGCCACCCAGGCGTTCGATGTCGCGGTTCACGGTTGCCTCCATGGCCTCAGGAGACGGCAATCCCTCAGCCTCGAAGGCCGTCAAGACGTCCCGCAGGGCAGCCACGCCCAGGACACGGGAAGCGTACTGCTCCGAACACTCGTAGGGATAGGAAACCAGGTAAATGACCGCATCCGTCAGTGCCTGCAAGGCGGTGGAGGAAGTCTGGATTTCCAGCCCGCCGAATTGCGCGAAGACATCCTGCGGTTTCGACACGGGTTGCACGATCGCGCCTTCATCGACGACGCCGTAGGTGGCAAAGGCTTCGGTGGTGGCTGGCGTGTAGACCGGCAGCTCCACGGTAACCGCGTCCGCAAATTCACCGGATACGGCGGCCACCTGGAAGCGGGCTGTACCGGTCCTATCAGTCGTGGCTGGGAAGCGCACCTCGACCCGGTCGTTGGCGGGCACTTCCACGCGCAGACCGGCGTTGCCTGTCAACCTGGTATTTGTGGTCTCGAGCGCCACGTCCACAGTCATGGGCTCGTCCGTCTGGTTTTGCAAGACAATGGGCAGTTCCAGGCTGTCGCCGAAGTTCATGAAGCGCGGCGCAGAGGGACGCACCATCAGCGGCAGGCGGGCGGTCAGGTTGGCTTCGGCGGAGCCGAACTGGTTCCCGCCGCTATCCACGGCGACCACCATGATGCGGTAACGGGTCAGGTTGTCGGGCAGCTTGACCTGGACGCTGGCCTCGCCGTTGAAATCCGTGCGCACGTTGGGGGCGAAGGTCGCCAGCGGGTTGAAATCCGAGCGTACAGCGATCGGCGCAGCGCCAGACCCGGCTTCATCTGCCTTAGCCATTTCTGCCATGGGGGCGGCTGCCGCGGCAGGCATTTGCGTGGCTGCTGCCCGCAGCATATCGGCTTCCCCGCCGCCAATTCCTTTTGCCAGCGTCGGAAGAGCGCTGGGCGTGGCCTGTCCCTGCGGCGTCACCGCGAAGGTAGAGGGATCCGCCAGGAGGATGCTGGCACGGCTGTATACGCTCCAGACGTCCGAGGGGCGCTGGCTGTAGAAGACAGCGATGGGATCCGCCAACTGGTAATTCGTCAAGGCTAGGATGGCTTCATCGACCACGATGACCGCCAGTTCCGCGTTTGGAACGGGCCGTCCGTTCACATCCTTCAAGGCCAGGTGGACGGTCGTTTCCGCGCCCGGCTCCAGCTCGTTCTGCTCTGGTTCCACTTCCAGCGCCAGGGTGCGTTGCAAGGGCGGGATGTTCAGGATGAGCGACCCGCTGGCGTAAGCCGGCCGTTCGGGCACGCCGGGGAGCGGCTCGCCCTGGTCGTCTGTGCGCGGGGCGGAACCGACCAGGTCGACCTGCACGTTCAGGTTGGGGATATATTGCTCCTCGATGGGGACTTTCAGCGTGATACTGCCCTCGTCGATTTCGAAGCGCTCGGTGTACAGGATGCCGTTGCGGCTGACAGTCAGCAACCCTTGCGCCGGGCTGAAAGGCGACTGCACCAGGATCTCGGCCACGTCGCCGGGCTGGTAGGTCTCCTTATCCGGGATGAGCGTAGCTTCTTCCTGTTCGACTTTCCTGGCAGGTGGCAGCTCGCCACCGCTGACCCAACGGATGATCTGGGTCTTGTTCCCGCGACCTTTATCATCGCTCACCAGCGCGGTGATGCGGTAACGGCCGCCCACTGGCGTCTGGAACTCGCATGTCACCGGCTCATCCGCGGAGTCGACTTTGCATTCCTGCAGGTCGGCTTCCTTTTCGGTCCATTCCCCGTTTTCGAACTTCCATTCCAGCCGGACGGCGCTTGCATCGATCTGCTGCCCGGGGATCGCGTTGCCATCCAGGTCGGTGACGATCAAATCGACCTGCAACGGCTGGCCGCGCTCGACGAAATAACGCTCGCTGCGCATGCCCACATACAGGTCTGCGGGGTGCACCAGCAGGCTGGTTCTTCCGGCCCAGGCCTGGCGGTTGACGTCCGTGACCGTGCCTTCGGCCACCACGCTGAAGGGGCGCAGGCTGGAAATCGATTCGAAGTCCATCTTCAAATAATGGTTGCCGGTGGCGTCGGTCAGGCCGCTGAAGTTCTGGTACTGTGTCTCGCCGTCGCCCGGGCTTTTGTAGAACCACCACCAGGGCTCCCAGATTCCGAAGGTGAAATCCGGCCAGTTCGGCGGGTTGTAATTGGTGGGCGTGGAACTCACCAGCCAGTTGACCGCGGCGTTCGGCAGCGGACCCCCGGCGTAGTATTTTGCTTCCACGGCGACCGTGGCGGATTCCCCCACAAAGTACGGCCCGGTGGTTTCGTTGCGGGCGGTCACCTCGAACTCGGGGCGGCGGAATTCCTGGATCTGGAAGCCATGCGAATAGGAGCGGCCGTCCATGCCAATCCCGGCATCCATCTGGATGTAGGCATACCCCAGGTTGGTTCTCTCCGGCAGCGTGAAACTGAAATCGAAGCCGCCCAGCGCGTTGACTGCGGCGCTGCCCGCGCCCAGGTCGTTGCCCTGCGGATCGATGATACGGTAGCTCAGGTCGGTGACCAGGTTGCCGATCAGGCCGACATCCCCGTCCTGCTTCCGTCCGAGGCGCCGGAGCCAACCCTTGACGTGCACCTCTTCGCCGGGACGGTACATCTGGCGGTCGTCGATGACGTACCAGCGCAATTCGTCCCCGACGGGACTCGTCGTCCAGCCGCCCTCCCCCCACACATAGACATTGGCTGGCAGGAGGGCCTGGTCCTCCCCCTGGCGGGCTACCAGGTAGGTGGCGCCGGAGGGGATCGGGAAGCGCGACAGCCCGTCCGGGCCGGTCACCGCTTGTCGAATGCCGGCAGCAGTTTCGAGGGTCAGGCCTTGCAGCGGGGCGCCGTCCGCCAGCGACGTGGTCCAGGCCACCATCTCGCTGTGATCGACGAAGGCGTCCAGGCCGATCTGCGTCACCTGTACCCAGACGTTGACATGTTCCCAGTAGCGTTCCTGCTGGAACAGTCCCTTGGGCGGTTTGGCAACGATAATGAAATGACCGAACTTTCCGTCCAGTACGCTGCTCAGATCGATGCCGACTTCGGTCAGCTTGTCGGAAGGGGCTTCGATGCGCAGGACTTCGTCGCACACCAGTTTTCCGGGCGGGGTCGGCGGCTGGTCGGTGCGCTGGTATTCCTGGACGTAGCGTTTGAACGCGTCCCAATCGGACGGCTCGACCGCGTAGACCTGCACGTCCAGCCGGTTGTAGTTCATGGTGTATAGCGACAGAGCTGGCTGCCGGGAGGCGGGATCGAGGGTGACGAAGATGCTCTCGGGTTTGATCAGGAAGGGTTCCGCCGGGCCAACCTTGAAGGTCAGTTGCCGGTCCCTGCCGAGTGTTTGCCCAAAGACGTCCTGGATTTCCCCGCTGACTGTGACCTTGTAGGTAGTGCGCCCCACGGTCGCCCCCTGGATGTTGATCGTATTGCCAATGATGTTGACCGTCACGCCGGGGATCTCCGGCTCGACGCGCAGCATGCTCTCCTGATAGGTTTCGGTCTCGATGGGATTGTTGAATTCGATGAAGAGCGGCGTCAGGGGCGGGCAGGGTTCCTCATACCAGGAACAGCCGTGGCGGACGATCTCGAGCGGCGCGTAGGTGCGAAAACTATACGTCTGGGAAACCTGCGTGAGCAGCGGGCCTTCCGCTGAGGGCGTGCCAGGTCCGATCTCGACGCTGATGGCGCTGTCCCTGGGCAGGGACGCCGTTGCCTTGAACGCCAGCCAACGCCCCTCAGACGTATGTTCGACCAGTGGACTGACTTTTTCGTCGGCTGCGATTTCCTCCTCGGTTGCCAGCCTGACCCTGACCGGTGCGCCCTCGGCCATGACTTTGATGGTCTCCAGCACGGCATCCGGGTCGATGCGCTGGTCGAAGGAAGCGAAGAACAGGGGATCGAGCGGCTGCGGCTGATCGGAATATGGATAGGATTGCTGCAAGGTCGGCGGGGGCGTGCGGAATTCGAACTGCACGCTTTCAGCCAGTTTGCCCCCCGTTGCTGAGGTGGTCCCAGCCGGGACCGTGACCGTGTACTCGGTGGCCATCGGCATGCGGTCGATCAATTCGGAGTCGAACTGGAAGTTGAGCGTCCTGGTCCCCAGCCAGCGCCAGGTTCCTGGCAGGGACGGTTCGATTTTGACCGGCGACTCTTCGTTCGACAGGTCTTCCAGAGTCGCCAGCGGTACCATCGGCTGGTTGAAGGTCACGTTGACGAAGGGCGCCAGCGGCACCTCGCCCTCCGGGCTGTAGCGCAGCACTTCCAGCGGACCGGCGGCGACTTCGGGAGCGGTTTCTTCCGGCGGGAGCGGGAACGGTTCCGCGATGGTCTGGCCGGTACGCGGGGGCGGCAGCACTTCCTCCGGCAGCTTGAAGGCCTGCCGGTCATCCGGTTCGCTGGTCAATGGAGGCAGGCGTACCAGAATGTTATTGACCTCTTCGAGCGAAAGCGGCTCCCCGGTCGTCACGGGTAGAGGTTCGACGATCTTGGGTAATGCGCCTCCGTCGCTCAGGTTGATCTTCAGGCCGGGGGGTTGCTCTTCATCTGGCACGGGGGTACCTCCTTCTACCGTGGGCGATGCGCTGACAGGCGGGATGGTCTGAC
>DAOTXM010000036.1:0-2505 GCA_034435215.1 Anaerolineales bacterium
GTCCTGGCCTGCGCCAGGCAATCCAGAACAGCCAGCTGTGTTCGAGTCACCCAGGGCGGCGAATAATGCCGGCGGGCTTCGATGCCGCTATACTTGACTGACCCATCCTGGAAGACCCCAAAATAGCGATTGGGCACGGGCACGCGGCTGTCTCCCCGAGAGGGCAGGAAAGCCACCCAGCGATATACTCCTTCCAGGGCAATCGGGATGCCGGTCATAGCCTGGATGGCATCCAGAAGGGGAGCGAAATCCTTTGGGGTTCGCAGCCCTTCCTTTTGTACAAACAGACTATCGACATACATATGGAGCACTTCAAAGCCTATATCCTCGGCAACTTTCTTGGCCTGCATCATCAACTCCCGGCTGATGGCGGTCACGGCTTCGTGCGATTCGATCTTGCCGAAGCGGGCGTTCTTGTATCCCAGATAGCCGAAACAGACCACCAGCAGCCACTTGAGCGCTGCCGAACGGGCCTTGAGCGATTTCACCCGGCAATCCCTGGGGGTCAACTCAAGCAGGGCGTTCTTGAGAGTCAGGCGTTTTTCCAGCAAGGGGCGCAGAGTCTGTGGGACGAGTCCATCAGGTATATTCAGCTTTCCCGCCTGTCCCCATAAGGGGGTAGTTTCAGGCGATATGTTGAAATTGACCATGATAGAGGGGTACATGGAGGCAAAGTCGATCTGAGCCACATCACGGTGCACGCCGATCAAAGGCTGGTAGATCAGGCCGCCCTTGTCGGCTCGGATCAGTTCGACCAGCGTCTTCCTGCCCTCCGCCTGCTGCTTGACGACTGGCACGAGTACACCTGTGCGCAGAGCGGTCAGCATCTGCATGGCGGTAATGCCGGCCCCCGGCGACTTGCGCGCCATCTCCTGTACGCCGATCCCGGTCACCCGGGTCTGTTCCAACACTCCATCCAAATCGTATTCGCTGAACAACATGGCGTTGCGGCGGTCGATGTGCCAGCGGCCGTACAGGTGGGTTTGCGCGCCACGGTAGACTACCTGGCCATATGCGAAGTAGCTGTTCGCATCGCGGGTGAGCTCATCCTGTTCCTCACCCCGGTTCGGATTGACCTGGATGCCGGTCTCCTTGCACCAGGTTTTCAGCTTCGGGAACAACCAGGTGTCGCCGTGGTCGGTCAGGATCAAGTCAGGGTCATAACGGCGCAGGAGCGCGCGCAGGCCGATCAGGAAGGCGCGCCGGGGTTCCAATGGCAGGCTGTATGCTGCTCGGTCATGGCGGACCAGTAGCTTGCCGGGTGAGTGATGCGCCGGATCTACGTCCGGACTGAGATGAAGTACTCGTAATGGAAGGTGAATAGGATCGATCTCCCAGGGGGAATCCAGGACTTCGACCTCGATCACCTGACCCTCATCAGCCTTGACCCGGCAGCGCCCTAACAGATGCACCCCTGTGCGGGCAATGAACCGCAGGGTAAGAGGGATATCGGCATCGTAATAATCCAAGGTAGGGAACTGCCCGGATAGCTCACGAAATATCCCGAATACCTGCGCCGGGCTTGGGACGGTTACAGCCAGTACATCGCGTTCACCTGTGAACAGGTCGCGGCGGCATGTTCGTGCCAGGCTCACATCCCTATCTTGCAGGAAACGCCAAGCCTGGCGCAAAATGGAAAAATCCCCGGCGGCATAAAAGGTAACCGGGAAAGCCATCCGTAGGTGCAAACGAGTTTCAGAGTCGTCCGTCAGCAGCCAGAGCGATATGCCGCCTTCCAAATCTGCGTACACGTCCAGCAGCCAGCCGGAATATTCATCGCTCATAGCGAGCCTTGTACTCGTCCAATTCCTGGCGCATGACCGCAAGCTCCTTGGCCTGTTCGAGCAACATGGCGAGCAGAGCGGTCTCGAAAGGCAAAAGCGCGTCCGCCTGGCTGATGGCGGCGATGTGACAGCGGGCCGATGCAAACAAGCCGTCCAGGATGTACTGGTCGCTCCGGCGCAGCGCCCGTCTGAAACCGCGCAGCATGGTCTCGGTTTCTGAAAGCTGTTGTGTGATGGTAGGGAGTGTGCGGCCCATAAATTAGTAGGGAGTAGTAGGTAGGAAGTAGGCTGTTAGAGCAGTTCGGGTTGGTATGGTTGGGAATCTGGCAAATCCAGGGTGAAGAGTTGATCGGCTTTGGCGCAAACCCGTTCGACCAGAAAAGCACGCTCTTCCACCAGTGGCGGCGTCAGGGTGATTGCGACCGGCGCTAAACGTTGCAGGCGTTCCAGTTGAGACAGGCAGATGTCCAGCAGGCGGCTGGCTTCATGGGTTGGCACGTGGTCATCGTAGAAAGTAGCCAGCAGGTCCAGGACAAGATACGGTTGGGACAGGGAAGGTGTGTTTTCCAGCAAGGCCACCATCTGGTAACAGGTGAAGGCGCGCTGGACGAACAGGCGATCTGCAGCCGTCCGGACATCTGTTGTCTGCCTGCGGATCAGATGCGCCACGCGGTAAGCCTGAAATCGGTTGCCGCCATCCAGGATAGTGACCGGACTACGT
>DAOTXM010000037.1:0-9973 GCA_034435215.1 Anaerolineales bacterium
GCTTTTGATAATCCGGGCAGGCTTCGTTTGGACAGAATTCACCTACTTTCGCTAATTGTTCCATCAGGCGCCCTCGATTGCGTTTGCCTCAAGTGTACATCAATCCTCAACCGCACTCAAGAGGGAGACTGCCTCAGTGGGCGACTTTGGAAAAAGCCCTGCTCTGGCTGCGCTACCAGGACTCGAACGGGTGTGGCCTGCTGGAAGTTCATGAAGCGGCCGACTGGGCTGACCTGCTCGCCAACCGCTTCAACATCCTGTACGATAATGTATTATGGTACGCCACCTTGCGCGCAATGGCCGAGATGGCGCGCGCACAAGGGTTGGATGGCAAAGGCTACGACGACATGGCTGATGATGTGCGCCATAAAATTCGGATTGTGTTGTGGGTTGGAGTGGAAAACGAGGCCGAATGGGGACCAGACTGCCCCGGTCACACCGAGTGGAAACACACCCTCAGCCAGGTGGATCCGGTGCTGGTCAAGCGTCCCTACTTCCTGCCCTACGTGGCCTTCCGCGATTTTGGGGATTACTGTGACGTGTTCGGGAACCTGCTGGCGATCCTGTTTGGCGTCGCCAGTCCGGCGCAGGAAAAACGCATCCTGGATTACCTGCAGCAGGTGGGTATCGCTGAGCCATATCCAGTACGGGTCTTACATCCCATTATTCATCCCGGTAGCAAGGACTGGCGCGAGTATTATCGCAATAATAACCTGAACATGCCAGAACAGTACCATAACGGCGGCATTTGGCCTTTCGTGGGCGGTTTCTATGTGGCTGCATTGGTCAAGGCCGGGCGCATGGACGAAGCGCGCCGCCAGTTGGAGAAACTGGCCGAGGTCAACCGTCTTGGCATCGAGGGGGAATGGGAGTTCAACGAGTGGTGTCACGGACGCACCGGCAGGCCAATGGGTTACCCGCATCAGGCCTGGTCGGCGGGGATGTATGTCTTTGCCTACCATTGCGTGGAAAAGGGAAAGGTAATCATCATTGAACAACAAAACTGAAAATGCAACCCGCAAATTGCCTGCGCCGCGTTCCCTGTGGATCACGCTCGAAGCAGCGGAGGTGATCGAACTGAAGCGTATCGGTATGGATCGCGATGGGAGCAGCGCGGTGACCTTCTTTCGCAATGTACTCGTGCCGCGCGTGCGCGCCGCCGCACACCAGCGCCGCATCGCCCTTGACCTGTTGACTGAGGAGGCCGACAATGAGCGCCTACCTGGATAATGCCGCCACCAGTTGGCCCAAGCCCGACTCGGTCTACCAGGCCGTGGAACGCTTCATGCGCGAAGTGGGCGCAACCCCCGGGCGCGGCGGTCACCGGCGCGAGGAGGAAGCCGCCGGCATCGCTGACGAAGCCCGCGCCGCTCTCGCCGAACTGTTCCACGCACCCGACCCAAACGGCGTGGCATTCACCATGAACGCCACCCAGGCCATCAACATGGCGCTCAAAGGACTGCTCAAGCCGGGCGACCACGTCATCACCTCGTCCATCGAGCACAACGCCTTGTGGCGTCCGCTAAAGACGCTGGAAAAGCGCGGGGTGGCGGTGACAGCCGTCCCCTGCGCGAGAGACGGTTCGCTCGATCCAGCAGATGTTGAAGCAGCCATCCGTCCAGAGACGCGTCTGATCGCCGTGCTGCACGCCTCCAATGTGCTGGGGACGATCCTACCCGTAGCTGAGATCGGTGTGCTGGCGCATCAGCGCGACATCCCCTTTCTAGTGGACGCAGCGCAGACGGCGGGCGCGTACCCGATTGACATACAAGCCATGAACATAGATCTGCTGGCCTTCGCCGGCCACAAGGGACTGTTCGGACCGCACGGGACCGGCGGGCTGCTCGTCCTACCTGGCATCCTGCTGGACACCTGGATCGAGGGCGGTTCGGGGACGGAATCCGCGCCGGAGACCATGCCCGAGGCACTCCCTCTGCGGCTGGAGGCTGGAACACAGAACGCGGCCGGCATCGCCGGACTGCTCGTCGGGGTCCGTTTCGTGCAGGAGCAGGGCGTCGAAAAAATCCGTGCTCATGAGATGGAATTGACAACTTTGCTGATAAACGAGTTGCGCGACGTGCAGAATTTGACGATTCTCGGCCCTGATAATCCCGCCCAACGTACGGCAGTCGTCTCTGTGACTGTCGAGGGTTATGTTCCCGAACAGTTGGCGATGGTGTTAGACGAGGTTTTTGACATCGCCACGCGCGCCGGACTGCACTGCGCGCCCCAGGCGCACCGCACGGCTGGCACGTTGGAGGTCGGCGCGCTACGCTTCAGCCCCGGCTATTTCAACACGGCAGGCGAGGTCAGTGAAGCAGCTGAAGCGTTGATGAGCATCTTGTAGGAGACGGTCATGGCGAAAGAACGCATCGAAAAGACGCTGGTGGTCTTTACTGAAGAGGAAGTCCGCCAGATCCTCGAACTGGCACAGCGAAATGACGAAGAAGAAATTCAGCATTTCATGTTGAAGATTTTCGTCAAGAAGGTTGAATACATCCTGCGTCGCAGGTGTGGCTGAGAGGGGGCAAAACATATATCTTGCTACCATTACCCTCACCAAAACCCTGCCCTGCCTGGCAGAACCTGACAGGATCATCGGCATCGGCAAGCCAAACCGCCAACTGAACGAAGTCCTGCCCTACCTTGCCACCCTGCCAGGCATCATTGTGTGGAATCCCGAAGCCCAGGCGCTCACCTTCCGCCACCCGCATGGGTTTATAACGCTCTACAAGGACAAGGTGTACATCTTCCCTCTCATCAAGGACGATGCGTCAGCATGCTATCTTAATCTCGTTTATAGAGGTGCATTCCTTGATTTTTAATTCCAAAGATCGTCCAGCACATTGGACCCAAAAGCCTGTGGTAGAACGCCATTGAAACGTCGTCGGTGGCGTTTCAGCTCTTGACGCGCCGAAACGTCCAGATGATGTCTTCCGATAATATCCTGGAGTGTATTTGGATCTGGTAACACGATAGCATGATTCGGACAAACTGTGGCGCAGATCGAGCATCCCACCAAACAGCGCATTGGCTCCACAAAGGGGAGTTTTAATTCGAAATCAAACGACATTGCATTAGATGGGCAAGTGGTAACACACAGACCGCAGCCATCGCAAAGGCAGGATTGCACCAAAGGTTGCCACATAATCTCATCGCGAGGGATACCATGCCAGTATTTAATTCGATGGTTTTCGCTCACTTCATCCTCCTGTTGCTTGTACACTCACCTGGCAGCGGCAGCCTACCGCTATCGCTGCCAGGTGTGAGACGCAATTCATTCATACAAACAGTTACCAGATCGCGATACCAAAGTAACTGGTGATGAATTTGACAGCCACGTATAGGAAGTACAGGCCAAATATGAGTTTCAGCGTAGCCGGCTTGATGCGCTTGATGACCGCCGCGCCCACCTGTGCGCCCACAATGGTTCCGGCAGCCAGCAGCAATCCTGTAGGCAGGTCCACGAAACCCTGGGCCAGTTTGATACCGCCACCAGCTACTGCCAGAGGAATCATGGTCGCCAGCGAAGTGCCCATCGTAATATAGACCGGCGCGCCAAACATATAGATCAATCCCGGCACCAGCGCATATCCGCCGCCGACCCCCGCCACACCCGTGGCAATGCCGACGACAAAGCCAAAGATGCCCATACCCCAACCGGAGCCTGTAATAGTTGCGCCTTCGTGATGGGGCAGTTGGCGCTGTTTCACTCCTTCGTACACCATGCGGATGGCCGGCCACAGGAAAATGACGCCCAGAATCAAGCCAAGCAGCTTGCTCTGCCCTGAGAGCAGGGTGAACAGCCAGGAGCCGAGCACTACGCCCAGAATCCCGCCGCCGCCCAGCCACAGGAAGGCGCGTTTATCCACGTTGCGCCGAATCAAGTGACCGTATGCGCCCGAAATGGCAGTAAATATCACCGCAAACAGGGTCGTGCCGACGGCAATCGGCGCAGGATAGCCCATCCAGAAGTGGATGATAGGCAACATGACGCTACACCCGCCTGTGCCAATCAACCCGCCCAGGACGCCAGCGAAAAAGCCAATGACAACCAGCAGGATACCCTTGCTTGTTGTCATCAGAGAAACGCCCTGCGCTGCGCCGATATTGCCAGCCAGCGACCAGATGACGATGACTATCATGATGAGCAGTAATGCCGCTGTCGGGATCTGGCCGCGCCACCAGGTGAATGTATTGGATTTGTTTGTCATCGTATCCTCCAGGCTACTTGTTATTCTCAAGCCCAGGACGCACTACCAGAACCGAACAAGGCGCGATGGTACTTACCACTATGGGAATCACATGAATCAGCGTCACCGCTTCGATATTGCGCTCAGAAGCCAGCTTGGCAGCTGCCTTCACTGCCTCCAGGCTGTATTTGGAACCATCTACTCCAACGAGTATGCGTTTCATTTCAAACCTCCGTTTTTGTCAGACTAATCATGAAAAATATGTTATTTATCTTCATCCTGTCAAAATGCGAAGTTCAGACTGTACGAAAATAAAGAACTACGGAGGCGGGTGCGCGCCCCAGGGTGTGCAACCCCTCATACACAAACAGCGACCGAGAAAGCGACAACAAAAAGCTCTTTTGAACATATCACTCGAGTCAGGTATAACAAACCTGCTGCAGTAATGCTAAAATAACCTGCTCCAACTCTGCCAGTTTGGCATCATTCAATTTGTAGAAAATGTTCCAGCCTTGTCGCGTCGTGGATACCAGGCCAGCCTGGCGCAAGATGGCCAAATGCTGAGAGACAAAAGGCTGTCGTTTGCCGGTCAGTCTGACCAGATCACACACGCAGATCGGTCCGTGGGTCAGGATTTCAAGGATGTTCAAACGAATTGGATGACCCAGCGCCCGGAAATCGAGTGCGTGCTGCTGGTTCATATTCATTGGACCTCGCGGGAGGTTTCTGGCATAAAATGCCGTTCAGTCGGACGGTCCTGATCGTCAGACGGACTGAGCACCAACAATGAAAGAGTTGGAATGTCTCCATTATTCTGCCATCGATGCGGTAAGTGGGCCTCGAAGAACAAGCTATCCCCTGGCTCAAGCAGAAAGGTTTGTTTTTCTATTGTGTAGGTTAATTGACCTTCCAGGCAGTAGACGATCTCGAGCCCAGTATGGACCATTAGGTTTTCACCGCTGTTTGAATGGGGTTTGAGTGTAACCAGGAATGCTTCAGTTCCGCGGGGGGACATCCCGGCCCCTAGATCTTCCAGTTTCCCATGGGCAAAAGCTACACATGGGCGCTGAGCGGCTTTATGGTGGACGATCTTGTTCTTGGGGGTGTCATCTTCAAAGAAAGCGGTGATGTGCGTTTCTAAGGCAAAGGATAATTGTTGCAAGGTCTCCAGGCTGGGTAAATTCTTGCCATTTTCAATCATGCTGAGCGTATTGACATTCAGGCCGCTTTTCCGAGCCAGCTCACGGATGGAAAGACTGCGTTCAGAACGCATGTCCCGCAGCCGCTTGCCAATATCTGTTAATAGAAGATATCCATCAGCTTGCGTCTGCTGTAGCGCTTCGAGAAAGTCGCGCCGTCGCTTCCGGCGCTTGTGTGGGTGGCTAGAGGAATCAATGGGTAAGTCAAGACCATTCATTCAGGAAGTCCTTTTTCGGTGATTTAATAGAAGTAATGATGATCTCTACAACTATTATTATAATACGAAAGAAGGCGAAATACAACAAAAACAACTATATATATAGTTGCCATCACGTTTTCTTGGTCTTGATACAATTCGTAGAACGCCATTCAAAAGTAATCGAGATCAAAACGCTTTACCTACCAGGGGCGGAAATCATCCCCAAATACTAAATTCCCAGGCATATTAACAATCCACCCAAACACTATCTTTTTAGAATCACATCTCACTTCCAATCAGACTCTCGAGCGCATTTTTGAGAGAATAAAAAAGCCCACATTCTCCTTTGCAACCCGGGGCCAAAACCGACTGGTCCCGGGTTTGCTTTAACAAATAGTAGCATCTTCCAGGCACTTGGGATACTGTAGAACGGAAACAAAAGGAGTGTATCAACAGCCAATATGATCCAAATACGGCTGATCATAGTTATTCAGTACTATCTCAAATTAAAGTCACTCCAGTACAGTGACATATATCCTTGACGATAAAATTGTTTCTCATATAATTCAACGTATGTTGAACTATTCTGCTGATCAGGAAAAACTTCCTACCCCGCCCGCCAATCTGCAAACCCTGGCGCGTTGGCTCAAGGCGCTTTCCGAACCCAAGCGCCTGCTGCTGCTTGACCGGATCATCCAGGGCGTGCAATGCAATTGCGAACTGGGGGATGAACTGGACATGGCGCCCAATCTGATCTCCCATCATATGAGCGTATTGCGTGAAGTTGGGCTTGTGGACGCCGAACGCGACCCATTCGATGCCCGCTGGGTCTACTACTCGATCAATCGCGCCGCTCTGGATCAGCTCAATGCCGCCTTTGGCGATTTCTTCACCCCCGAGCGTATCCAACCACGCCGCCTGACTTGTGGCCCGCAGGCCATTGACTACAACCGGACTCGAACCACTTGATTTTTTTACCTGTGTATTTCAAGGGAAACGTACGCATCATGTTTTCCCGATCTCGCGTTAACCGATAACTTGGACGATTTTTGCAAAGTACGCGATGACATTGCGTGTGAAATCCCGGCGATTTTGGAGGAATATGCAAATTGACTTGTTATATTTCGACGGCTGTCCTTCGTGGGAAGGGGGGCTGGAAAACCTGAAAGCTGCGCTCGAAGCCGAAGGACTGGAAGCTGAAATCCGCCTGCTAAAGGTGGAGAACGATGATGACGCCGCGCGCCTGAAGTTTTTGGGGTCGCCTTCTTTCTGCGTGGATGGCGCGGATTTGTGGACGGAAGATCGTAAACGGTATAACCTGAGTTGTCGCGTCTATTCTACCCCGCAAGGCATGAAAGGCGCTCCGACTGTGGATATGTTACGTGAAAAACTACGCGCGATGCGCGTATAAAATAAATTTCTCGCTTGCGCAAGCGAACGAGAACAATTACTAATCTGGAGGTTTTCTCATGTCTGATGTTGCAGTAACCAAGGTCCCGGCGCAAAGCCTGAGCAAACAGCTTTCCTTCCTCGACCGCTACCTGACGCTATGGATTTTCCTGGCGATGGCGGTGGGGGTCTTGATCGGCTTCCTGTTCCCTCAGGGAGTACAGGCGTTCAATGACGCTGTTTCGGTGGGAACAACCAACATCCCGATTGCGATCGGCTTAATCTTAATGATGTACCCACCTTTCACTAAGGTGAAGTACGAAGAACTGGGAGATGTCTTTCGTAACAAGAAAGTATTGACGCTCTCGCTCATCCAGAACTGGGTGATCGGTCCTATCTTGATGTTTGTGCTGGCAATCATTTTCCTGCGCGGCTATCCCGAATACGCGGCGGGACTGATCATGATCGGGCTGGCGCGCTGTATCGCGATGGTGATCGTGTGGAACGAACTGGCGCACGGCGACACGGAATACGCCGCCGGGCTGGTGGCATTCAATAGTATCTTTCAAGTACTATTCTACAGCGTGTATGCATGGATTTTCATCACCAAACTGCCGCCGTTGTTTGGAATGAGCGGCGCAGTGGTGGATATCACCATCGGCGAAATCGCCAAGAGCGTATTTATCTATTTGGGCATTCCCTTCCTGGCTGGCTTTCTCACTCGCCTGATTTTGGTGCGCGCCAAAGGCAAGGACTGGTATTACAAGAATTTTGTTCCCAAGGTCAGCCCGCTGACGCTCATCGCCCTGCTCTTTACGATCGTGGTGATGTTCTCGCTCAAGGGTAACCTGATCGTACAGATCCCGATGGATGTGGTGCGCATCGCCATCCCGCTGCTGATCTACTTCGTCGCCATGTTCCTGGTCTCCTTCTTTATGGGACACCGTCTGGGCGCGGATTATTCAAAAACGACTACGCTCTCGTTCACTGCCGCCAGCAACAACTTCGAACTGGCAATTGCGGTGGCGGTGGCGGTCTTTGGTATCAACAGCGGCGCGGCCTTTGCGGCCGTCATTGGTCCGCTGGTGGAAGTGCCGGTGATGATCGGGCTGGTCAACGTGGCATTCTGGCTGCAAAAGAAGTGGTATCCGCAAGCCGCGCCTGCACCGGCGATGGCAACGGCGGCGGCAGAGGCCTGCCCGCCGGATGAGGTACTGAGTCGCAAGTAAGCTGGAGTAATGTTCGCCCGCGTCCTTTTCCCGACCGATTTTTCCGCCTACTCCGATGCGGTTTTTGCCTGCCTGCCAGATTTGAAGCCCGCCGGTCTGCGTGAGGTGGTGTTGTTGAGCGTGATCCGCCCCAGCGACGTGCCCATGCCCGAAACGGTCAACCGCGAAAGCCTGGAATACTGGCGCTGGAGCCTGGAAGAAAAACTCAATATTGCAAGGATGGCGCTGGAAGGGAAAGGACTGCGGGCGCTCACCCGCGTCGAATACGGGAACCCGGTAGAACAAATCCTGCGCGTGGCCGAAGACGAGCGTGTCGAAATGATCGTCCTGGGCGCGCAAGGGGCAACGGCAGCCCAGGAACTACTCATCGGCAGCACCGCGTATGAAGTCATCCGCCGCGCCACGGTGCCAGTGCTGCTGGAGAAGTTTGAAGTTGTCCGCGAGTTGGGACATGTGAAGTGCCGCCAGGTGTGTGAACACGTTTTCGAGCGCGTGCTGCACCCCACAGACTTTTCCGAGCCCGCCAACGCTGCCTTCCAGGTGGTCAAACGCTTGAAGGCAGCCGGCACGAAGGAAGTGGTTGTATTGCATGTGCAAGACGACAGGGTCATGAAGCAGCGCCCGTCCGAACAACTGGCCGAATTTGACCATCATGATACGGATCGTCTGCAAGCGCTTTGTAAAGTTTTGAGCATGTTCGGGTTGCAAGCCCAACCTGTATTACGTCACGGAATCCCTTTTAAAGAGGCACTGGCCGTTGCCGACGAAATGGATGTATCGCTCATCGTGCTTGGTTCGCAAGGGCGCAGCGCTGTTCGGGAGATGTTAGCGGGCAGCACCTTCGAGAACGTGGCGCGGCTCAGCCAGCGGCCGGTACTGGTGGTGCGGCCTCAGAGGAGTTGATTGTGAATGATCTTGTTTATGACGATATCGAAATCGCCCCGGTTGAAGTGGTTAAGCGCGCCGCACACGACTTTTCTTCTGCACTGGCCGAAACGCCAGAGTTCAAAGCCTTCGAACAGGCAACGGACCGCTTTCGACAGGATGAAACAGCACAACAGGCCATGCAGGCCTACCAGGAAAAACAACAATCCCTGCGGGCCTTACTGATGCTTAACGCGCTTAGCGTAGAGCAAAGGGCTGAACTAGAGGGGTTACACCGCGCCTTTATCAACCAGCCCGTTGTGCGGGAGTATTTCCAGGCTCAGACGGACCTGGCAAAGCTGTGCCAGCAATTGGGCGACATGTTGTCCGAATCCATTGGGTTGAACTATGCCGCTGCGTGCGGCGTTAGTTGCTGCGGTTAGGAGGCTTTCATGCAGACCCTTTTGCCGTCTATGTTGCAGGAGGCTACCCAGTCATTCGTAGACAACCTAATGTCCTCTGAAGCCTTCGTCCGTTATAGACAGGCGCGCACCAACCTCGAGCATGATTCGGAAGCACGTACACTTTTGGAACGTCTCAACCACTCACAAGCCAACCTGCGACAAAAGCAGGCCGGTGGCGATGTGAACCAGGCGGAGATCGATTCTTTGCGCTTGCTTCAGCAAAGGGCGCAGCGTAATCAGATTATTATGGAGTATGCCCAATCCCAGCAGGAGGCGATCAACTTCCTGCGCGAAATTAATAGCGGCTCTCCCGTAATTAACGGGAAAAGTGAGTAAATGTGCTACCATCGGGAAAAACGAAGGTGCGCCCGATGAACAACAATGAGTTTGTGAACAAACTACTGAACCTGGATAAAGTTCAGGTCACACATACAG
>DAOTXM010000038.1:0-9977 GCA_034435215.1 Anaerolineales bacterium
GCTTTTGATAATCCGGGCAGGCTTCGTTTGGACAGAATTCACCTACTTTCGCTAATTGTTCCATCAGGCGCCCTCGATTGCGTTTGCCTCAAGTGTACATCAATCCTCAACCGCACTCAAGAGGGAGACTGCCAAATTTTCACTTTTGTGCTAATATCAATGTAGTCGTTCGAAAATGGATTCGGGGATACTGCTGTAACACAGATCAATGTCCCCGACCTGGACTACGGGGTGTTCGATCAGGCTTGGTCGCCCTCCGTAGTTCGTTTCGGGAGGTTATGCATGTCTTTCCCTGTAAATCCCAGTCCCAGCAAACGGCTCGCGCGTTTTGCATTTTTCGTCGCGGTTGCGGCGCAATTAATCCCCTGTTGTTATGCATTCTACACAATCGCCACGCCCACTTATTATCGAGGGCCCCTATTCGTGGAATTTCGCTATCTTATCCTGTTCCTTAGCCTGTTCTCAGCC
This sequence comes from Anaerolineales bacterium, assembly GCA_034435215.1. Classification (GTDB taxonomy): domain Bacteria; phylum Chloroflexota; class Anaerolineae; order Anaerolineales; family Villigracilaceae; genus JAABUE01. The sequence continues at coordinate 469 of DAOTXM010000038.1, forward strand.
CTGCTTGGAGTGGTGGCACTCGTCAGAGGTACCACCTCCAGGGCTTTGGCAATCGCTGCAATCGTGCTGGGTCTTGTTGCTGCGACCTGGCACATCCTGTTATGCGGGACCGACCCTTTGAGAGGTAATGCTCAATTCTGCCCAATGCTGTGGGGAGTCAGAATTCCGTAGGGTACGATAAAAAATTCGTAAGGGCGCCTCTGAGAGTCGCCCCTACTTTGCATAATGGGAATAATTTTGTATACTGAAAGCACAACCGCGTCCACCCACACCCAGCGAGGGACACCATGACCGTTCCCAGCGTTTTCATCAGTATAGTCAAAAAGACGAAGAATGGAAAGACCGCCTTATCCCACATCTAGGGATGCTCGAAAAAGCGGGTCGTCTAACGGTTTGGGAAGATAGGGATATCGACGATCCTGCGCGCTGCCCATGACTGTTTATTTGGGTGGGCCAGAAAACCAGGAACTCCTATTCTATTTAGGACACGGACCCAAAGTATCACCGTGAGCGAGATGCGCTGGTACGGCCGGGGGGGCAATGCTAATTGTGTGTCCACCTTTTTTGTCGGGCTTGTGGCACACCAACACCTTCTCTCCTCCTTCGCTGGAGGTTTCCTCATCACCGCTACCTGGAACAAGAATCTGTATGATGATGATCTGTCCATCTTCTGACGGACACACCACTGCCAAAATAACCTGGTTCGTACGAAGCGCTTCCACATCTCCTTCGATTTCGACATCTTCACCAGGCGTGATTTCAGGCCAGCCGGATAACTGAATGACATCCCCATTTAAGCTCTCGACAGTTATCACCACGGTCGTGCACTCAGCATCTTCTTCAGGTTCACCAAGCGGGACGATGCTCAGCACTTCCCAGGTGCCATCTGGTAAAAGCAGAATTTCCACCTGAACAAACATGCCGGGAGTGATTGTGCCTTGAATATCCGTATCGTCCGTGACATTAAGCTCAATTCCTTTGACCACCCAGGGTTCCACAGAGTCGACCCTGCCAATCAGAATGATGATCGGGTCAATTTGCTCTTCGGCGTGTTCGACGGAAATTGCCAGCCAGGTTCCATCCTCAAGGATGAATCCCTTTACCCGGACCAGATCGCCCGTTTGCAAACCTTCATCGATCTGGGTTGCATCGTTCGTCTCCAGGGTAATGCCTACTACAATCCAGGGATCGGTACCCTCGAATTCGCCGGTCACATCGAAGTACGAGTCTCCCGCTATGGGAATCTGGTCTCCATTTTCGCCCTGTACTTCAACGATGCCATCTTCCAAATTTACTGGTACTTCATCAGAATTTGGAGTGTCTGTTGCCGGCACTGCTCCTCCGCTTACTATTGAACAGGCCAGTGTCAGCGCCAAAAAAACAACGGCTCCCAAATATAACCGCCAATGGATAGCAGATGCATTCTTCTTCATGACTTCCTCCAGACATCATATCAGTGAAGAACTTTCCTTTTTCATAATTAATAGCATGTCTGGTCCCATTAACAATGATTACGTTTGGAGGATAGGGAAAACCCCTATATAAAGTAAGTACAACATGCCTTTGCGGCGGATCGTAGACATGCGTGCGAATCGCGTCAAATGAAAAAACTTCCGAGAAACTGCTCGGAAGTTTTTGTTTAATATACTTGAGGCGGCGTCATCGCCGCCAGGGAAAGTGCCCCGAATGGCCGTCGGCCCGAGACGGGGGGTACGGCGGCTAGAGCAATTTAGCCCCAGCGCCAACTGGTGCCATCCTTGCTGTCTTCGATGGTGACGCCCAGTTCTTTGAGCTTATCGCGGATCATGTCCGAAAACGCCCACAATTTTTGGGCGCGGGCCTCGCTCCGCACTTCAACCAGCAGGTCGATGAATTTGTCGGCATCGCCGGAACCGGTCTTTTCGGTCAGGCGCAGGCCGAGCACACCGGTCAGTTCGCGCAGTGCCGCTTGCGCGGGAGCCAGTTGCTCGTCCGTGGCGCCCCCGTCGCGGGCGGTGTTGATCGCTTTGACCAGTTCGTAGATGGGGGCCAGCGCGCCGGCGGTGTTGAAGTCGTCGTCCATTTTCTCGGTGAAAGCCTCTCGCGTGGACCCAGCCTGGGCGGCCAGCTCGGCGGCGATCCCGGCCGGGATGCCCTTGGCGTTGGGCAGGGCAGGCCGCAGTCCCGATTTGAGGCGTTCAAGAGCTCGTTCGGCGGCGTCCTGCGCTTCTTCCGTGAAATTCAGCGGCGCACGGTACGAGCCGGTCAACACGATCATGCGCATCACATCGCCGTCCCGTTTGGTCAGGAAGTCGTTGATGGAAATCAGGTTGCCGATGGACTTGGACATCTTCTCGCCGCCAAGCTGCAGCATGCCGTTGTGCATCCAATAACGGGCGAAATCCTTGCCTGTGTAGGATTCAGACTGGGCGATCTCGTTCTCGTGATGCGGGAAGATCAGGTCGTTGCCGCAGCCGTGGATATCGATTTGCTCGCCAAGTTCTGCCAGGTTCATGGCCGAGCACTCGATGTGCCAGCCGGGACGGCCCTTGCCCCAGGGCGACTCCCAGGCCGGTTCGCCGGGTTTAGCGGCCTTCCAGAGCGCGAAATCCATCGGGTGCTCTTTGGCCTCCCCGATCTCGATGCGCGCCCCAGCCTGCATCTCTTCGAGCTTGCGGCCGGAGAGTTTGCCGTAATTCCCGTATTTCGTGACCCGGAAATAGACGTCGCCGTTCTCGGCGGCATAGGCGTACCCCTTGTCGACCAGACCCTGGACCATGGCCTGGATCTGCTCCATCGTCTGCGTGGCGCGCGGGTTGGACGTAGCCGGCAGGATATTCAGGTCGCGCAGGTTCTGATTGTAATCATCGATATAACGCTGGGCCAGTTGGAAAGGGTCTTCACCGAGCTGATTGGCGCGGTTGATGATCTTATCGTCCACGTCGGTGTAGTTCATGACGTGCCGGACTTTATAACCGCGATATTCGAGGTAGCGGCGGATGATATCGAAGACCAGCGCCGACATGGCGTGCCCGACGTGGGCGTCGCTGTAGACCGTGACGCCGCAGACGTACATCTTGACCACGCCCGGCTCGAGGGTCTGGAAATCTTCTTTCTTGCGGGTGAGGGTGTTATATACACGGATCATATGTGTACCTTGATTTATCCGCAGATGACGCAGATTTTATTTAGCATCCAGACACTTTTCGTTTCCAACGGTGGTTGAGTGCCCGAAGCGTTAGCTGAGGGTGTATCGAAACCACAAACGTAGGCTTTTCAAGTGCCAGTTGGTTTCGATATGGACTTCGTCCTACTCAACCAACGGTGACTTTTACAATTGGCGAAATCTGTAGATTATTTTTTCTTCTTACTGTTCTTTTCTTCTTCTTCCACACGGGCAAAGATCATGCGCCCGGCAGCGGTCTGCAGCACCTTGGTGACGCTCACTTCCTGGTATTCGCCAATGAAACCGCGCCCGTTCTCGACCACCACCATCGTGCCGTCGTCCATGTAACCGACGCCCTGGTCGCGTTCCTTACCTTCCTGGATGACGTTGATACGCAGGATTTCGCCCGGCAGCACCACCGACTTGACTGCGTTTGCCAGCTCGTTGATGTTCAGGATGGTGACGCCCTGCAGTTCGGCAATGCGGTTCAGGTTGTAGTCGTTGGTCAGGATCGGACATTTCAACTGGCGTGCCAGCACGACCAGTTTGTCGTCCACTTCGCGCATCCCCTCCACATCGATGTCGCTGATGCGGGTCAGGATATTGGGCTGCTTTTGTAACTCGGACAAGACTTCCATGCCACGACGTCCGCGCTGGCGACGCAAGCCGTCGGGCGAGTCGGCGATGTATTGTAACTCGTTCAACACAAAACGAGGGATGAGCAGCGTGCCTGGCAGGAAACCGGTCTTGGCGATATCCGCCACGCGCCCGTCGATGATCACGCTGGTATCCAGTAAGATAGTGCGGTTCAAGTTCGTCCAAGAAGAAGAGCCGCCGCTCTCACCGCGCCCGCCCAACGCGCTGAGCAGACTCATGATATCGCCCTGGCGCATGACGAACAGGGAGATGCTTAAATAGCCGAACACAACCACGCCTACGAACGGGAGCACGCTGCCAAATGGTTCCGGCAACAGGGATAGCGGAAAAGCCAGTAGCGCCGCTACCAATAAGCCGACCACCAAACCGATCAGGCCTGCGAAGAGCGTCTCTGCCGAGAGACGTCCCAGCACAGATCGAATGGCTTTTACCGGGCGCGTAGTGAGATATGGCGTCAGGATCAAGCCGGCCAAAGCTCCCACCAGGCCAAAAATGACGATGTAAAATATAGGTTGTCCTGCTATTTGACCTGCCAGCCCCCCCCAGTAACCGCCAAAAAATGCGAACACCAACATGCCGATAATACGAAGAATAAATTCTACGCTCATAATGAATAACTCCTATTGGTAAGGAACGGAATAAATAGAATAATGTACCTCATGATAGCATGCCTAAATCACATCGTCAATTGCATGCAAACGGGCTTTTTGGAGTTTCATGCCGTAAATTGGGTTGTGAGGTGTTGTTTGTTATAATCTGGATGTTCCTATGGCCATAGACCGTTTCGGACGAAAAATCCACTATTTACGCATCAGCCTGACCGACCACTGTAATCTGCGCTGCATCTACTGTATGCCGGAAGACCAGACCTTCAGGCCGAATGCTGACTTGATGCAGGACGACGAGATCCTGTTGCTCACCCGCCTGTTTGCCAGCCTGGGATTCGACAAAATCCGCCTGACCGGGGGCGAACCGACCGTCCGCGCGCACGTTGTTGACCTGGTGCGCGGAATCGCCTCCACAGCCGGGATTCGCAGCGTCTCGATGACCACGAACGGCGTGCTCCTGTCGAAACTGGCGAAACCCCTGGCTGAGGCCGGGCTCCAACGTGTCAACATCTCGATCGATACACTGAATCCTGAAAAGTTCAAGCGCCTGACGCGCTGGGGAGACATGGAGGACGTCTGGGACGGTATCGTCGCGGCACAGGAGGCTGGATTGACGCCCATAAAGCTGAATGCAGTTGTGGTCAAGGGCTACAATGAAGAAGACGTGGTGGATCTGGCCCGCCTTACGCTGAGCAGTCCCTGGCAAGTCCGCTTTATCGAAATGATGCCCTTCGCCGGGGCGACAGGCATCCAGACCGGCCAGGTCATCACTGCCGCGCAAATCCAGGACCGGATTGAATCCGTTCTTGGAAAGATGGAAGTCGCCAACGACGGTCAATTGGACGGGGAAGCACGCCTCTTCCGTTTGCCCGGGGCGCAGGGTGACGTGGGCTTTATCTCCTCGGTCACCCAGCCCTTTTGTGCCGCCTGCACGCGTGCCCGCCTGACGGCTGATGGCCGCCTGCGGCTGTGCCTGCTGCGCGAAAAGGAAGTGGACCTGCTCACGCCGCTGCGGGCCGGCGCCACGCTGGACGAACTGCGCCAGATCATCCTGGATGGCGTCTGGGAAAAGCCCTGGGGGCATGGCCTGGCCGACGGAGTTATTCCACTCAATCGTGTGATGAATGAGATAGGTGGTTGATGCAATCTGCAAATGGTCTCAAAGCGATTCTGTTCGATCTCGATGGTACGCTGCGACATCACCTCCCCAACGGTGGGGAGATTTTCACGGAGTATGTCATCCGCCAGGGTTTGTCCGTCACGGAGGATGACCGCCGCCGCGCCGCCGTCTGGGAACATTATTACTTTGCCAACTCGCCCGAAATTCGGGCCGACCATAAGAAATTCAATGGGGAAGAAGAGGCGTTCTGGTTCAACTTCGCCCATCGTAGGCTGACGGCGCTCGGCTGCTCCCCGGCCCTTGTGTCGGAACTTGGCCCAAAGGTCTCTGCCTATATGAACGAATATTACAAGCCGGAACTTTGGGTGCCGGAAGAGACGCAAACCGTGTTGTCAGAACTACGCGAGTCCGGATACACCCTCGGCGTGGTGTCCAATCGCGACGACCCGTATCACGTGCAGATCGAGGAGATGGGCTTGCAGGACTATTTCCATTTTTCGTTGGCGGCCGGCGAAGTCCAATCCTGGAAACCGGAACCGGGTATTTTCTACGCGGCTCTGGAACGTGCGGACGCGACTGCCGGACAGACTCTCTACATCGGCGACAATTACTTTGCAGACGTGATCGGAGCGCGTCGCGCCGGACTTCGGCCTGTGCTCTACGACCCCAAGGGGCTGTTCCACGAACCGGGCTGCCCGGTGATCGCTTCGTTCGACGAATTGATTGAGTTGATCAAGAAGATCTGATCCTCATCCCAACCATCACCCTTTACTCCTCTCCCAATGGATAAGTAACTCTGAGCGTAGCGAAGTCGAAGAGCGTATCGAGATCAGGTGATGGGTAGGAGTGAGGGGAAAGCAGGTAATTATGGCCTGGGAACGAAAACTCATGCGCGTGGTGCGCGTCCGCAATGACCAGGAAATCGGTTTGCTGGCGCGTTTGCTGGCAGCGATTTCGGAAGCGGAAGGCAGCGTGGGCACCCTGCAACTGCTGACCGAGACCTCCCAACACGTGGTGCGTGACATCACGATTTACGCCGAGGATGAAGCCCACTTCGAGCGCGTGCTTGCTGCCATGCGCGCCAATCCCGGCACGGTGATCGTCGAGGTGCGGGATGAAGTACTGGAATTGCACCAGAAGGGCAAGATCGCGGTCAGAAGTCGCTATGAAATCGACTCGATGACCACGCTGCGGCGCGTTTACACACCCGGGGTGGCCGAGGTCTGCCGCAAGATTGCCGCGGACTCATCCCTGGCACGGCTGTACACCAGCATCAGTCACATGGTCGCCATCGTCACGGACGGCACGGCTGTGCTGGGCCTGGGCGAGATCGGTCCATTGGCCGCCATGCCCGTCATGGAAGGCAAGGCCATGCTGATGGAGTCGCTGGTGGGGCTTTCGGGTGTGCCGATCCTGCTCAGCACCAAGGACCCGGATGAAATCGTCCAGGCGGTGGCGGCCATTGCGCCGACCTTTGCTGCCATCCAACTGGAGGACATCTCCGCGCCGCGCTGCTTCGAGATCGAGACTCGGTTGCAGGCCATGCTCGAAATTCCGGTCATGCACGATGACCAGCACGGAACAGCGGTGGTCAGCACCGCGGCTTTGCTGGTGGCAGCGCGAGCCACGGGCGCGGACCTGCGCAAAGCGGTCATCGGGCAGGTCGGGCTGGGGGCGGCCGGGCAGGCCATCGGTCAGATGTTGATGCGCCTGACCGGAAATCTGGTTTTTGGGGCAGATATCAGCGAAACCGCCCTGGAACGCTTCGCAGGCCTGGGTGGTCGCAAATCCAATTTGAAGGAAATCATGGCCGGCTGCGACATCGTCATTGCCACGACCGGCGCGCCGGGGCTGATCCAGCCAGAGATGGTGCGGCAGGGGCAGATCATCCTGGCGCTCTCGAACCCCAACCCAGAAATCGAACCGTCGCTGGCACTGGAACGGGGCGCAGCCTTCGCCGCGGATGGAAAATCGGTCAACAATGTGCTGGGCTTCCCAGGCATCTTCCGCGGCGCAGTGGACGCCAATGCGTCGCGCATTACCCATGAGATGTTGGTGGCTGCCGCCGAGACGATTGCCGCCATGACACCGTCCGGCGAACTGGTGCCCAACCCGCTGGATAAAAAGGTGCACCGGGCCGTGGCGCGCGCCGTAGCCGAGAAGGCATATGAGCAGGGCCTTGCCCGTGCAGATTATGTGCCGTATGTGGAGGAGTAGTCCGTTGGTCGAGTAGGTGGTGCTTTTCCACCGTATCGAGACCACTATGGCAGAAGAATCCTTGAAATTAGTGGTCTCGATATGTCCCTCGAAGAACACGCGGGACTACTCGACCACCAATGACTCGATAAAACTTAAATTTGTCAAGCGATTAGTCAAAATTGGAATGCGATCATTCCATGTCCTAAAAAACCGGTTTCTCCCGGTCCACCAGGTTGACCAGAATCGCCCCACTGGCCTCCACCAGGTCCTTCGGCGTGATCAAAATCTCGTGTCCCCACAGGCCTGTCCCTACCCCGAGGAGAGGTTCGTCCATTAATGAGACATCCAGAAAAGAGCGAAATCCCTCAGGCTGCCAGGAAAAGGGCGGGATCGAACCGATCATATATCCCGTGATTTCTCGGACTGATTCTGGACCAGCCATTTTTATGTTACGCGAGCCAGCCGCCTTCTTGAGATTGCCCGAAATGATATTCTGGTCGCCGCCCACCATGACAAGGATGCGTTCGCCTGTGTCCAATTCGAAGATGAGCGTCTTGATCATCTGACGCTCGGGGTAACCGAGAGCGCGCGCCACCGAGGCCGCGCCTTTTTCGGTCTCGGGCGGGAACTCGGCTCGCGCATAAGGGATGTTGCGTTCGTCGAGGTATTCGAGGGCGGGAAGGGTGATCATGGTTTCAGTACCCCCTGCAAAACCCAGAACAAAGCCATCCCAACGGCAATCGTCCACAGGAGATTGCGCGTCTTCCAGGCCACCAGTGCGCCGCCAATGCCTGCCAGCAGACGCAAGTTGCCGGGCGAAAGATCGAGCGCGCCATTGGGGTAGGTCAATGCGGGGAAAACCAGGGCTGCTAAAACGGAGGCTGGCACAAAGCGCAGCGCGCGGCGTAACCAGTCCGGCATGTCTACTTTGCCGAACAGGTAGATGAAAGACAGGCGCAGCGCAAACGTGCCGATTGCCAGGAAAATAAAGAGTAGCCAGGGAGAAATCGACTTCATTCGGCGGCCTCTTGCATTTGCTTGACGGAAACAGTTTCGGCCAGCAGGCCAACGCCGATCCCCAGCAGCGCCGCCAGCACCAAGCCCAGGTTGTAAGGTAATCCTTTGGCCAGCACTGCAACCGGCCCGGCGAAGGCAGCCGCCAGCACAGCCGGACGGTCTTTCAGCGCAGCGAACATCAGCGCCATGAAACTGAGCGGGAAGGCAAAGTCCAGACCCCAGCTTGCCGGGACAAGCGGGCCGAGCAGCGCTCCGGTGATCGCATTGGCCTGCCAGGTCACCCAAATCGTTGCGGCTGAGCCGTAGTAGTACCAGGCCGGGTTGGCGGGCAATTTATTCGCGAAATGGCTCATGGTCACGCCAAAAGCCTGATCCGAGAGGATGTAGGCAAACGGGGCTTTGTGCAGCAGAGGCTCCTTTTGTAAATAAGGCGCCAGCGCTGCGCTATACATGGTAAAGCGCAGGTTGATCGTCCAGGCTGTCAGTACTAGTACCGGCCAGATAGCACCCTGCCCCATCAGTTGCAACACAGCCAGTTGTGACGCCCCGGCAAAAACGATGAACGACATGCCCATGGCCTCGGAAGGTGTCAACCCCACGCTGACGGCGGCCACGCTGCAGATCATGGCAAATGGCGCGACGCCCAGCAGGATGGGCAGGGAGTCGCGGGCGCCGGTGATGAAATCGCGATGTGTGTTTTTCATCGATTATTCCAATTCTCCATAAAAATACCGAATTTTGGATTTGAGGGCGCGGTGGCACG
>DAOTXM010000039.1:0-9691 GCA_034435215.1 Anaerolineales bacterium
GGACGGGCTGCGCCCGTCCAAAACACCCCACTTCCCTTCTCTTTTGTAAAAATACGGATAGTAGGAAATTCTGAAACAGTATGAAGAGGCGGCTTCTCTTCGCCATCCTTGCAGCGGCCATTCTTCCTGGCACGATTCTGGTTGTAAGTTGCAGAGAGGCAAAGCCTGCTACCACTGAAAACCAGCAATCTGGATATATCCTGCCAACCCCGCTTTATGATGGGGATACGTCGGTAGAAAAAGCGCTGCTGCAACGCAGGTCCGTGCGCAGCTATGCCGATGAGCCCCTGACGCTGGCTGAAGTTTCCCATCTGCTGTGGGCCGCCCAGGGAATTACAAGTCCCAGCGGGGGACGCACGGCGCCATCCGCTGGCGCGCTCTACCCGCTCGAAATCTACCTGCTTTCCGGGGTAGTCAATGATCTTCCGACCGGTCTCTATCATTACAAGCCAAGTGATCACTCCCTGACCCTGGTAGTGGAAGGCGACCAACGCCAGGCGTTATATGAAGCTGCGCTCAGCCAGAGCGCTGTGAAAGAGGCAGCCGTTGTCATTGTCATCACGGCCATTTATGAGCGTACAACGGTCAAATACGGCGAACGTGGGGAGCAATATGTCCATATGGAAGTAGGCTGTGTTGCCCAAAATATCTACCTGCAGGCCGTTTCCCTCGATCTGGGAACCGTATTCATTGGCGCGTTCCACGATGACAGGGTCAGGGAAGTCCTTCACCTGGGAGCGGACGAACAGCCCCTGGGCCTGATGCCGGTTGGGAGAAAGCAGGTTCCCTGAGCAATTGACTTGGAAATGGAAAATCGGTATAGTGATATTGACCAATTCTGCCTTGGTTTCTTGAACCGCCTGATGTGCGAACTGCATTTAGAACATTATTCGGTTTGCTCAAAAGAAGTTATGTAGAATGGTTTTTGTGCGTTAGGTCACATGTAGATAAGAAATACCTGTTGAAGTTGTAAACTGCATTCTCCCCGATGCGCGCAGTGGAAGGAGAGTAATAATAACTACTTTCTTGACTGGAACTGATTTGTGGGCAAACATTATTTTGGAGGAGTCATCGCTGCCGCGCTCGTAACTCTATCAGCGTATCTTTGGAACCTGCGTAAGCATAAGATCATAGAAGATCTGATAGAGACAATGAGGCGAGCAATGGAGCGACATTCCTAGGATAAACCATTGGAATACTCTACTGAATAATCGAGCTAATTGCCCTCCACTAGCCCTACTTTCCGCCGCCGCTACTTATGCCATTCCATTTAGCAATACCAAAAGGTCGCCTGAGGAAACCCGTATGCAGAAAAAGAAATATCGCAAACCGCGCACCTTGTACGATGTTCATCCAAAAGAATTGAAACGCGCCGTGGAAAAGATGTGCCGCGCGTTGAGAATTTCGCCTTCGCTCCCGGGCCGCTATGACCTCTACAAAGCCTGTGCCCAGGAGCGGGAGAACGAGATCGACAAACGACTGGGCATGCTGGAGGCTTAGCATCGCACGCAGCACCAGGCTGAGTCTCTTCCTGCTCTCCGCCGCGGCACTGGCGTTCGAGATCACGCTTACGCGCCTGTTCTCGGTGGCGCAGTTCTATCACTTCGCCTTCATGATCGTCAGCATTGCCCTGCTGGGCTTCGGCGCCAGCGGCACCGCCCTGACAATTTTCCCAAAGCTCGGACGAAACGATCCCCGTCGCGCCATGGGCCTGCTCGGGCTGGCGACCGGCCTCAGCATCCTGGTCGCCTACCTGCTCACCAACTGGTTGCCCTTCGATTCCTTCAGCATCGCCTGGGACCGCCGGCAGGTGGGCATCCTGGTGCTGCACTACCTGGCCCTGTCCACGCCCTTCTTCTTCAGCGGCATGGCGGTCGGCCTGCTGCTGGACGTTTATCCCCAATCCGCGGGGGAGACATACGCAGTCAACCTGTTCGGCTCGGCGTTGGGCTGTATCTTCGCCCTGCTGGCACCGCCATTTTTAGGCGCGGAAGGTACGGTCACGCTGAGCAGCGGGCTGGGGATGCTCGCGGCGCTGGTCAGCCTGAAAAGCGGCAGCAGGCGCGGGCGTGGTTTCGAAGCGTCCGCCCTCCTCCTGTTGATCTTTGTCGGCCTCGACCTGGGTCTGCACTTTTCCGGGCGTCCCGGCTTGCCCGTCATGGAACTGCGTCTCTCGCCCTACAAAGGCTATTCCTACGCGGTGCAATATCCGCAGGCCGAAACAGTCTACCGCCGCTGGAACGCCTTCTCGCGCGTGGACGTGGTGCGCAGCGCGGGCATCCACTCGATCCCCGGCCTGAGCTACCGCTACCTGGGGCCGCTGCCCCGGCAGGATGGTCTGTTCCTGGATGGCGACGACCTGAACGCGATCCTGCCCGAGGGAGCGGACCTGGCCTTCAGCAGCTACCTGCCCCTGGCGCTGCCGTTCGAACTGCGACCTGGGGCTGATACACTGGTCCTCGAGCCGCGCGGTGGTCTGGACGTTCAGACCGCCCTGGCCCTCGGCGCTGGGTCGGTAACGGCTGTGGAGGGCAACCCCTTGATCGTCATCGCAGCCGAACATATCTATACGCAATCCAAGGTGCGACTTATCCTGGAAACGGAGCGCACCTACCTGCGGCGCGAACAGGAACAAACGTACGATGTGATCGTCTTTTCCCTGGCAAATTCTTACCATCCGGTGCGCTCCGGCGCCTACAGCCTGGGGGAAGACTACCGCTATACCGTCGAAGCCTTCCAGGACGCCCTGGCACGCCTGGCACCAGACGGCCTGCTGGCCGTGACACGCTGGTTGCAGGACCCGCCCAGCGAAGACCTGCGGATCTTTGCGCTGGCCGTCACAGCCCTGGAACGCAGCGGCGGAGACCCGGAAACACAAATCGTCGCTTTTCGCGGATACAATACGATCACAATTCTGGTTCGAAATGGCAGTTACACGCAAGACGATTTAAAAGCTATCCGCGCCTTCGCCTCCGAGCGCGCCTTCGACCTGGTCTACGCGCCCGGCATCCGCCCCGAAGAGACCAACCGCTACAATATCCTGCCGGAATCGATTTATTACCGGGCCTTCAACGCGTTGCTCGAGGCAAATCCCCGCCAGGCCTTTTACGATGCCTATCCGTTCGATGTGCGCCCGCCCACAGATGACCACCCCTTCCTCGGTCATTATTTCAAGTGGTCACAGGCCGGGCAGGTCATGGCCGAACTGGGCCGCACCTGGCAGCCCTTCGGCGGCGCGGGCTATTTCGTCATCCTGGCCCTGCTCGTGCTGGCAACGCTCATGGCAGGGACGATCATTCTGCTGCCGCTAACCATCCGCAAACCAGCCAAAGAAGCTATGGCGCTCTCTCAGATTTCCATCCGACGGCCTCTGCTGTATTTTGGCCTGATCGGCCTGGCTTACCTGCTGGTGGAAATTCCCCTGTTGCAACGCTTCATCCTGTACCTGGGAAATCCCGCCTACGCCCTGACCGCGGTGTTGTTTTCCATTTTGCTGTTTTCAGCCATCGGTAGCTTGCTGAGTTATCGCATTCCCCACCGCACAGCATTGCTTGCACTCGTGCTGGTTGCCATCATCGCCCCATGCGGACTCCCCTTTGTTTTCTCGCTTACCCTGGGATTGTCGCCATTCGGCCGCCTTCTGCTGACCATGCTTATCCTGGCTCCTATCGGATTCCTGATGGGCATTCCGTTTCCGGCCGGAATTCAATGGCTGCAAAAATTTACAAGTGGTGAAGGCGAAAAGGAGCATTTCCAAATCCCCTGGGTCTGGGCGGCCAACGGGGCCGCCTCGGTGGTGGCCTCCGTCCTGGCCGCTTTGTTAGCCTTGACCTTCGGATTCAACATAACGCTTATGATAGGTGCCGCCTGCTATGCAGGTGCACTGCTCACGGCGCTGGCTCGCCCGAAGTGGACTTCTCAATCCCTTCCCCGGTAAAAGGCACGAATGCCACCCCACCCATACTGTACGCCGTGACATCCTGGCCCGACTTGACAAACTTCCACAACACCTGGTACCCGCCCGGCGGACCGATCGGAATGACCAGCCGCCCGCCTTCGGTCAATTGCTCCACCAGCGGGGCGGGCAAATGATCGGGAGCGGCGGTCACGATGATGGCATCGAATGGCGCGTACTCCGGCCAGCCATAATAGCCGTCTCCTTGCTTGACCTTGACTTGATCATAGCCCAGATCGACCAGACGGCGAGCAGCCATTTCAGCCAATTCCGGAACGATCTCGATGGAATAGACCTCGATCCCATCCAACTCGGCCAGCACGGCAGCCTGGTATCCGGACCCGGTGCCAATCTCCAATACTTTTTCACCTGGTTCCAGATCCAGCAATTCCGTCATCCAGGCAACAATGTAGGGTTGCGAAATGGTCTGTCCATAGCCGATTGGCAAAGGGTGGTCGGCATAAGCTACATCGATAAAATCGACCGGGACGAACAGGTGACGCGGCACGGTCCGCATCGCCTCCAGCACCCGCTCATCTTCGACACCCCGTGCCGCAATGGTTTTCTCGACCATCTTCAGGCGTTGCTGTTCGAAGACATCCTCAACTGAGCCAGAGGGAGTGGGCTGTGGTATTGCTTCCGTCGAGACAGGCGTCTCTGCGCAGGCAGCCAGAAAAAGGATGATAACCCAGGCCCAGACCTGAAAGCGCATCAGGTTACCTCTTTCTCATTACGATTTCTCCTCGATAACTTTATAGACAACATCGTGTTCGCGGGCCGGTTCGATGACTTTGATGGCAAAATCATCGCCTGGTTTCACAGAGTCGACATTTTTATGTTCGATTTGCAATGAGGTCACTTTTTGGGTGAAATCCGTGGTATGCCCCAGGATGTGAATCGTATCACCGACCCGCAATACATCCTTGATAGACAACACGGCCACATTGATCTTGTTGAAGAAATGTGTCACATGACCAAGCTCGACTTCCATTGAATCCTCCTTCTGTTCCAATACGTCTCATCAACAATACTTTAGCACAAAACCATATCCAGTTTCTAGTCCCTATTCATGGTTTCCACATTTCGGTATGAAAGAGACCAGATAGCGAGTCATGCCTGAATGCCTCCCACACGATCGCGCACTTCTGCTATACGCGTCTGCATGCAAAGGTTGTCCCTGACATGTTTTGCGTGCACACCTATACGCAAGCCAGCCAATTGAGCAGAAAAAACCTGCTACAATATAAAAAATTATCGGTACGTAACCCTTTCAGCAATGCGGGTTCCCCCTGCTTATTATGAAAATCTATCGGTACTTTATGGAGCAATGATGATCGAACCCCGCAAACCCATCCGTTATTATCAAATCGACACCAGAAAAAACGAGATGACCCAAGGCAACACCATTGTGGAAACCCCGGTCGCGCTCACGGTCAACGGCGAGGTCTGGACCACCTTCATGTGCACGCCAGTCCAACTCGAAGCGATGATGGTCGGTTTTCTCTTCAACGAAGGTGTCATTGACACGATGAAGGAGGTCGTCGATGTCCGCCTCTGCGAGCACGGCGATAACGTAGACGTCTGGTTGACACATGAAGCTTCAAAACCGGAAAGCTGGACGCGCACTTCCGGCTGTACCGGCGGCGTGACCGCTGTCGCCTCCATCGAACGCCCGCAGTCTGCCTCCGTTTCAGACGAGTTCCAATTGACCCCAGGCCAGGTCAACCGTCTGGTTGAGTTGCTGTTCGAAGCGCAGGAACTTTATCGTGAGACCGGTGGCGTGCACACCTCCGTGTTCTGTGATGGCGAGCGGGTCATCCTGTCTGCTGAAGATATCGGTCGCCACAACACGCTCGATAAGATCTCCGGTCTTTGTTTGATGGAGAACGTCTGGCCTGACCGACGCATCCTGATCACAACCGGGCGCATCAGCTCCGAAATGCTGCAGAAAGCCGTGCGGATGGGGGCAAAGGTCATCGCTTCACGAACCTCCCCTTCCTCGCTCTCGATCGAACTGGCGGAAGCCTGGGGAATTACTCTGATCGGGTATGCACGACGAAATAGATTCAACCTATACGCAAGTCCGGAGAGAATCCTGCTCGAAACGATCCAGCCGTCCTGAAAAGGACGGCTTTTTTCAAGTCAGGATGAACGTACCGACCAAGTAACGATGAAAGCAACTTTCCATAAGCGGTGAGAACAGCAATAATCAAGCTGGATTAATAGCGAGGTTCTATGACCAACAAAAAAATCAAATATCAACCTGTCTCTCCAGAAATTTTGGAATTGACCGCCCAACATGGGAACGATCCCGAAAGCCTGTTGGAAGTCCTGATAGACCTACAGGATATGCCCGGCGGCCTTTCACGCGAGTCCATCACAGATGCAGCCAGGGCTATGCATGTACCGCCCCACAAGGCGTATGGTATGGCCACTTTCTATTCGATGCTCTCCCTCACAGAGCGGAAAAATATCCTGCGTGTCTGCGATGGACCGGTTTGCTGGCTCAAGAGAGCAACAACAGACGATAGGCAGCAGGCTATAGATGAGTGGTCGTCCGCCGTCAGCGGTTCGTGGACGGTAGAGCGCAGCTCCTGTCTTGGTCTATGCGACCGCGCTCCGGCCGTCCTGGTCAATGATGAACAAGCTGGACCTGTAAACGCCAAAGAAGCCAAGAAAGTCTGTGAAGGGTGGCGCGGGGTGCCAACCGATTATTCCCAACCGCGACCCGGTGAGGTGCGTGTGATGATGGCAAACGCCGAGAAGATCGATCCTGATTCGATCGAATCTGCGCTGGAATTTGGCGCGTATAGCGGGCTAAAAGCCGCCCTCCAGAAAACACCCGCCGAAGTGCTCGACCTGGTCGAAGCCTCCGGCTTGCAGGGACGTGGCGGTGCTGGTTTCCCGGTCGGCCGAAAATGGAAGTTCGTGGCTGGCGCCAAAGGCTCACCCAAGTATATGATTTGTAACGCGGACGAATCCGAGCCGCTCATCTTCAAGGACCGCGTGCTGATCGACACCAATCCGCACCAGGTGGTGGAGGGGATCACTATCGGCGGCTACGCCTGCGGCGCATCCGAAGCGTGGATCTACATCCGCGGCGAGTACGAGTACCAGGCCCGGCGTCTGGAAAGAGCGATCGAGCAAGCCGAGGAGAAAGGCTATCTCGGCAAGAACATCCTGGGTGGAGAGTTCTCGTTCAAAATCCACGTTCATCGCGGCGCTGGGGCTTACATCTGCGGTGAGGAGACCGCCTTGATCGAGTCGCTCGAGGGCAAACGCGGTGAACCGCGCATGCGCCCGCCCTACCCACCCAGCTATGGCTTCCGCGGCAAACCAACCGCGGTCAACAATGTCGAATCCTACGCAGCAGTCCCACACATCCTGAAAAATGGCGCGGATTGGTGGAAATCACTCTCGAAATATTCCACACCGGGCACGAAAATGTATATGGTGCTTGGTCACATCAAGAACCCCGGCCTGTTCGAGGCTCCCTTTGGTTTGACCCTGCGCCAGATCATCGACGAGTTCGGCGGCGGCATGCTGGATGGCTCCTCGTTCCAGTTCGCCCTGTGCGGTGGAGCCGCGGGGACAGTCGTCGACAGCAGCCTGCTCGATGTACCGATCGATTTCGCGTCCGCGCAAAAAGGGATTTCGCTCGGCGCAGGCTCGTTCCTGATCGTCGACCAGACGGTCTCGCCGGTGGCCTTCCTGCGCGAATTGCTGCACTTCTTCGCTGCCGAATCCTGCGGCAAGTGTACGCCCTGCCGTGTAGGTACCTGGTGGTCAATGGAAATCCTGACCAGAATGGCGGCCGGAAAGGACGAGAAAGGCGATCTTGCCCAGCTCAAGGCACTCTCCGACAATATGCTGTTAGCCTCTTTCTGTGCCTTGGGACAGTCCGTGCCCATTCCGATGAACTCGGCCATTCAACATTTTGCGGAGGCGTTCGAAGGAGCGGAGAACTTATGACAGTGAACATTACCCTCAATGGAAAGAAAATCGAAGCGCAACCTGGACAAACCATCCTGGATGTGGCCAGGCAACATGAGGTCCGTATCCCAACCCTGTGTTACCACAAAGACCTGTCCCCGACCGGCAACTGCCGCATGTGCGTGGTGGAAGTCAAGGGATCGCGCTTTCTGCAAGCCGCGTGCGTGACCCAGGTCTGGGAAGGGATGGAGATCGAGACGGAAAGTGAGAAAGCTGTCGCCTCCCGTAAACTTAACCTCGAGCTGATGCTTGCCAACCATACACCCAACTGTTCCTATTGCGACATCAGCAACGATTGTGAGTTGCAGGATCTGGTGTATGAGTATGAAGTCGATGCACCTGCCTGGGGCATCAAAGGCGTTCGCTATAAGCCCGACAGCGACCCAAATCCCTTTATCCATGTAGACTTCAACAAATGTATCATGTGCCGCCGTTGCGTACTGGCGTGTGCAGAAATCCAGGTACGCGACGTGTGGGGCATAGCCCAACGCGGTTTCGAAGAAGTCATCGTGGCCGGGGCGGGAACGACCTTGCTGGAAGCGCGCTGCGAATCCTGTGGACAGTGCGTGGCGTATTGCCCGACCGGAGCGCTCTCCAACAAGATGAGCTACATGCATGGGATTGCCAAAGCGCATCAAATCCACAAAGTAACGACCACCTGCGCGTATTGCGGCGTCGGTTGCCAGTTCGACCTGCAAGTCAAACACAAAAAGATCATTGGTGTTGCCTCCAATCCGGACGCACCTGTCAATGGCATGGCCCTGTGCGTCAAGGGACGTTACGGATATGACTACATTCACCACCCCGACAGGCTGAAGAAACCGCGGGTGCGCCGTTACCTGCTCGAAAACAAGGCAAAACGGCTCAAAGGCAACGCCTGGGACTGGATCGAAACCGACTGGGATACCGCCCTCGACCTCACCGCCCGCAAACTGCGCGATGCGCGTGACCAGCAAGGACCGGATAGCGTCGGCGTGTTGACCTCGGCAAAATGCCTGAACGAAGAGAACTATCTGATGAACAAACTGGCGCGGCAGGTCATCGGGACGAACAACATTGACCACTGCGCCCGCCTCTGACACTCCAGCACGGTGGCCGGTCTGGCCACCTCCTTCGGTTCGGGCGCCATGTCCAATTCCATGGACGATGTCTCCCAAAAAGCTGCCGCCTTCTTTGTGATAGGCTCCAACACCACCGAGCAGCACCCCGTCTTCGGGACCATGTTGCGCCGGGCAGTACGCTTCCGCGGTGCAAAATTGATCGTTGCCGATCCACGCCGGATCGATCTCTGCGATTTTGCCATCCTTCACCTCCAGCATAAACCCGGCAGTGATATCGCCCTGCTCAACGGGTTGATGTACATCATCCTCGAAAAGGGATGGGAAGCCAAAGACTTCATCGCTGAACGCACGGAAAACTTCGAGGAATTCAAGGCCACCATCATGCAATATCCGCCCACACTGGCCTCGGAGGTCACGGGAATTCCAATCAGCCAACTTTACGAAGCTGCCGAAATCATGGCTGCCAGCAAACCAATGGCCGTTATATGGGCGATGGGCATCACCCAGCATATCAGCGGGGTGCGCAACGTGATGACGCTTGCCAATTTACAGATGCTGCTCGGCAACATGGGCGTGCCCGGCGGCGGCGTCAACCCCCTGCGTGGACAGAACAACGTCCAGGGTGCCTGCGATATGGGCGGCCTGCCCAATGTCTACCCGGCCTACCAACCAGTCACCAGCG
>DAOTXM010000040.1:0-5348 GCA_034435215.1 Anaerolineales bacterium
CACGTACGCGCGCTCACACCCCAAATTTCGGCGTTTTTCCCGCTAAAAATAGTACAGCCTTTTAAGTAGCGATCGATGTGTGAATGATCATTCACTTATGAGCCAATGCGGCTGTCACTCCCAGACCAATGTACACACTCCCAACGACATAACGTTCCGCACGCAGAAAGGAACGATTTCTCTTCAGCCAGCCGCCGGCCGCGCTCGCCAATAACGCGTATATACTGTCGGTCACAATCGCCATCATCACGAATATCCCCCCCAAAGTCAGGAGTTGGAGTGGCACCGAACCGTTGGACGGATCGACAAACTGGGGCAGAAATGCTAGAAAGAACAAGGCCGTCTTGGGATTTAGGGTTGCAACCACCACACCTTGAGAGTAAATGTGCCGCAGACTCTCTTGCTGCAAGCTGGCAGGTTCGTATTCCTGCTCACGCGTCAATAAGCGGCGGATACCAAGGTAGACCAGATAGGCCGCACCCAGATATTTGACCACCGTAAATGCCAGCGCTGACGATAGCAGGATCGCCGACAACCCCAACGTCGCCGCCAGCACGTGGACGGAATTTCCAGTCTCGATGCTGAACACCGACACGAATCCCGCCAGGCGGCCCTGGTCCATGCTGCGGGCGATGATGTAGAGCACGGCCGGACCGGGTGTAAGCAGTAGAATAAGCGCGGCCAGCAGGAACACGGCCAAGTTTGGCAAATGGGACACAAGCGCTCCTTATGATTTCTTTCTCTTTTCCAACCATTTCAAGGCTTCGCGCGCGCTGAGCGGATGCAGCGGCGTGGCGGCAACGAATTCGCGCACTCCCTGTGGGTCCACGCGGGTGTACTGGCGCAGCGCCCAACCGATGGCCTTGTTGATGAAGAATTCCTTTGAACCCAGGTTCTCGCGGATGATCTCGCACAATAGAGAGAAGTCGGTCTCATCTTTATAGTTGAGTTGGAACAGGATTGCCGAACGCCGCAACCAGAAGTTCTCGGATTTGCGCCATTTTGCCAGAACCGTCTCGCGCACGTCCGGGTAACGCTTGAAGTGCGTGCCAACCACGCCGGTAGAAATGGTATCCACCGTATCCCACCACGATTTGTTGACCAGCAGGTATTCCAGCGTCTCGATGAATTCCGGCGGGAGCTGCGTTTCGAGCCGACCCAGCAGGCTGGTGGCAACATACTGGAACTCGCGCTCCGGCAGAGCCCACAACTCGCGCAGGATGGTATCCAGGTCAGCGAGCGGCGGGAGGCCGTGCTCGACAAGGTGTCCCCTTAGCAGAGGCCCAAACTGGGGACTTTTGATGCCCAGATACTCGAACTGGTCGCGCATGTAGCGTTTCATCGGCACGGCAGCGATCGGGTCGGCATGACCGGTGAAAAGAGTATGGATGGATTTCACATAAGGATGCATTTTCATTCTCCTGAACGAAGTTAGCGCACCAACCGCCAGAACAGCAATGTTGCCAGCAAAGCCATCGCTGCGCCAAAGAAGAACGGAGCGGATGCGCCGAAACCTGCCCACGCGCCCAGTCCCTGCCAGAGAATGCCTGCGATTACAGAAGCAGGCAGGGCTGTTAACCCAATCGCGGCATTGAACAACCCGTAAGCTGTACCGCGTTGGGCATCGGGCACCAGGTCCGCCACCAGTGCTTTGGCCGTGCCTTCCGTCGCGGCATAGTAGACCCCGTACAACCCGAACAGCGCCCAGATGTGCCAGCCTGCCTGCGAAAAGGCGAAACCGAGATAGACCAATCCATACGCCAGCCAGCCGCCGATGATCAATCTGCGCCGCCCGATTTTGTCCGAGAGCGCGCCCAGCGGCCCGGAGAAGATCGTGTAAATCGCTGTGAACGTCATCAACATGAACATGGTCTGCAAGACGGATAGTCCGCGCTCCTGGGCGCGCAGCACGATGAACGAATCGGATGAGTTGCCCAGCGTGAACAGCACGACCACCAGCAGGAATGATTTGAACCGGGCATCCATTCCCTTGAGACTCAAGCGCATCCCCCTGGACTTCTGGTCTGCCTCCCCTTCAGGGGCCATAACCGCCACCTCTTTCGCCCCCAGTGCCAGGACGACCACCCCAAAAATCGCCGGGAGGATGCTGGCCAGAACTGCCGTCTGGAAGGTTTTACGGGTCAGTTCGGCAGCCCCGGACTGGGTCAACCAGATGATCAGGGAGGCAATTCCAAGTCCAAGGAACGCACCGGCGGTATCCCCGGCCCGGTGCAGGCCAAAGGCCAGTCCGCGGGAACTTTCGTCGGTGGAGGCGGCCACCAGCGCGTCCCGTGGCGCCGTGCGGATGCCCTTCCCGGTCCGGTCGGCAAAACGCACGCCCAACACCCAGCCCCAGGAATTGGCAAAGTACAGGAATGGTTTGGCAATAGTGGAGAGCCCGTAGCCGAGCACAGCCAGTCCCTTGCGTTTGCCCAGTTTGTCGGAGAGCGCGCCGGAGTAGATCTTGAGCAGACTGGCGGTGGTCTCGGCAATGCCGTCGATCAGGCCGATGACCGCCGTGCGCACGCCCAGGATATTGGCAAGAAAAAGCGGGATGAGATAGACGATCATCTCGGAGGAGATGTCGGTCAGGAAGGAGGTGATCGTCACGGCCCAGATGTTGGGATGCAGGCGGGGAAGTGAGGGTTTCTTTTGCACAGCGTTTCCTTGTTTATTTGGGTTTGACGAAATGGATGGTGAAATCGAAACGGTTGCCAAACTTGCATTCGTATCGAAAGCCTGCTTTTTGCGCCAGGGCGCGTACACTTGCCATGCTTTGAAAATGAGGGTCGAAAAGGATTTCGGCGATGGACAGTATCCCGCCGGGCTTTAGCGCCGCGTATATTTCTTGCAGCGCCGCAAGTTGATTTTGGATCTCCCCCAGGACCGTTGTCAAGAAAGCACGGTCGAACACGTCCCGTTTGTCGAACATGCCTTCCCCCATTACAACCTTTTGGATTTGGATATTTTCCAGGCCATTTTCCCTGCCACGCGCCTGCACCGTGTCCAGCATATCCTGCTGGATATCCACGGCCAGCACCCGTCCCTTTGGCCCAACAATGCGGGCGGATGGAATGGTCAACCGTCCAGTGCCGCAGCCTATATCCAAAACGTCCATGCCCGACTGTAATTCAGCACGTTCGATCTGTTTTCGAGCCTCTGAAATGGCGATGGGATTGTCCAGGAAAAATCCCAGCCAGCGCGGGCACGGCAGGGAGCGACGGCGCGACAGCATGCGCCAGACCAGCCATGCCCCTGCCAGCAGGACTACGATGACGACAAGGATTTTCAAGGTCAGCATTTTGCTAGTCCTTTCACGAAAATTTCATTGCAGCAGCATGCCCAGGAAGCCAACCAACGCCCCGCCAGCAATCAACCATGTCGAGTTGACCTTATAGCGCACAAGCAGGCCAAAGGCAATCAGGGACATCACGATAGTGAGCGGGTCCACCAGGGAGGTCCTGCCCAATTGCCAGGTGACGGCTGCCATCAAGCCCAGAGAAGCCGCATTGATGCCGTCCAGCAGACTGCCGGCCCAGGACGAATTTCGCAGGCGGGGGATCAAAGGGTTGCTGATGGCGACGAAAACGAAGGATGGCAGGAAAATCCCGACGGTCGCCAGCAATGCTCCCGGCGTGCCGCCCAGCAAAAAGCCGATGAAAGTCGCTGCCGTGAATAGCGGACCGGGAGTCACCTGCCCGATAGCGATGGCGTCGATCAACTGCTGGTCGCTGATCCAGCCCAGGCGGGTGACAAAGTCCGCGCGCAGGAAGGCCAGTAGTACATATCCGCTGCCATACAAGACCGAACCAATCTTCAAGAAAGTGAGAAAGAGGATCGGGAAACTGAAAGGGATAGCAGCCAGAGCAGGCAGACTTATCCCAGCGAAAGGCAGAATCAACGCTGTCAGGCCGGGTTTTCTGAAGTTTTGCAAATTCTTGAGGAACATGACGAGCAGACCAGCGGCGAAGAGCAGGGCAATCTCATTGATTCCTAGAAAATAGGCCACGACGACCAGCAACCCGGCAGCGCCTGTCAGGAAGTCCTTGAGCGCCTTTCTACCCAAGGTTAGCAGCGCATTGACGATGATGGCAATGATGACGGGTTTTATGCCGTACAGCAGCCAGCCGGCCTGGGGCGCGGAACCGAAGCGCACATAGATTTCCGCCAGCGCCAGCACGATCAGCGTAGCCGGCAGGACGAAACAAAAGCCGCCGAGGATCAGCCCCAACCAGCCCGCGCGCAAAAAGCCGAGATGGATCGCGATCTCCGTG
Source organism: Anaerolineales bacterium (assembly GCA_034435215.1). GTDB lineage: Bacteria > Chloroflexota > Anaerolineae > Anaerolineales > Villigracilaceae > JAABUE01. The sequence continues at coordinate 4,275 of DAOTXM010000040.1, forward strand.
GAATTTGGACCGGGGATGAGGTTGGTCGCGCCGATCAGGTCGAGGAAATGTTGCTCGTCCAGCCACTTGCGCCGTTTGACCGCTTCGTCGTGGAACAGGGCGAGATGCGCGGCCGGTCCGCCGAATGCGGTAAAACCCAGTTTTAAGAACAACAAGCTGACTTCGACCAGGCGCCGAGAAAGGGAGGGCATTTCCGGTTCAGGGGAAGAGGGTAGCCTGCTCATGTTCACTCCCCCAACTCATGGAGCAGTTCCTCGGCCTTTGCACGCCCTTGCGCCAACATTTCCTGCCCGGCAGAGGTCAGCCGATAATATTTTCTGACCTTGCCATCCACGACCCGTTTCTCGCTCGCGAGCAGGCCATTCCCTTCGAGCGTGTGAAGGATCGGATAGAGCGTCCCCGGGCTGAGGCGATAGCCGTGACGGTCAAGTTCTTCGATCAGCCACAAGCCATAGACCGGCTCTCGCCCGGCATGATGGAGGATGTGTAATTTGATAAAACCCAGGAAGAGATCACGAGAGAGTATCATATTATCGTTTTTCGTTATCGAAATTCGATAATATTATCACACAAAAAAGATACGCGTCAAGCCCGTTTCATGGCTTGTTGACATACAACGAATTTATTCACCACCCTCGCCATCGATTGCGCCAGGCTGCTCCACCCTGAGCACTTCTCCCTGATAATTCACCACCACTTTGAAGCCCAGCATGCCAAGATATGCGCGCGCTTCTTCAGGGATGCCCTGCTGCAACAACAAATCGAATTGCTTGTCCATGTTTTTTAGCTGCTGCTCGATGGCAGCCACCGTGAAGACATCCTCCTGGCCAAGCATCTTGGCTGTTTGCTCCGAAATCAAGCCTTCGCTGCCTTTCATCAATTCCTGCAAATTTTTCAGGACCTGGCGGTCGATCTGCTCGGAGGAGATGTGCCGGCGGAACCCGGCATCGTCGAGGACGTAGCACGGCTCATCCCCGACGTATGCGGTTTCGGCAGGTTTGCCGGTCTCATCGATGACCAGACCGGCGAAGAGAGGTTGTTTGGGCATTAACTCTGTCTACCTTCTATCGCCGC